>CAXTCS010000136.1:4624-11150 GCA_964242365.1 uncultured Hymenobacter sp. | reverse complement strand
ACCCTTGGTAATATGCTAGCTATCAGTTAATTTATTTTGAATAATAATTTTACTCCAATCTGTTTCAACGTGCATATCGTTAATTTAGCTGCTGTATATTCATACAATTCATATGCCTGTGCAGGCCAATAAGAACAGTAAACATCCCAGGCTTTTTAGACGGCTTCCGATACTGCTCAGACAAACCCCGTCTTTTCGACGCATGACTTGCGCCTTCTTCAGTGGCTTCCTCCGACCCAACATCCGCGCACTTGCTACAACCCGTCCGGGCTTTGGGGCTGAGTGCCGAGTTGATAGCAGCGCTGGACGGAATAGTGGACCAGCCGCTGGGAGAAGTATTAAATCAATACACGGTTGCTGACTTGCTAGCCCGGCCGAAGTTTGGGTACCGGGCCTTAAAGGAGTTCTACGGCCTGCTGCACCAGCATGGGTTAGAGAGCCACTTGCAGGAATAACGGCCTATCCTACTTGGATGGAGGGTTTTTGAGCAAGTAACTCATCATCTTGCCCACGGCTTCCTTCACAGCCAGGTAGGTGCTCTCCTCGACGTTGTAGTACTTGTCGGCCACGCTCTTTTCGGAAATCTGCTCTTGCCGGGGCGTACGGTAGTGGGCGCTAATGAATCGAAAGGTAGCGCGTTGGCTTTCGTTGCGAAAGAAACCGGTGTCGTGCAAGACGCGATGGAAAAAGGCCAACTGGGCCACCGAAAACGTGGTGGGCAGGCGGGCCGATTCGGGCAGTAGTTCCAAGTTGGCGGGCGGTGGCACGGGTTCGGGCTGGCTGCGAAGGTAGTCGCGCTCCTCCTTCAGCCAGTTTACCATTTGTTCGCGCAGCGGCGGCAGGGATTGGGCATAGGCCAAGGCGGTACCGGACTGCAGCTGCTTGTAGATTTTAAGGTAGCGGGCCACGATGTGCAGCCGGTCGGCCGTGGTCGCGGCGGCATAAATTTCCAGTTGGAGGTGTTCGGTGATAAGGTCGAAAAATGCGATGCTGTTGAAGTTATAGCGCACTAGCAAATGGAACAGCGTGAGGCTGCTCAGGCTCCGTCCCCGTTGCAGGCGCTCGTGCACAATGCGCAGCAGCAGGCGCGGATACAGCAGGTCCTGGTACGACACACCGGTATCCTGCACTACAATCAGCAGCCGGCCCAGGCACTTTTGCAGGGGCTCTCCCACGCGGTCGGGCAGGTCTTCCATTTGCCGCAGGGCCAACTGCACAACCGATAACTGGGTTTGTACGTCGGCTAGGGCATGGATGCGTCGGGAATAGCTAAGTGGCACCGTGAGGTCCAGGTGCTCGGGGAATGTTTGCTCCACGAATCCTAGAATCTTTTCCACCTTGGCGTAGCACAACCGGTAGATGTCGGCCAGGTCGAAGGCCTGCGGGGCGGCGTAGAGCTGCGTGCGCTGGGCTGGTTCCAACTGGTGGCGGCAGTGGTGGAGGAGGTTGTGCAGCGCCTGCTGCTGGTGGCGGACGTAAAACGTGACGGCGGTATCGGGGCGCTTTAGGGCTCCCACGGGCAGGCGACGCCGCAGCTGGACGGCTTCGTCGTGCAGCCGGGTGTGGTAATAATAATAGTGGGCCTTGGCGGGCGGGAGTCGAGGCCAGCCATCGGCGGCGGTAATTTCCAGAAAAACTACCTGCTGGTGGGAGCGGAAGGCCGCGTGTTGCACCTGGCCGGGAGCTAGCCCCAACCGGGGCAACGCATCGCTAAGCAGACGGCCGAGCAGCACGGCATCGTGCTCAGCCGTGGCATCGGTGAGGCCTGGTAGCTCATCGAGTTCGAGAAACACGTACTCCGCGTGAGTATCGTATTCTATCAGTTCCGAAGAACTTTGCCGGAATTGTATTTTGTAGTGGCGCAGGTAAGCTCCAAACCGCTTCTGCAAGAACTCAACATGATAAGTGGAACTGTCGAGTCGAAACCGTTCAGGGGCTAAGTCACCGATGATGAGACGGTCGAGTAAATCCAGTTCGTAGCGCACAGTAGATTAGGTAGAAAAGACTTCTAATGTACGGCCCAGGTATATATTTTCAAGTTCGCAGTAAAAATATAGACCCGCACGGCAGGTATGTATTTCCGTATTTCACGCGAGGATGCATACTTGTAATTAAATAAGACTAACCATAAGATGGTATAGCGGTGAGCTTACAAAATTTCTTTCATTGAGGACATGCAAAACCCCAAGAAACCACCAGTACCTGGCTCCTTGGGGTTATGAATCGAGCGGACTGAAAAACCTCCGCCCTGGCCCTGTGGGGCACAAGATATTATTGCTTGGTGGTTTAATTAAGCTGGTATAGATAAAGTGGTGATGAATGGAGCCGCGACAAGATTGAGGAGCACGCCGTTGAGGTCGCGCAGGCTGGCTTCGACCCGGCCCCAGGGCCGCAATAGTGGGGGGCTGAGCGCAATGGCCCCGTATTCGAGGGCTTGGTCGTAGAGCTGCTGCACGTCGTCGGTGGCAAAGGCCAGGTGAAATCCGGGCGCGTCGTCAAGAAAGGAATTGAGGCGAAACTGCGGGAAGCTCTGACGTACCCACTCGTTGGCCGAAAAACACACGGTCAAACCGTTGCCCGTGTCCAATTCGCAGTAGGAACCGTCGGGGGCTACGTAGCGGATGGGCAAGCCAAACACGCTACGGTACCATTGCGCCGTCTGAAATACGTTGCCTACGTGAATCGTGACATAATTAAGTGAAACGGTCATGCGGGGAGTGGGAAAACGAAACCATGGCGGGCGGAGAGGTTGATTAGCGGACCGCCCGCAACTGGGCTACCTCGCGCTGCGCCTCGGCCCCGGTGAGGGTGCGGTTGTAGAGGGACGTGTTGGGTTCCTGCGATTTGCCCCCATCGTGCAAACTGCCCGTGTCCACGGGAGCAAAGCCAATCTGCTCGATGAGGCGCGTTACCACGTTTTTGGCCTCGTCGTCGTCGCCGGCCACGAAAATGGCGTGGCGCTGCTCCACTGGCTGGCTGTTGTTGCCGTTTTCGGCCAGGTGCTCAAACCAGATGGTATTGAACGCCTTCACCAGGCGGGCCCGGGGCAGCCGTTTAGCTGTTTCTCCGCTGGACGTGGACGGGCTCAGGTTTTGGATGCTGCCGTCGGCATTGTAAGGGTTCATGGCGTCGATGACAACTTTGCCAGCTACCGCGTCGGGCGTCGGCAAAGCCTCGGGCCTAGCCCAGGGCACGGCCAGGAGTACGATGTCACCGTAGCGGGCGGCCTCGTCGACGGTCAGGACGTGGGCGGACGGCCCCAGCTCCTGGGCCAGAATTTGCAGCGATTCCGGGCCGCGAGAATTACTTAGGGCTACTTCGTGGCCGGCTTTGATAAACAGGCGGGCGGCGGTGGCCCCGATGTGGCCGGCGCCAATGATTCCGATTTTCATGGAGAAAGAAGCTAGGAAACGAAAAACAAATGTGAGATTATTGGATAGCGGGCTGGTTAGGAAGCCCTGCCGACGAAACCTTTTTCAGCCGTTTGGGCGGGCGATGAGCCGCTTGTTCTTCCAGGTACTGGTGCACGAAGGTGACGGCCATTGCGCCCTCGCCCACGGCCGAGGCCACGCGCTTGATGGAGCCGTGGCGCACGTCGCCGGCGGCGAACATGCCCGGCACCCCGGTTTCGAGAAAGAACGGCGGGCGGGCCAACGGCCAGTTGGCCGGGTTTTTCCCTTCGGTGAGCACGTCGGCCCCGGTCAGAATGTAGCCGGCCGGGTCGCACATGATGGCGGTCGGGTCGGTCCAGGCCGTGTTGGGCACCCCACCGATGCACACGAACAGGTGGCGCGTGGCATAGCGACGGGATTTGCTGGTCAGCCGGTTCCGGAGGGTAACCTGGCGCAACACCGCCTCGCCGGCCAGGGCCGTGACCTCCGTATTGAAAAGCACCCGCACGTTGCGCGTGGCTTGAATGCGAATAAGGAGGTATTCGGACAGGGTAGCCGCCAGCGAAGGCCCGCGCACGACCAGTGTGACCTTGCGGGCAAAGCGGGCCAGGTTCATCACGGCCTGGCCGGCCGAGTTGCCGCCGCCGATGACGAAGACCTCCTCGCCGCCGCACATGGGAGCTTCGCTCACCCCGGCTCCGTAAAACACGCCCCGATTGAAGAGCCGCGCCTCCCCGTCCAGGGCCAGGCGGCGGTATTCCACGCCCGTAGCACAGATGCCCGCCCGGGACACCAAACGACTGCCGTCGACGAGCGTAGCCGTGACGCGCCCGGGCTTGAAGGTGCCGGTGGCGGCACCCCGCAGCAGCAGAATTTCGACCCCAAACTTAATGGCCTGCTCGCGGGCCCGGGCTGCCAACTCGGCCCCGCTGACACCCTCGGGAAAGCCCAGGTAATTCTCAATCAAGGAGCTAGTACCGGCTTGTCCGCCTACCACAAAGGGTTCCACCAACACCGTGCGCAGCCCCTCCGAGGCCCCGTACACGGCCGCACTCAATCCGGCTGGCCCGGCCCCGTAGATGGCCAAGTCGTACTCTTTCAGCTTTGGCTTATTCAGCCAGCCCAACTGCCCGGCGATGGCCGCCGGGGAAGGGGCAGACACCCGCTCGCCACTGGCTAACTCCAGCACGGGCATCGGCACCTTATCCAGGCGGGGTTCGCCCAAATGCCGCATACACGTTTCATCATTGGTGAGTTCGACCCACTCATAAGGCACGTTGCTGCGGTTGAGAAAGTCGCGGATGGTGTGCGCCTCTGGCGAATCGGGCCGGCCGAAAAGGCGTAGCGGGCCCGGAGGCGAAGGGCCAACTGGTTTTGGCATAATCAGGCGGGAATGACCAGCACTACGGCCCGGCTCTGGGCGACGATGCCGGGTTGTGTGGTGCGGAGGTGCAAAAATTTATCGGGTCTAAAAGGCAGCGCGCAGGTTGTCGGGGTTCCAATATTCCCAGTAATGAATAATTTGGCCTTCGCACATTTGGACCAAGCTGATGTAGTGCTGTTCGTAGCGCCGGCCGGTATAACGCGCGGTGGTGCTCCCGCGAAACTGCACGGTCACGGTTTGGGGGTCGGCACCGGGATAGTAGGTATGCCCGTGAAATTCCCAGCCTTCACCCAGCAGCGGCACAGTGCGCACCAGCGCCATGATGGCCGCTTTGCCCATCACCCGGCGGGCGGCGGGGTTGGGGTCGAAGGGAAATTCATACACCGCCGCGTCGTGCACGAAACTGAAATCCGTGGCTGTTCCGGCGGTACGCCACGCCTCTAAATGTGCCTCAAAGGCGGTCTGGGGCGTGAGGAGCGAAGTAGCAGCATGGGGCATCGTCAGACTAAAAAGAAGACTGGGGCTGGCACAAGCCCTACGTCGATTGGTGAATGGTTTCGCGGAGCGTCGTGGCTATCTGCTGCATGTTGGCCAGCGCGGCCTTGGAAACCCCCAGCATGGCCGGAAACTCGTGTACCATGCCGGGCAGGCGGGTCACGGTGGTGGGCACGCCGGCCTGCTGTAGCCGCTCCCCGAGCTGTTCGGCCTCGTCACGGGCCACGTCGTATTCGGCGCTAAAAATCAGCGTGGGTGGCAGCTGCGCCAAGTCCGAAATCCAAAAGGGCGAGGCATCGGGATTTTGCTTGTCGCGGTCGAAATCGGCCAGATAGCCGTGCCATAGTCCGGCGAATTCTTCTTTTCCGGAAAATAAGCCGGTGGCAAATTCGTCGTACGACGGCGTGCTGGTGGTGGCGTCGATGGCCGGGACGATGAGTAGCAACTGAGCCACCGATGCCGGAACCCGCCGAGCGACGGCCAGGGCTAGGGCCGCCCCGGCACTTTCGCCGGCCAGCGTGGTGCGGGTCGTATCCAGCTTAAATTCCGCGGCGTGGGCACCTAACCACTCCAGCACCCGCTCACAGTCGTCGACCGGTACGGGGTACGGGTTTTCGGGCGGGCGTCGGTAGGTCAGCGCCACTACCCGGCAGCCACTGTACCGGGCCAGCAGGCGGCAGATGCCGTCGTGCGAATCCAAATCGCCGAAGAGAAACCCGCCGCCGTGCGTATACAGCAGCAGGGGCAAGGTTTGGGCAGCATCAGTCGAGTAAAGTCGAATGGGTATTGACTCGTCGCCAACCGGCACGGCATGGTCTTGCACCTGGGCCAACTCGTCGAAATGCGTGCCCTGCATGGTGCGGCACAGCGCCACATAGTCGGCACGGAGCTTGTCGAAGGAAACTCCGGGCCCCGGTTGGGGCTTAGCGACGCCGCTGGTGATGTAGCGGGCGATTTCCGGGTCGATACGGGCCAGCAGGGGGCTAGGAGTTTGAGCGGTGGAGTTCATGGGCAACTATTCTTTTTACATTTGATGGTTTAGGTTGTGACCTTTGCGGCCGGTATTGCTAGGGTTGAGCCGGAGGCTTCAGGAGCAACGGCTCCAGACCTTGCACTTCGACCTTAATCTGGTCGCGGGGCTCGGCCAGGGGAAGGCCGGCAAGCAGGTGGTCGAGCTGGTAGGCTGATTCGGCCTGCATGAGGAGAAAATAGCCGATAAAGTCGGCGGCCATGTACGCCTGCAACACGCTGCCCT
>CAXTCS010000136.1:0-4524 GCA_964242365.1 uncultured Hymenobacter sp. | reverse complement strand
AGGAGAAAATAGCCGATAAAGTCGGCGGCCATGTACGCCTGCAACACGCTGCCCTGCTCGTGCAGCTGCTGAAACAGAGCGGCATGGGCGTCATCGTCCACTAAAAAAGCCGTCTCCGCGTTGTTGTCGGAGGGCCGAGCGAGGGAAATGGTAACCAGGAATTGCATGGCGGGAGTATTGGGCTTATACAAACAGAAAGGTTGATGCCAGGCGACTTGGGCATTGAGCGGCAGCGCGGCCAACTCGTGAAAATCGCAGCATTTAGCCGGTTGCAGAGGCGGGTGGCATCAGGTGGGCAGCAGCAGCACGGCTTTGATGGTGGTCCCTTTTTCCGAATCCTCGATGGCCTGATTAATTTGCTCGAAGGGGTAGTAGCGCACGAGCTTGTCGAAGGGAAAGCGCCCCGCCACGTACAGGTCCACGAGTTGGGGAATGAACACCTGGGGTACGCTGTCGCCCTCCATTACCCCTACCAGGCGGCGGCCCGGCAGCAAGGCCGCCATTTCCACCTGCACGTCGCGGCCGTAGGGGGCCACACCCACCAGGGCGCAAGTTCCCCGGATGGCCAGGGCATCCATCGCCTGCCGCAGCAGAGCGGGCGAGCCCACGGCCTCAATGCTGTATTCCACGCCACCGGGCACGATTTCCTTGATGGCCGCTACCGCGTCGGCTTCCTTGCCGTTGATGACGTGGGTGGCCCCCAGCTCGCGGGCCAAGTCGAGGCGATTGGGCTGAATATCGACGGCAATGATGGTGGTGCAGCCCACGGCTTTGGCCGCCAGCACAGCGCTCAGGCCCACGGCCCCGGCCCCGAACACGGCCACGGAAGAGCCGGCGTGGGGCTGGAGGGTGTTCATGATGACGCCGGCCCCGGTGGCCACGCCGCAGCCCAGCGGGCCGAGCAGCTCGATGGGCACGTCGTCGCGTACCTTCACCACGTTGCGCTCGGTGGCCAGGGCGTAGGTCGCGAAGGAGGACTGGGAGAAGAAATGCCCGTGCACCAACGCTCCGTCGGCGGTGCGCAGCGACGAAGAGCCATCGGGCCGGGTGCCGGCGAACATGAAGTCGAACAGCTTGATGCAATTGGCGGGGTGGCCCTGGCGGCAGTTGGGACAAACGCCGCAGTTCAGCCAGCACAGCACGACATGGTCACCGGGTTTGACCAGAGTGACAGCCGACCCGACTTCGGTGACGATGCCAGCGCCTTCGTGCCCTAATACAATGGGCTGCGGGGCCGGAAAGTCCTGGTTGCGCACCCCGATGTCGGTGTGGCAAACGCCGACCCCGACAATGCGCACCAACACCTCATCGGCCCGGGGACTCTCCAGCTGAAGTTTTTCCAGGGAAAGGGGCTGTCCCTTTTCCCGGCTAACGGCGGCGGTAATTTCCATGAATCTTTCGACTTGAGAATGAAATAAAGTGCGGTGAGCGACTCACGCTTACTGCTGCAAATCGCAGCCTAGGCCACCGGCTGCGAAGGGCCGGTGGATGCGGCGGCCTGTTCCGCTGCCAATAGCTGTTGCGCCTGTGCCAGGGGCAGCACTTTGCCGTAGAGCCTGCCCCGCGGCTCTTGCCAGGCGGCGTGGGCCAAGGGGCCGGTGTCCACACTGGCGAAGCCGGCATCGCTAATCAGGCCATTGACCACGACTTTGGCCGCCGCATCGTCGCTGCAGTAAAACATGGTGGGGCGGGTGTCCGGCGGCCCCTGCGGGGCATTCTTGAGCTGTTCGGCCGGGAGCGTGTTAAAGGCTTTGACGACGCGGGCTTGGGGAAGCTTGGCGGCCAATTGCTGCGCGGCGTTTCCGCCCTCCGGCAAGGCAATGACCAGCTGCCCATCCACCACGTGGTAAGGATTAGTAGCGTCGAGCACCACCTTGCCGGCGAGGGAGCCGACTTCTGCCAGGGCCTCGTCGAGGTTGTCAAACGGAAGGGCCAGGCATACCACGTCGCCGAAAGCGGCGGTAGCGGCAACGGTACCGGTTTGCGCGCCGGCTCCGATTTCACGGACCAACTGCTCCGCGCCGGCCGCTTGGCGGGCACTGAACATCAATTCGTGGCCGGCCTGACTCCAGAGCCTGCCCAGCCCGCCGCCAATGTTGCCGGACCCAATAATGCCAATTTTCATGTGCGTAACTGCTAAAGCAAGATGATTGAATGAGGAAAAGACCGGGCCAGGGAGCAATAAGCGCTAGTCCAGGTTGACCCACACGGCTTTGTGCTGGGTGTAGCTTTCCAGGGTTTCGGGGCCGTTTTCACGGCCGTAACCCGACATTTTGTGGCCGCCGAACGGAATGCCGGGGTCGAACAGGTTGTAGGTGTTGACCCAAACCGTACCGGCCTTCATTTTGCTGGCCACGTAGTGCGCCCGTTTCAGGTTGGTGGTTTGCACCCCCGAAGCCAGCCCGTAGGGCGTACCGTTGGCGAGGTCGATGGCCTCCTGGTCGGTGTCGAAGGGGATGACCGTGAGCACCGGGCCGAAGATTTCCTCCTGGGCGATGCGCATCTGGTTGGTGGCCCGGGTGAAGATGGTGGGCTCGAAGTAGTAGCCTTTGCCGTTGCTGCCTTCGGGGTGAAAGCCGTGGCCGCCGGTGTAGAGGGTGGCTCCGTCTTCCTCCTGCCCGGTGCGCACATAGCCGCTGACCTTCTCGAACTGGTCTTTCGACGCCAGGGGGCCGAATTGCACCGCCGGGTCGAGGGGGTTGCCCATCACCGTCTGACTGATTTGCTGCTTGAGGCCCGCCACTACTTCGTCGTGGATGCGGCGCTCGACCAGCAGGCGGGAGCCGGCGGTGCAAATTTCGCCCTTATTGAAAAAGATGCCATAGAACGCCTGGTTGATGGCGGCGGGCAAGTCGGCGTCGGCAAAGACGATGTTGGCCGACTTGCCACCCAACTCCATCGTGACCTTCTTCACGGTGTCGGCCGAGGCGCGGATAATGCCCTGCCCCACGGAGGTAGAGCCGGTGAAGCTGATTTTGTTGACGTCGGGATGCTTGACCAGCGCATCGCCCAGCTCGCTGCCGGGCCCGGTTACGACGTTGTATACACCCTCGGGCAAGCCGGCTTCGGCCATGATTTCGGCCATGCGCAGGGCGGTGAGCGGCGTGCCGGAAGCCGGCTTGTGCACGATGGTGTTGCCGGCGGCCAGGGCCGGGCCAATCTTGGTGAGCGAGAGCAGCAGCGGAAAGTTGAAGGGCGTGATGGCCCCGATGACCCCCAGCGGCTCGCGCAGGGTATAGTTGAGCGTGTTGGAGAGGGAGCTGCTGGTGCGGCCGTAGATTTTGGTGGCCAGCCCACCGTAGAAATGGAACACGGCCACGGCCTGGGGGATGTTGAACTGGCGGCTGAAAGTGATGGGCGTGCCCATGTCCACCGACTCCAGGTAGGCCAGCTCATCGCCGTATTTCTCCACCAGCTCGCCGATTTTGATGAGCAGCTTGCCCCGGTCGTACACGTTCATGGTGGCCCAGGGGCCGCTGTCGAACGCCCGGCGGGCGGCGCGCACGGCCCGGTTTACGTCTTCAGCGGTGCCCTGCGCGATTTCCTGGATGGGCGCTTCGGTGGCCGGGTTGATGGTGGGAGCCGTGCGGCCATCGGCCGCGTCCAGCCATTGGTTATTGATGAACAGCTTGCCGGTCGGTAGCTTGGCCGGGGCGGGGGTGAGCAGGGTTTCCGTTTCCATAACTTGACGTTAAAATGAGGTGCAGGAAGTTGAAAGGCAGCCCGTTGCTGACGGATTGCGAGGAAAACAGTGAGAGACTATCGAAGCCAAGCAGGCGTGCGGGACAGGCCGGGTTATTCCGCGCCAATGCGTATCACTACTTTGCCCTGGTGGTCGGCGCGCTGGAGGTGGCGGAAGGCTTCGGGCGCTTCGTCGAACGCATATACCCGGTCAATAACGGGGTGCAGGTCGTTGACGAGGATGGCGCGATTCATGGCCTGAAACATCTCCTGGCTGCCCACATAGATGCCCTGCACGGTCAGGCTGCTCAGGAACACGGACATGGGATTCAACTCCCCTACTTGCCCGGAGGCCACGCCAATGAGGCTGATGCGGCCGTTGGGGCGAACGGACGCCACGGAGTTGGCCAGGGTTCCCCCGCCCCCTACTTCCACCACGTGGTCGACGCCTTCGCCGCCGGTCAGCTCCAGCACCCGGTCGGCCCAGTTAGGTATCTGGCGGTAGTTGATGGTATCATCGGCCCCTAGCTGCCGCGCCTTCTCCAGCTTGGCGTCGCTGCTGGACGTGATGATGACGCGGGCCCCGTGGGCTTTGGCAAACTGCAAGGCAAACATGGACACGCCGCCGGTACCGAGCAGCAGCACGGAATCGCCGGCCCCCAGGTTGCCCTGCGACACCAGGGCGTGCCAAGCCGTAACCCCGGCACAAGGCAAGCAGGCCCCTTCCTCAAAGGAAAGGTTGTTGGGCAAGTGAACCAACCCTTCCGGCGCAAAAAGCTTGTATTCCGTCAGCACCCCGTCGATGAGGCCGCCCAGTGCGGTGTTCATGGGAGCTCTTTTTAT
>CAXTCS010000135.1:0-11166 GCA_964242365.1 uncultured Hymenobacter sp. | reverse complement strand
CGCGGTCCACGGCCTGGGCCTCCACGGCGGGGTTCCACCACGGGTCGAGGATGAACACGTAGTCGGCGGCCGTGAGGTTGAGGCCTACGCCGCCGGCTTTCAGGCTGATGAGGAAGATTTTTAGCTTCTCGTCTTCCTGAAAGCGGGTTACTTCGGCGGGCCGGTCGCGGGTGGTGCCGTCGAGGTAGGCGTACGCGAGCTGGCGCTCGTCGAGCGCGGCGCGCACCAGCGCCAGGTGCTGCACAAACTGACTGAACACCAAAACCTTGTGCCCTTCGGCCACCACGTTGCGAATCATGCGCAGCACCTCGCGCAGCTTGCCCGATTCGTGGGCGTAGGTTTCGTCGGCCAGGCGCGGGTGGTTGGCAATCTGGCGCAGGCGCGTAAGGCCTTGCAGCAGCAAAAACTGGGTGTTGGCCGGGCCGTGCTCGTCGAGGTTGCGCAGGATTTTGTTGCGGTAGAAGCTCTTGGTTTCCTCGTAGGCGTGGGCCTGCTCCTCCGTCATCGGACAGTAGCTGAGCTGCTCGGTTTTCTCGGGCAACTCTTTGGCTACCTGCGCCTTGTGGCGTCGCAAAATAAACGGCTTGATGAGCGCGTGCAGCCGCCGGGTGCGCCCTTCGTCCTGGTGCTTCTCGATGGGCTTGAGGAATTCTTTGCGAAAAAAAGCCTGCGTGCCCAGCAAGCCGGGGTTGATGAACGACATCTGCGACCACAAATCCATCGTGCTGTTCTCGACCGGCGTGCCCGTGAGGATGAGGCGGTGCCGGGAGCGCAGCTGCCGCACGGCCTGCGAGGTGGTGCTCGACGGGTTTTTGATGGCCTGCGACTCGTCCAGAATCACGTAGTCGAAGTTGTAGCTGGCCAGCAGCTCCGTGTCGAGGCGCACGATGCCGTAGCTGGTCAGCACCACGTCGTAGTCGGCAAACCGGTCGGGGTTTTTGTCGCGGTAGGTGCCGGTGTAGGCCAGCAGCTTGAGGTCGGGGGTGAATTTCTGCGCTTCGTTCAGCCAGTTGAACACCAGCGAAGTCGGCAGCACCAGCAGCGAGGCCGCGCCCTGGGCTTCGCCGCTTTCGCGGCGGTGCAGCAGCATGGCCAGCGCCTGAATGGTCTTGCCGAGCCCCATGTCATCGGCCAGGCAGCCCCCAAAATGGTAGTCCTGCACGAAGCGCAGCCAGTTGTAGCCGGCTTTTTGGTAGGGCCGCAGCTCGCCCAGAAAGCCGGTGGGCAGGGGGTGGTCTTCGACTTCGGCAAAATCGCGCAGCTTTTCGAGCTTGCGGCCCATGCGCACGGTGGCCAGCTCGCTGCTTTGCAAGTCGGCCACGAGGGCCAGGTGGTGCCGGCGCAGGTTGAGGCCGTCGGCGGTTTCTTCGCCGAAGGCAAACAGCTCCATGTAGTCCGTAAACCACTCCTCGGGGATGATGGCAATCTGGCCGTTGGGCAGCCTGAACTCGCGCCGCCGCTGCAAAATGTGGCCCCGCAGCCGGATAAACGGAATTTCAAGGTCGCCAAAGCGCACCGTGCCGCGCACGTCGAACCAGTCGCCGGCTTCCTGAATGCCGACGTGCACGCTGGTGGGGCCAATAAAATAGCTTTTGGTAGCCGAGGCCGCGGCTTCCACGGTGTAGCCCAGCTCGGCGAGGGCCGGCGTGTTGTCGTGCAGCCACTTAAATGCCTCGCCTTTGGGCAGCGTGGCGTGGCCGTTTTCCACCGTGAGGCGGCGGGTGCGCAGCTCCTCCACGGTGGCTTGCTCCTGCTCGGGGTTGCGCAGCAGGCGATGAAACACGTAGCTGTCGGCGGCTTTTTCCAAGCGCACGCTCACCGGCTTGTCGGTGCCCAGGGGCATGAGGTGCGGGCCGTAGCGGAAGCTCAGCTCGAAGTGAATCTGTTCGGTTTCGGCCCCGGTGAGGAGCGGCGCAATGGGCTTGGGCAGCGGAATGCGGCCCCGGCGCGGCGGGCCGGGCGGGCGCACGGGCACTTCGGGCGCGGCCACCACGGGCAGGGCGTCGCTGAACGTGAGCCGGGGCCGCGCCACGTAGCGCTCCGAGCGGATGTCGAAGCCGCGCGCGTGCACCTCGAACGACTCCATGAGCGGCGCCACGAATTTCTGGAAGTAGCTCTCCTCCACCTGCCGGGGCACCACGATGAACTTCTTCTTCAAAAACGGCAGCAGCTTGCGCCCGTCCACCTCGGTGCGAAAGGAGTAGAGCAAGTCGCCGAGCAGCAGCCACGCCGGCTGCAAGCACACCAGCAAAGCGTCTTTGTATTGAAAATCGAGCCGCTGGCCCTGGTACTGAATGGTGGGAAAGTAGTGCGTGCCCTCCGCGTTGCGCCGGAAGTGGAACAGGATGGACGCCTTGGCCGGTGCCAGGCCGATTTCGCGCCACGTCGGCTCGCCGTCGCGGCCCATGATGAACACGCGCTTGCCGGCCAGCCGCGCCAGCAGGCCCGCCATGCGCGTTTGCACGTGCCGGGCAATGGCCTCTTGCAGGGGCTTGTCGCCTTTTTCGGGGTTGTAGGTTTTGAGGAAAAACTCGGCCGTGGCAATCTTGCGGGGCCAGAATTCTTTCACCACGGCTTCCTGCTGAATCTGGTCGCAGAGCTCCACCAGCTCAAAGTCGGTGGCGTCGAGGCCGGCCGCGAATTCGTGCGCGTTTTTGCCCGAAACCGTCTGGTGCTGAAGCGTGAGCTGGTCGCGCGGGCCCAGCTGCACCACGTAGGCCGCGAACAAATGGCCCAGGAACTCGTGCTCGAACAGCGAGTAGATTATTTGAAACGGTTCAGCGGTAGATACTTTCATAGCCGGGCACGCGGAAAGCGCAAGGTAGGGCTGAAAGCGGAAATAGGCACGGTGGAGCTTAGCAGCGGTGGGGTAAGGTTAGGTCCTTACGGCTCGTCGCGCGCAGGGATGCGTTTGACGCTATAAATTCTCGCGCAAGTCCAACTTGCTCGCATTCAGCGCGGGGCGAATGCTTACGGCCAAGGTTATGAGAATGATGGACAGGCAGGTAAAAATCAGGTCCGAAACCTGCATTTTCACCGGGTATGCGTCGACCACGCTCGTGGCCATGCCCATGCTCACAAAGCCGAAGCGCTGCTGGAGCCAGCACATCGACACGCCAACCAGCAGCCCCACCGCCGCTCCCACCAGCGCCACGATGGCGCCCACGTACAGAAACGTGCGCAGCACCGATTTCTGGCTGGCGCCCATCGCCAGCAGCACCGAAATATCTTTTTTCTTGTCGATGACCAGCATCGAGAGCGAGAAAAAAATGTTGAGCGAGGCGATGAGCAGGATGAGGGTGAAGGTGATGAACACAAACAGTTTCTCCACCTTGATGGCCTTGAACAAACTCACGTGCTGCTCGTCAGAATCCTGCACTTTGAACCCTGGCCCGAGCAGCCGGCGCAGCTGAACTTTCACCGCTTCAATCTTAAAGCTGCTGCCCACTTTCACGTAGAGGGCCGTGCGGCGGGTGCCGTAGCCGAGCAGGCGCTGGGCAAAGGCGAGGGGCACAAAAATGTAGCTGTCGTCGATGTGCTGCTCGATGAGGAAGACGCCGCCGGCAATCAGGTCCTGCTCGTTGAAGGCCTTTTCGGGGTTCATGCTGAGCATTTTGCTGCCAGGCGAGTTGCGCGGGTAGAGCAGGCGCATGGGCGCCAGGCGGTTGTTGAGGGTGATGCTGAGCTCGTGCTGCACGCCGGCGCCCACCAGGGCCAGCTCCAGGCTGTCGCGGCGCAGGCGGTGGTCGCCCTCGCGGATGTTGGCGTCAATCTGGCTCTGGCCGAAGTAGTTGTCGCTCAGGCCGCGCATTTTCACCACCATTTGGCGGTCGTGGTGTTGCAGCAGGGCGTTGTCCTCGATGACTTCGGTGAGCAGGGCCACGCCGGGCGTGTTTTCCAGCTTCATCAAAAAAGTGCGGTTCACGTCGAAGGCCTTGCCCTTGGCGGCCGAAATAACCAGGTTGGGGTCCGATTTGCCGTAGAGCGTGCGCACCAAATCCTCCAGCCCGTTGAACACCGAGAGCACGATAATCAGCGCGGCCGTGCCCACCGCCACGCCCACCATCGAAATGTTGGAAATGATGGTGATGATGTTGCGCTTGTTCTTGGAACGGAAATAGCGCCGGGCAATGAGGAAGGGAACGTTCACGAGGGGGCGTTAGCTGGCCAGAAAGCGGCGGGACTACCCGGACTTGCGCATCAAGTCGTCCATGAAATCTTCCAGCCGCTTGAGCCGGCCTTCGTGCTGTTTGAGCACGACTTCGGTCAGGTCCTTGATGTCCTTCTTCATGCCCCTGATTTCGTCCAGAAAAATGATGTTGAACTGGTCCTGGCGTTCATTAGCCTTCTCCTGGCGCTCATTAAACTTTTCTTGGCGTTGATTAAATCCTTCCTGGCGCTCATTAAACTTTTCTTGACTTTTTTGGAAGCTTTGCTGAAGATTAAATAAGGCTTCTTGCTGATTCACCAGGCGCAGCAGCAGGTCGTTGGTTGTCTCCTGCTGCTTTTCCTGCCGGTCCAACCGAACCGTCAGAATCTGCACCAGTTGGTCAATATTGTTGGCTTCGGCCATAAGAAAACAGTGAAAAAAGTGTGCTACGCGACTAGCAAGGTACGGTTTTGCGTGCAGAAAAGCCGGCTTTATTTCCAGGCCTTCACAATCAGGCCCGTGCCCGAATCGTGGGTGGTGCGGGCGTCGAGCCAGTTCAGCAGCAGGCAGAACGGGAAGGTGACGAGGTAATAAAACGGCAGCAACAGGAAGAACAGGCGCGACTTGCCCAGCATCAGAATCGGGTATTTCATGCTCAGGCGCCACGAAATCTGGCCCGGCTCGCCGTAAGCGTAGCGGGCTTCGATGCGCTCGAAACCGGCGGTGCTCAGCTTTTGCTGGATTTCGCGGATGTTGTAGCCGTCGCGCACGTGCTCCTCGATGAAGCTCGTTTCGCCGTCGTCGTGCACGTCGGAGCCGCCCTGGTCGCTGGGCGTGGAGATGAGCAGCATGCCGCCGTCCTTGAGCGAGGCGTGGATGTTGCGAAACACCTCCACGTCTTCCAGAATGTGCTCCATCACGTCGACCGACAAGGCCAAATCGAAGGAATTCGGCTCCTGGTACAGCACCAAATCCTGCACGGCAAATTGCGCGTTGCGGCGGCCCAGCTGCCGGAAAAACCGGTTCGAATCGGCCACCTGCTCCTCCTTCACGTCCACAGCCAGGATGTTCCACTTCGCGCTCAACCCGCTGAGCCAGTACGTGTACTGCCCGTAGCCCGAGCCGGCGTCGAGGATATTCAGCGGCTCCTGGGTGCGGCCTTTGGCCCAGCGCCGCAGCTCCCGGTGCACGTGCCAGGTGCGCAACAGCAGCAAGTCGAGCAGGTGGTAAAACAGCCGGCGCAGCCACGGCGTGCGGTTGAACACCTGGCCGAGGCTTTTCTTAATCGGGTCGTAGTACAAAAGAGTGAGGGAGTGAGGAAGTGAGGGACTTCGTCGAGTGACTTGGTCGAGTGACGGAGTGCGGGAGTGACTGAGTGACGTTCCAGAACAACACTCAGTCACTCCCGCACTCCGTCACTCGACCAAGTCACTCATTGTTAAATAGGCGCGGGCGGGCGGGCTTGTCGTCTTCGTCAGCGTCTTCCTTGGGCGCGGGCGGAATGTCGAGCGTGCCCAACACCTGGTCCATGTGGGCGGCGTAGGCAGCGCTGTCGTCGTGAAAAAAGACCAGCTCGGGCACCACACGGGCCGTTTGGCGGATGCGCTTGGCCAGGGCGTGGCGGATTTCCTTGGCGTTGTCCTGAATAATCGCGAGGCGGTCGGTGGCGTCGCCGCCCAGCAGCAGGCTGAGGTACACGCGGGCCTGGCCCAGGTCGGGCGTCACGCGCACCAGGCTGATGCCGGGGGCCAGCCCGCCGCCAAAAAGGTGCGGCAGGTCGCGCTGCAACACGGCGGCCAGCTCCTGCTGAAGCAGGCTGGCCATTTTTTGTTGTCGTTTGCTTTCCATATGACTAGCAAAGGTACGGGAGGTTTTTGGGGTATGAGGTGATGGGAGTAGGAGGGCAGGGAAGGGAGGATAGAAGGGTTTTGGATGGGGCAGGATGGAGCAGAAAAAGAATGAAGCCAGGCCTTGTGGCTGCACAATACCTTTGCGCCGTCCTCCTCCGCCGCCCGACCTCATCACCCCATCACCCCCATCACCTCATAACCCACCCAATTGCTTCGCTTTTTCAAAAGCTCTCTGCCGGCGCAGCTGCTGGCGCTGCTGCTGCTGCTGCTGGCCCTGCGCCTGCCGCTGCTGTGGCTGGGCCTGCCCGTAACGGCGGCCGAGCTGCGGGCCCTGCTGGTGGGCGAGCGGCTGCACGGCGGCGCCCTGCCCTACCGCGACCTCTACGACGGCACCGCGCCGCTGGCGGCCGCTTTTTTTGCCGGGCTCGACGCCGTGCTTTCGCGGCCCGTGGGGCTGTACCGGGTGGTGGCGCTGGCGCTGCTGCTGGTGCAGGCGCTGCGCCTCAACCTGGTGCTCAACCGCTACGACGTGCACCCCGAGCGCGGCTACGTGGCCGCCCTCACCTACCTGCTGGTGGGCAGCGTGAGCACCGATTTGGACACGCTCTCGCCGCTGCTGCTGGGCCACACGTTCATCGTGTTTGCGCTGAGCGCCCTGCTGCCCACCTCCCGCGAGGGCTACGACAACCGCCGCCTATTTCGGGCCGGCTTCCTCATCGGCCTGGGCGCGCTCTGCTACCTGCCGCTGAGCCTGTTTGTGCTCGTGGGCCTGTTTGCCGTGGTCATCTTCGCGCCCAACTCGTTCCGGAACTCCCTGCTGCTGCTGTGCGGGTTTTTCTTTCCGTATGCGCTGGTGGTCACGTTTTTCCTCTACACCGGGGCGCTGCCGGGGTTTGGGCGGTTTCACTTGCAGCCGGGCCTCACCGACCTCATTGCCAGCGGGCTGCCGGCCGGCTTGCAGCTGCGCCTGCTCATCGTGCCCGGCCTGGTGCTGGCGCTGGCCTTGCTGCGGGCGTTGGGCACGTCGCTGGGCCTGGTGTTTCAGGTAAAATTCCGGCAGCTGATGCTCGTGTGGCTGGCCGTGGCCAGTGCCACCGCTGCCGTGGAGCGGGGCGCGGCGCCGGGCGTGCTGGTGCTGCTGCTGCCACCCCTGGCCTATTTCAGCCTGTTTTTGTGGCAGCGCTACCGGCAAGCCTGGCTGCTCGAATTGCTGCTCCTGCTCATCCTCAACGCGGCGGTGGTGCTGCGCTACCGCGCCCAGGTGCCGCGCCTCGAAGCCCTGCTGCACATGCCCGCCGAAAGCCATTTTGGCCTCCAGCCCGACCCGCGCTACGCCGCCATCCAGGGCCGGACGCTCCTCATTCTCGGCCCCGACGACCGGGCCTACTTCAACAACCGCCCCGCCACGCCCTACCTCGACTGGACCCTCTCCCAAGCCGACTTCGGGCACCTGACCGAGTACGCCGCCGTGGTGCGCGTGGCCCAAAAAATGGGCCCCGACCTGCCCGAATACCTCCTCGACCAAGGCAACCACGTGCCGCGCCTCAAGCAATTGCTGCCCGGCATATTCGGCGCCTACCAGCCCACCGGTACCCCCGGCCTCTACCGCCGCCGGTAACCCAGCACAGCGGTTAGAATAGTATGCATGTCGTTAGGCTCCCCTCTCTTTTGGAGAGGGGCCGCCCCGGAGGGGTCTCGTGAGGTTCCGCCAGTCGCGCCGCCTATAACGGCAGAGAAAACGCCGCCCTCACACCCAGCACCAGGCCTTGGTGCCGCGTTCGGTGGGCACGCTCCGCAGGAAAACCATCAGCGGTTCCAGGTCCGTGAGCAAGGAAGTAAGCACGATGACGCGCCCATCCCGAAGGTGCAGGCGCAGGTAGTCGTACCGGGCCCAGAACGTACGCCGCGCGCGGCACGTCCGGCGCTCCACGCCGGCCAGGTCGCGCCGCTCAAAAGGCAGCCGCTGGCCGGCCACGTACACCTCAAACCGGTTGTCTTCGGGCTGAAAAACCAGCACCGTTTCGTGGTTCAGGGCCCAGTAGCGCAGGTGCAGCAGCAGCGCCGGCCCGCTCAGGGCCAAAGTAAAAACGAAGAAGCTCACCGTCAGCCCTCCCTCAAATGGGCTGATTTCCGGTCCTCCCAGCGCCACGGCCGGCAGCACGCTCAGCCCCGCGCCCAGCGCCAGCAGCGGCCAGCACAGCAGGCGCAGCTGCCGCGCCGCCGTGGTCCGGTACACGTGGGTGCGTTTCGAAAAAAGCCCCGTCACCCAGCGCGCCGCGCCCAGCACCACCACCAGCACCACGGCCGCTTCGAGTAGCGGCCGAAAAAAAGTAGACTTCATAAGCCGAAACGCGCCCCGCTACGCGCCCACCTGCACCCAGGCCTCGCCCGCCGCGTGCGCCCGCAGCCGGCCAAAGCTTTCCAGCGCCAGCCCGTGCCGGGCAAACACCGCCAGCACCGCCGCGCGCCCGGCCGGTTCCACGCACACCAGCAGGCCGCCCGACGTCTGCGGGTCGCAGAGCCACGCCCGCTGCTCGTCGCTGATGGGGCCTATTTTGGGTCCGTAGCTGGCCCAGTTGCGGCCGGTGCCGCCCGGCACGCTGCCTTGCTTCAGGTAAGATTCGGCCGCCGCGATGCGCGGCACTTTGCCGAAGTCGATTTCCGCCGTCAGCCCGCTGCCTTCGCACACTTCGGCCAGGTGCCCGAGCAGCCCGAAACCCGTCACGTCGGTCAGCGCCGTCACGGCCGGCAGCTTGCTCAGCTCCGCCCCAATCTTGTTGAGCTGCATCATCTGGGCCGGGGCAATCGCGGCGTCCTCGTCCCGCAAAATACCTTTTTTCTGCGCCGTCGTCAATATGCCCACGCCCAGCGGCTTGGTCAAATACAGCTCCGAGCCGGCCGTGGCCGTGTCGTTCCGCTTCAAATCCGCGATGTCAACCATCCCCGTCACGGCCAGCCCAAAAATCGGCTCCGGCGAGTCGATGCTGTGCCCGCCGGCCAGCGGAATCCCCGCCTCCGCGCAGATGCTGCGGGCGCCTTCCAGCACGCGGGCCGCTACTTCGGGCGGCAATTTATCCACCGGCCAGCCCAGCACCGCAATGGCCAGCAGCGGCCGCCCGCCCATCGCGTACACGTCCGAAATGGCATTGGCCGAAGCAATGCGCCCGAAATCGTACGCATCGTCCACTATCGGCATAAAAAAGTCGGTGGTCGAAATCACCGCCTGCCCCCCGCCAATATCGTACACCGCCGCGTCGTCGCGGCTGGCGTTGCCCACCAGCAGCCGGTCGTGGTGCGGCTGCGCAATGCTGGTGTGCAGCATCTGGTCGAGCACGGCCGGCGCGATTTTGCAGCCGCAGCCCGCGCCGTGGCTGTACTGGGTGAGCTTGTATTCCATAAGTTTCGAAAGTCGGGAAAGGCACAAAAGTAAGCGGGCGGCCCACCTCGGGCCGCCCGCTTCCATCAAATCAAGAAGACCGTCGTGCAGAGCCAGGTACGCTACTTAATAGCCACCGGCGCTTCCAGATTCTCCCAGCGCAGCACCAAGCCTTTGGGCGTCACCTCATAAGCCAGCCGCTCGGCCATCGCGGCTGCTTTGTGGGGCGTCACCGTCACGCGCAGCGCGTCCTGCTTTTGGTCGTATTTGAAGGCGCCCCACTGGTTCGGCACCTTGTTGAAAATCACCGTCCACTGCTTCTCGGTCGGGAGAATGAAAAAGCCGTACTTGCCGGCCGGCAAGGCCTTGCCCTCCACCGTCACGGCTTTGCTGAATTCTACCGTCGTAGCCTCGTTGGCGCCGGCGCGCCACACCTCGCCGTAGGGCACCAGCCCGCCCCAGATAGCGCGGCCCTTCACGGCCGGGCTGCTGTAATTCACCGTCACGTCGGTCGCGCCAATCTTGCCCGTGGCCGTGGCGGCCGGGCTGGGCCGGACCTCCGTGGCGGGGGCGGTTTTGGCCGCGTCGGTCTGCGCAAAGGCGGCGCCGGTGGTCAGCACGGCCGCCAGCCCGAAGGCGGCTACACGAAGGGTTTGGAAGGTTTTCATGGGAAAAAATAAAAAGAAAGAAGGTACGCCAGGGATTATCCCACCGGCCGCGCCCGGAAACCCGGCGCGGCTGCGCAAGGTTACAAAGGCGGCAAAATACGGCAACGGTTGCTTGCGCTGCCCCGCATGGGCCGCGGGCCTGCCACCTTCTTGCATTCCGTCGCCCGTTGTCGTACCTTTGCCCCGAAGTTGGTATTCGCTTTAGCAAAGAGGGGACGCATAGTCCCCTCTTTTTTTGCCCTGATTCTTACCCCATGTCCTTCGACCGCACCCTGCTGCTGGAAATGCTCCGCGACGCCATCGGCGACCAGGAGCTGTTCATCGTGGGCCTCACCGTGTCCGATTCGGTGATGCCGAAGGTGACCGTCACCCTCGACGGCCCCGAGGGCCTCGCCATTCAGGCCTGCGCCACCATCAGCCGCCGCCTGGCCCGCCGCATCGACGAGCACTACGGCGAAGAATCGGCGTACTCGCTGGAAGTCACCAGCCCCGGCGCCGACCAGCCCCTCACCGACCCGCGCCAGTACCCGCGCCACATCGGCCGCTCCCTGGCCCTGAAACTGACCGACGGCACCGAGAAAACCGGCGTCCTCACCGCCGCCACCCCCGAAGGCGTGGAAATCGAGGAAGTCATCAAACAAAAAACCAAGAAAACAACCCTGCCCGCCGCCTTCTATCCTTTCGGGGACATTCAGCAGGCCACCGTTGTTATCTCCTTCAAATAATCACTGATTTTTAAGATTTTAGCGGATTTCATGGATTTTGTGGATGGCCTCAAATCCTTCCCCGCTGTTATCCGTCTCATCCGCAAATCGTCCACAAAATCCGTGAAATCCGTTTAAAATTCGAAAAATCAGTGATTTATGAATAGCCACGAACTAATCGAATCCTTCGGCGAATTTGCCCGGAGCAAGAACATCGACCGGCCCACGATGATGAGCATCCTGGACGACGTGTTTCGCACCATGATTCGCAAGAAATTCGACCAGGACGAAAACTTCGACGTCATCATCAACCCCGACAACGGCGACCTGGAAATCTGGCGCAACCGCGAAATCGTGGACGACAACTCGGAGGACATCTGGGATTTTGACAAGATTCCGCTGGCCGAGGCCCAGAAAA
>CAXTCS010000134.1:0-11183 GCA_964242365.1 uncultured Hymenobacter sp. | reverse complement strand
GCGTTTTCTCCGAGGGCTTCCAGATGCTCACGTCGCCGCACACGGCGGCCAGCATCGCGTTCCAGCTCCACACCGCCACCGGGAAGTTGAAGGCCGAAATAATGCCCACAATGCCCAGCGGCTGGTACTGGTCGTACATGCGGTGCGCCGGGCGCTCCGAGTGCATGGTGAAGCCGTGCAGCTGGCGGCTCAGGCCCACCGCAAAGTCGCAGATGTCAATCATCTCCTGCACTTCGCCCAGGCCTTCCTGCAGAATTTTGCCCATCTCGGCGCTCACCAGCTTGCCCAGCGGCTCCTTAAACTCGCGCAGCTTGTTGCCAATCTGGCGCACGATTTCGCCGCGCTTGGGCGCCGGCACCAGCCGCCAGGTCTTGAAGGCTTCTTCGGCGGTTTTCACCACCGCGTCGTAGTCGGCGGCCGTGGCAAAGGCCACGCCGGCCATGCGGCGGCCATCGGCGGGCGCGTTGATGACGCGGCGCTCGGCGTTCTCGGCGCCGCCCCAGGCGCGGCCGGTGCTGTAGGCGGCGTTTTCGGCCTGCACGCCCAGCTGGCGCAGCACGTCCTGAATGCCGTGGGGGTCGTGGTGGGGGTGCGGCACGGTAACGTCGGGCGCGGTGGCTTCTTCGAGGGCTTGCTTCATGAAAAACGGGTGGGATGGCGGGTGAGTGATGCGTCCGCAAAGCTACGGCATGCCACGGCTACCCACCGCCTGCGCCTACGCCGGTCCGCTCCTGCTGTTCGCAGAACCAGCCGATGGCTTCGGCTTCATTGTCAAAAAATAGCGGGTACGAGTCCGGGCTAACCCCCACCGGCGCGTTTGGGGCGGAGGCCCTGGCTTTCAGGAGGCTTTTTGGGGTCGTACCAAACAGCTCATTACGCACGCACCCATCCAGTGCCCAAAACAAAAAAGCCCCCACCATCTATTGGCAAGGGCTTTTGGAGTCCGGAAACGATTACCTACACCTTGCGCGCCACCGGCGCCACCTCCAGCTGGCTCAGGTTGTTGAAGATGTCGAGGCTGTCGCGCCGCAGCCCCCGCACTTCCTCGTCCGACAGCTGCCGGATTTTGGTTTGAAAGTCTTTGTAGTACACGATGAACACGGCCAGCTCGGGCACCCGCGACTCGTAGGGCACCATGTTTTCGAGCACCTCGTTGAACAGGTACGGGCTGTGCGTCGACACGAAAAACTGGTTGGCCTGCTGCGTGGCAATGCGCTCAGCCAGCTGCGTCACGTAGGCCGGGTACGAATGCGCCTCGGGCTCTTCCAACAGGATGACGGCCTTGCGGTTCGACTCCATCGCCGCCAGGTAGAAGCCGTAGCGCTGCAAGGTTTCGCCGCTGCCCGAGTACGGGTACGAGAAGCTCAGCCCGTTCACGTCCTTCATCACCTCGAAGCGGTTGGCGTCGGGGCGCACCCGCAGCCGCAGGCCGTGGTCGTCGAACAACGACATGAACTCCTGCCGCAGGTCGCCGTGGGCTTCGAGCACCTGCACCAGGTTGGTGCCGTGGGGCGGGCGCAGCGTGTTGTCGGCGAAGCGGCGGTTGAGGTGGGCGTTGGGCTTGAAGCGGTACGGCTTCACCGCCCGCGGCTGCCAGGCCGGGTCCGAGCTCAGAAACCGCCCGCCCGTGCCCGGCTGGTCCACCACGCCGTTGCGGTCGAGCTCGGTGTAGAGGTAGCCCGGCTCGGGCAGCGGCCCGGTGCGGGCCAGGTGGTCGTAAAGTTGCCGGAGCAGCACGGCGTCGTCGCTGTTCCGCAGTTTCTGGCGGCCTTCGACCAAAGGCAGCCCCAGCTGCGCGCGCAGCAGCCGGTGGGCCGCCTGGCTGAAAACGCCGTACTGAAACCGCTTGCCCTTGTCGGCCTGGCCCAGCAGGCACACGTCGTAGTCCGTCTCCACCCGAATCGGGTGGGTCATCAAGCTGTCGTGGAACAGCTGCGACGGCTTCTCGTAGCGAATGAAGCTGCGCATAAACTTCTTCTTCCGCTCGTACGGGAAGCTGCCCAGCAGGCTCATGGCCTCCAGCACCGTCGATTTCCCGGCATTGGGCTGCCCAATGATAAGATTGACCCGCCGCGGGTGCAGCAGGGCGTTTCGAATGGACTTGAAATTTTGAATGTATAGGGTATTGATGACGTTTTCCATGCACGAATTGATGCGAAACGTAGCGTACTGGCAACCAGCCAAAACACAAGATATGGGTTCCCGGCTTAGGATTGGTATCTACGACAAAGCTCGGCGAAAGGACTTCAAAATGAGCAACTAAATCTGGGTTTTTTCGAATTTATTTACCCCTGCCGCCTGTGATTTTTCCCCGCTTTGAGAACCTACCGGGTGGTTCAGCTATCGAAGCTGTTTAGGAAGTCGCCAGAACGGCGTAGAGACGCGAATACGCGTCTCTACGCCGTTCTGGCGACTTCCTAAAATACGCGTCTCTACGCCGTTCTGGCGACTTCCTAAACAGCTTCATCATATTAGAACGGGCTGTAGAGACGCAACATTTTGCGTCTCTACCTCGTTCAACTGCCGTACACGAACCGGAGAACCGCTCTATTTTTCTACGACCCAAAAAAAGGCCCTTGCCGAGGTAGCAAGGGCCTTTTTCGGGTCGCCGGCATCGGGCTATTCCTGCCCGATGGGGTAGTAGGCCTTGCGGCCGTCGGGGTACACGCCTTCCACCAGCGCGCCCGAGCTCTCGCGGGCCTCGTCGAGGTAGGCTTTCACGTCGGCGGGCTTGGTCACCACGTTCTTGTCGATGCGGGTGATGATGAAGCCATCGGCCATGCCCGTTTCGCGGAAGTTGCTGCCCTTGATGCCCGAGATTTGGGCGCCGCCCTCCAGGCCCAGCTTGGCCTGCTCGCGGGCGGGCACGGCGGCCAGCGTCGCGCCCTCGTACTTGATGGAGGCCGACGCCGGCACTTCGCGCACCACGGCCGTGGTGCCGGTGGCGTTGCGCAGGGTGGCCAGCACCTCGCCCGTCGCGCTGCCGCGCAGGTAGCTCACCTTAATCTTGTCGCCGGGGCGGAACCGGGCCACCTGCTCCTGCAACTGCGACGACGTGTTCACGGGCACGCTGTTGATTTGGGTGATGATGTCGCCCATTTTCAAGCCAGCCTGCGCCGCGGCGCTGCCCTCGGTCAGGCCCTGAATGTACACGCCGTTCAGCGTGTTCAGCTTCTTTTCCGACGCCAGCTTGGCGTCTACTTCCTGCATCCGCACGCCCAGCAGGGCGCGCTGCACCACTTTGTACTTCAGCAGGTCGTCGACCACCTTGCTGGCCAGCGAGCTGGGAATGGCGAAGGCGTAGCCCTCAAACGCGCCCGAGCCCGAGTGCGAGGCAATGGCCGAGTTGATGCCAATCAGGTCGCCGTTCAGGTTCACCAGCGCGCCGCCCGAGTTGCCGGGGTTCACCACGGCGTCGGTCTGCAAATACGACTCGATGCCCATGTTGTCGCGCGTGTGCAGGATGCCAATGTTCCGGCCCTTGGCCGAAATGATGCCCGCCGTCACGGTCGAGTTCAGGTTGAAGGGGTTGCCCACGGCCAGCACCCACTGGCCCACTTTCACGTCGTCCGAGTTGCCGTACTTCACGAAGGGCAGGTTGTCGGCCTTCACCTTCAGCACGGCCAGGTCGGTGTTGGGGTCGGCGCCCACCAGCTCGGCTTCAAACTTGCGCTTGTCGTCGAGCACCACCTCAATCTTGGAGGCCTTTTCGATGACGTGGTTGTTGGTCACGATGTAGCCGTTGGCGGCGATAATCACGCCCGAGCCCGAGCCCTGCCCGCCGCCCTGCGGCTGCTGGCCATGAAACTGCTCGAGCTGGTCGCCAAAAAACTGGCGCAGGAAGGGGTCCATCTGCTGCTGGCGCTGGTCGACGGGCGCGGCGGCGTATTCGGTCATTACGTGCACCACGGCCGGGGTCACGGCGGCGGCGGCGGCCACAAAGTTCAGGCCTTCGGGCACGGCGTAGGGCGTGCTCCGCATCTCCGACGTGTACCGCACCTGGGGGTCGGCGGCTACAACCTGCGGCGCCACGGGGGCCGGCTCCAGCAGCTTGTACCCCCCCACGGCCACGCCCCCGCCCAGAATGGCGGAACCGAGCAGGCCGAGCATCATTTGTTTTGCTTGCATGGGTAAGGGAAAAATGAAAAGGGGTGAATGGGGTGAATCAATACTCTAATTTAACGTCTGGCGCATGAAAACCCGATGAGCCAACCCAGGATTTTGCCAGCAACGCCGGAAAGATTCGCTTTCGTGTCCCGGGGTTGCTTTTCACCGATAACCGGCCAATGGCACAACAAACCAGCCCACAAAAAAGGCACCCCAAAAGGCGCCTTTTTTGTCAAGCCCGCCCGCGCTTAGCGGATTTCGATGTGCTGCGTGGTCACCTTCTCGGTGTCGAAGGGCAGCGTTACCCGCAGGATGCCGTCGGTGAGCTCGGCGGCAATGGCTTTCACGTTCACCGTTTCGGGCAGCCGGAAGCTGCGGCTGAACGCGCCGTAGCTGGTTTCGGTGCGGCGGAAGGTGGGCGCGGCCGGGGCTTTGGCCGGCTGCGTTGCATCAGCATCAGCGTCTTCGGTGGCCGGGGCAGCTTCCTGGGCGGCGGGGTTGGGGCGGTTGCCCGAAACCACCAGCTGGCCGTCGAGAAAATCGAGGTGCACCGCGTCTTTGCTCACGCCGGGCAGGGCCAGGTGCAATTCAAAGCCCTGGGCCGTTTCCAGGATGTCGGCGGCGGGCGTAAAGGTGGGCGTGGGCCGGGCAGCGGCCGTTTGCGGGTCGCGGAGCATGTCGGCGAGCAGGGCGCTCAGGGCGCGGCTGGGGCGCAGGGAAGGGCGGGAATTATACAGCAAAGTTGCCATGGTTGATTAAGAATTTAGGGTAAGGGAAAAGCAGCGCAGGGCTGCGACACACTTCCCTACCCTAAATTCTGTACCAGACCAATAACCGAGCTTACCCCCGCCAAAATGGCGGCATTTGGGCTCTTAGCATTAATTAACTTCGAAAGCAGAAATGAAAAAACATCAACCAGGACTTGCACAGGCAGTATTTGCACATTGAAACCAACCGTCATTCTGTCACTAAATTGGTATTAGCCAGATGCAGTAAGAAACGTTGAGCGCATGACAAACAACCCGAAAAAGCCCCTTAATGCTGCGTTGGCAACTGCTGGCGGCTCGCCGCATCCTGCCCTTGCAGGATGGTAAACCGTACATCAACGCCCAACACCGGCGACACGGCGTTGAAGCGCCCGCCGGGGATGGTGACCACCCCGGCGGCGTTGGTTTGCTCGATGGTGAATCTGTAAGCGGTTTGGTAGGCAAACCACGGCGTCACGTCCAGCTGGTGGCTCAGCCGCACGCCCACCTCCCCGCGCAGGCTCGTGAACTGCACGGTGCGCTCGTGAGCATCGCCGTCGCTCGTGAGCACCCGCACGTGGGTGGCGGCCTCGTAGCTCAGGCGCGGGCGCAGGGCCACGGCGCCCAGGGGCAGCAGCTTTTCCAGGTCGAAGCGCAGGCGGGCGTTGGTCTGGCTCTTGGCATTGGTCGGGCTTGGAAAGGTGCGCTCCAGGCCCAGGCGCTGGCCAAAGGTGAGCGGGCCCAGCTGGCTGCGGTGGCGCAGCAGCACCTCCGGCACCAGCACGTAGATTTTGCTAAACGACACGTAGCCCAGCGTGCCGCCCAGGCTCCAGTGCTCGCTCAGAAAATGCTCGTAGCCCACGGTAACGCGCCGCTCATCGAAGCCAAGAAACCGGGAATTGTCGAAGCCGTTGTTGTCGGTTTGGTTCTGGCCCCGCACGGCCAGCAGCAGGTAGTCGTTGCCGGGCAAGGCCAGCTCGGCTTGCAGCTCGGGCCACAATTGCAGGCCGTAAAGCGAGCGGCGGGTTTGGGCGTCGGCGGGCCGGGCCCCAAAAAGGCCCAAAAGCAGGGCAGCGGCAAACAATTGTTTCATGGGTACAAAGTAACGGCAACGCGGAGCTGCTACACGCGGCATACGCGGCAACTACGCGGCATCAGATTTCTATTCGGCCAGCTCTTTGATGGCCAGCCAGGCCATCAGGCCCGGCCCGGTGGCCAACGCCTGCTCGTCGATATCAAACGTGGGCGTGTGCACCGACGCGGCAAAGCGCCCGTCTTCGTGCCGGGTGCCGAGGCGGTAGAAGCAAGCCGGCGCCGCCTGCGAAAAATAGGCGAAGTCCTCGGCGGCCATCCACTGGTCCAGCTCCACCACGTTTTCGGGTCCCAGGTATTCCTGCGCGGCGGCCTTGACGCGGGCCGTGAGCGCGGGCTCGTTTTCGAGGTACGGGTAGCCGCGGCGGATTTCCAGCTCGCACACCGCGCCCATGCTCTCGGCCAGGCCTTCGCAGAGGCGGCGCAGGTGCCGGTGGGCCTCGGCGCGCCACTCCTCGTTGAGGGTGCGGAAGGTGCCTTCGAGGTACACTTCGTTGGGAATGACGTTGGTGGCGCCGTTGGCGATGACCCTGCCAAAGCTCAGCACCGACGGGGTTTTGGGGTTGGCCCGGCGGCTCACAATCTGCTGCGCGGCCACGATGATGTGGGCCGCCACCAGCACCGGGTCGAGGTTCATTTCGGGCATGGCGCCGTGGCCGCCCTTGCCCCGGACGGTGAGGTACAGCTCGTCGGTGCTGGCCATGTAGCGCCCGGCCCGCACGCCGATTTTGCCGGCCGGCAGGTGCGGAAAAACGTGCTGCCCCAGCACGCTCGCGGGCTTGGGGTTTTCCAGCACGCCTTCCTTTATCATCAGCGAAGCGCCGCCCGGCAGCAGCTCCTCCCCCGGCTGAAACATCAGCTTAACATTGCCCTTAAACTCGCCCTTCAGCCCGGTCAGGATGCGGGCCGCGCCCAGCAGCGAGGCCGTGTGCACGTCGTGGCCGCAGGCGTGCATCACGCCGGGGTTGGTCGATTTATAAGGCACGTCGCTGGTTTCCTGAATGGGCAGCGCGTCCATGTCGGCCCGCAGGGCCACGGTGGGGCCACCGGGCAGGCCCTCAATCAGGGCCACCACACCAGTGTTGGCGATGGATTCGGGCTGCAAACCCAGCTTTTCCAGCTCCCGCGTGACGAAGGCCGCCGTGTTGGTTTCTTCAAACGACAGCTCGGGGTGGGCGTGCAAGTGGCGGCGCAGGGCCACGGTATCGGCGGCGTGCCGGGCAGCAAGGCGCTGGATTTGGGGAAGGAGCGTGGCAGGCATGGGAGGATTAACTAGAGCGGTTTTCAGGTTCGTGTACGGATGGTAGCGACGCAACATTTTGCGGCTCGTCGTTGCTGATGTTGTTATAACTGCGCGGTAAGGGCCTATTTCCGGTCGTGCAAACGCAAGTCGTTCAACGAGGAGCCGCAAAATGTTGCGTCTCTACCATCCGTACACGAACCTGAAAACCGCTCTAGGCGAAGGAAACGGTCATGACGTTCGTTCAACGCAATGCCTCTCCCAATCACGGGTTCTTGTTCAGCAGCACCTGCGTGGCCTCCAGTTCCAGCTTGGGGGCAATGCCGCGCAGGCGGGCCATGCCCCGGGCGGCCTCCAGCTTGGTCAGGTAATCACCAATATAAAGCCGGTAAACGGGCGACTTAAAGGTAATATAGTCCGTCTCGTCGGGGTAGCGGCCAATGATGGTGCGGCGGATGGCCATCACCTTATCGCGCTCGATGCCCAAATACACCATGATGCGGTAGCCCTGGGCATACTTCACGTTCTGGTTGGTGTAGGCCTGGTCGCGCAGGCGCTGCTCCAGCGGGGCGTTGACCTGGTTGGTGGGCAGCACCGCCGTTTTGACGGCCGCAGCGGCCACGGGAGCGGCCTTGGGAGCCGGGAAAACGGGCCGGTATTTGGCCACGTCCTCGGCCGGCACGGCGGCTGAAGTGGTCGCCGTCGTGGACTTTTTGAGCGTGGTATCGGCCGGGGCACTGGCGCGCGGCGCCTGCGGGGCGGTGCTGGCGCAGGCGGCCAGGGCAAACAGCGTGGGGGCCAGCAACATCTTAAGCAGCAGTCGGTTCATCGGTTTCAACAATCAGGGCCAAACTATTGGAAGCGCCGATGCGGTCGGCTCCGGCGGCCACCAGGGCCAGCGCCGCGGCGCGGGTGCGGATGCCCCCGGCCGCCTTGATGCGCATGTGCTCGGGCAGCGAGCGGCGCAGCAGCGCCACATCGGCCACCGAGGCGCCCCGGCTGGCAAAGCCGGTGGAAGTTTTCACAAAATCAGCCTCGCCGCCCACGCACAGCTGGCAGGCCAGCACCATTTCTTCCTCCGAAAGCAACGCGGTTTCGATGATGACTTTCAACAAGGCCTGGTGCACGTGGCACAAATCGGCCAAATCCAGGATTTCGGCCCGAATGGCCTCGGCCTTGCCCGATTTCAGGGCCGAAATATTGATAACCATGTCCAGCTCCGTCGCGCCATCATACAGCGCTACCTCCGCCTCTTTAAACTTGACGCTGGACGTAGAATAGCCCAACGGAAAGCCAATAACGGTGCAAATGCCCACGCCCGTGCCCGCCAGCCGGGCCGTGGCCAGCGCCACGTAGCACGGCGGCACGCACACCGTGGCAAAGCCGTGCGCGGCCGCCTCCTCGCAGAGCTGCACAATTTGCGCCTCGGTGGCGTCGGGGCGCAGCAGGGTGTGGTCGATGCGGGCGGCGAGGGTCATGGGGCAAAGGTAGCGGGGAAAGTGCCCGTCCCTGTGCCCCCGGCTCACCGCCATCAAACCACTCGGCTATACTGAACCATTCGGCTATCAAAACACTTGCGGGCGAACCAGGTCGTAGATTTGACGTCGGCTTTCTCCTCTGTTTTTTGCTTGCTGCGCATGAATGACGTTCTCTCCGATGTATTTGCCCTCACCTACGAGCCCGCCCCCAGCCTGCTGGTGGGCCGCTGGCTGCGCGACGTAGCCGACCGCAACCTCCTGCCCCCGCGGGAAGAGCTGCTGGCCGCCGCCCTGCACAACAACCGCTGCCGCTTCTGGCTGCTCGATATGCGCACCCAGCGCACGTATTCGCCGCTGCTGCTCGACTGGCTCGGGTCGCTGCTGGCGCAGCAGGTGGTGTCGGTACTGGGCTCGCCGGTGTTCGTCGCCTGCGTCGCCGACGAAAGCCACCGGGCTGAAATCGAAAGCATCGGCACCGAAACCCTGCTGCGCCAGCAGGCCCAGCACGAGTTCTACCCCTACTTCTTCAACGACGAAACCGCCGCCCGCGAGTGGCTCGCCGACAGCCAGGACCACGAGCACCGCCCGCCCCGGCGAGCACAATAGCGCTGGTGTAACGACCAGCTTCCACCCAAAAAAGGCGGCCTCCCCATCGGGAAGGCCGCCTTTTCCGGTCCAATATTTGGCGTGACTAATCCACCAGCACGCAGCGGTGTTCCAGCACGTCCTGCTCCACGGTTTTGTATTTCACGTCGCGCAGCACCCGGCCATCCATGTACTGCACGCTCACTTTGTCGTTGCGGTTGGCCACTTTCTGGCTGCGCACGGGCGTTTGCTTCACGGCGGGCTGGTCGGGCGGGCCCATGTCTTCGGGCCCGGCGCCGAGCGAGTCGAGCATCGACTCGTGCTCCACGGTGAGTTGCGGGGCGGGCTCCTCGTCTTCGAGGTAGTAGTCCTGCTCGTCGTTGGTGCCCACGGCGCCTTGCTGCACCGGCACATCGGCGTGGAAGAGGAAGGAGGTGGTTTCCTCGTTCACGCGCCCAATCATGCGCTTAAACAGCTCAAACGACTCGAACTTGTACACCAGCAGCGGGTCTTTCTGCTCGTACACCGCGTTTTGCACCACCTGCTTGAGGTCGTCCATCTGGCGCAGGTGCTGGGTCCAGGCCTCGTCGATAGTGGAGAGAACGGCGCCTTTCTCCATTTGCCGCACAATATCCAAGCCGTTACTGGCCTGCGCTTTGCGCAGGTTGGCGATAACCTGGGTGTGCTTGTGCCCGTCGGTGAACGGGATGGCGATGTTCTCGTAGGGCGTGTGCTGGCTCAGCAGGTCGTTTATCATCGGCAGGGCGTTCTGGCCGATGTGCTCGTTCTTGCTGTCGTAGTAGTTAGCGGCCTCATCATACAGCTTTTGCGTGAGGGCCGGGGCGGCCAGCGCGCCAAACTGCTGCGGCGTGATATGCGTGTCGTAGCCAAAATCCTTGATGATGGCCAGCTTGAAGTCCTCGTAGTCGTTGGTGATTTTGTGGCCCGCCGCGATGTCCTCGCTCACGTCGTAAATCAGGTTGAGAATATCCAGCTCCAGGCGCTCGCCAAACAGGGCGTTGCGGCGGCGGCGGTACACCACCTCGCGCTGGGCGTTCATCACGTCGTCGTACTCCAGCAGGCGCTTGCGGGTCCCGAAGTTGTTTTCCTCCACCTTCTTCTGGGCCCGCTCGATACTGTTGGTAATCATCGAGTGCTGAATCACTTCGCCTTCCTCCATGCCCATCTTGTCCATGAGATTGGCGATGCGGTCGGAGCCGAACAAGCGCATGAGGTTGTCCTCCAAGCTCACGAAAAACTGCGACGTGCCCGGGTCGCCCTGGCGGCCGGCACGGCCCCGGAGCTGGCGGTCCACCCGGCGGCTTTCGTGGCGCTCGGTGCCGATGATGGCCAGGCCCCCAGCCGCTTTCGACGTTTCCTTGAGCTTGATGTCGGTGCCGCGGCCGGCCATGTTGGTGGCGATGGTGACGGTACCAGGGAAGCCCGCGCCGGCCACAATCTCGGCCTCGCGCTGGTTCTGCTTGGCGTTCAGCACCTGGTGCTGGATGCCGCGCAATTTCAGCATCCGGCTCACCAGCTCCGAGATTTCTACCGAAGTCGTGCCCACCAGCACCGGCCGGCCAGCCTCCACCAATTTCTGGATTTCCAGGGCCACGGCGTTGTATTTCTCGCGCACCGTTTTGTACACCTGGTCGTCCGAATCCTTGCGGGAAATCGCACGGTTGGTCGGAATCACCACCACGTCGAGCTTGTAGATTTCCCAAAACTCGCCGGCTTCGGTTTCGGCCGTGCCGGTCATGCCGCACAGCTTGTGGTACATGCGGAAGTAGTTCTGCAACGTCACCGTGGCATAAGTCTGCGTCGCGTCCTCCACGCGCACGTTTTCCTTGGCCTCGATGGCCTGGTGCAGGCCGTCCGAATAGCGGCGGCCTTCCATCACGCGGCCGGTTTGCTCGTCCACGATTTTCACCTTGC
>CAXTCS010000133.1:0-11220 GCA_964242365.1 uncultured Hymenobacter sp. | reverse complement strand
CGCCACGCTGCTGGAGTGGATTAACGTGTACTACGAGGAGACGGAAAAGCTCATCGGCAACCAGAAATCCAACGTGCGCATCGGCATCGTGCAGTGGCAGATGCGCGCCACCCGCAGCCTGGAAGACCTGCTGCAACAAATCGAGTTTTTTGTGGATACGGTGAGCGGCTACAAAGCTGACTGCGTGATGTTTCCCGAGTTTTTCAATGCGCCGCTCATGGCGCTGACCAACGAGGACTCGCCCTCGGTGGCCATCCGGGCGATGGCGGCCTTCACGGCGCCCATCAAGGCCAAGATGATGGAGCTGGCAGTGAGCTACAACATCAACATCGTGGCGGGCTCGATGCCGGTGTACGAGGACGGCAAGCTGTTCAACGTGGCTTATTTGTGCCGGCGCGACGGCACCGTGGACGAGCAGTACAAGCTGCACGTGACGCCCGACGAGGCCAGCTACTGGGGCATGCGCGGCGGCGACAAGCTGGTGTGCTTCGACACGGACTTTGGCAAAATCGGCATCCTGGTGTGCTACGACGTAGAATTCCCCGAGCTTTCGCGGATGCTGAGCGATGAGGGGATGAAAATCCTGTTCGTGCCGTTCTGGACCGACACCAAGAACTCGTACCAGCGCGTGCGCCTCTGCGCCCAGGCCCGCGCCATCGAAAACGAGTGCTACGTGGCCATCACCGGCTCGGTGGGCAACCTGCCCCGCGTGGAAAACATGGACATTCAGTACTCGCAAAGCGCGGTGTTTAGTCCGTCGGATTTCGCGTTTCCGCACGATGCCATCGTGGCCGAAGCCACGCCGAATACGGAGATGACCCTGATTGCCGACCTCGACCTGGACTTGCTTAAAGACCTGAACACCAGCGGCGCCGTGCGTAACCTGCGCGACCGCCGCAAGGATTTGTACTCGGTGAGCTGGGTGAAGAAAACCGAGCGCGACGACGAGCTGCTGGACCAAGGCGCGGAGCGCCTGCCCAAAACCAGCCGCCGCAAGGCTATCGCGGCGGGGTAAATCGGGCGCGGAGTTGATGCAAGAAAAAAGGAGACGGCCGTTAGCACGGCTGCCTCCTTTTTTTTTGCAATTGGGTTGGTGTAGCAAAACGCTTCAAGGGCCCGAAAAACGCTTGATTTATTCGGGCTTGCTGGTGTTTTTACGTATTGTGGGTGGTTTACAGTTTGTAAAGGGCTTACACATCATTTGAACCACCGTTTGGCTAAACGTAGTTCTTGCTTATGTTCAGTATCTTCATTCGTCTAGCCTCCTTCTGCTCATGAAACCCATTCCCTTTTTCCTGGCTTCCTTGGCGCTTCTAAGCCTTTGCGGGTCCGTTTATGGGCAAACCACGCCGGCCCCTCCAGCCAAAACCCAACCGGCGAAAAGGGTGTTTCGCCCCAAGGGCGCAGTTGCTCCGACGCATGCAGCGCGTACCCTAGCCTTTACATTCGACACCGCAGCCTTTCGTCGTTACTCACGCCCTGCTGACGCTATTATCCTCTCTGCGGACCAAATCTTCTATCGCCGGCGAAAATAAGAAGGTAGGTAAACGCCGTTGGGTGAATCGCTCTTTTGAGTGAACAGAGCGCGTTTACCTTCGGCCCGTTTCGATAGACTACAATGTCAGCTCCTTCTACTTCCTATTCATGACCCTTATTCCTTCCCGCTCCACCTGCTGGATTTTCGATGATGTGAACACTGATTTTTCGGCCATCTGGGAGCTAGTTTCTGTTTTTCAGCAACGGCAACCGGCGGTTGATTCGGCCGACGTATTGGAGCAGCTGCGCCACGCCCTAACCGAGAGTTGCAGCAGCATGACTACGTACGCTTCTATGAGGGAATACACTTCAATGGAGACGAAAAGCCGTTCACACCCGTGCTAACGGCCGATTTCATGGCCGCACAAGCCGAAGACTGGAGAAACCAAGATTGGTCAGTCAAACAGGTTAAACTATACATTACAGACAGCGGGCAGGCTTTCTTTCTGAGGCACTGTGACAGCACCTTCTTTGCCGGACTCTCCTAACGCTCCTTTCGCTAAACCACTAGCGACAGTCCAATACCAGGTGGACAGCAAGCCGCTGCAGTGCCGGGCGAGTTTAAGAAAATCGTCTACGGATTAAAGTTTACGAAATGCCCCGAAGGGGAGAGTTTCGTAAACACCCCGAATTGAAGCTATGCCCCCGCCAAAGTGCCACATTTGGCCGCGTCCCGGACGGAAGCCGAAAACCGCCCTTATTGCGGGGAGTATCTGAGAAGCAGTATTGTGTAATTGAACAAAAAGGGGAATAGTACTGAGCCGAAAGAGCTGGCTTTTCTTCATTTATTGTGATGCTTTACATTCACTTACGCACGCTATTTTAAGAAAATCAGACTTGTCCTTTTGTCAAGTGTGCGCATTGCGCACGGAGTGGCCCAATTCAGGCGGCTGAAGCACGCCTTTCCGACCTTGTCTGACCACGTGCTGGGCCAGCGCCTGGCCGAATTGGTGAGCGAGCGCCTGGTGGAGAAGTCGGTGGTGGCTGACACCGTTCCGACGCAGATTCGCTACGCGCCCACGCCCAAGGGCCAGGCGCTGCTTGCCATTATCGATGCGCTTCACCACTGGGGCCAACAGGATTGGTCGCCGCCGGCCTGAGCACCCGTACCGCCCGCCCCAGGGAATACCCCGCGCTGAGCCAGAGGATAACGCCGGCGCCCAGGGCCACCCGCCCTTGCCACTGGGCTGGCGGAACCAGCAGCAGGCACCCGAGCGCCCACAGCAGCAGGGCGCCGCCGGTGAGGTAGTGGCCGCGATACCGAAAGAGCCGCGCTAACGGAAAGAAATGCAGGCCGGTAATCAGCACAATGACCGGGGTAAAATAGCGGGAGAGCCCGAGCCGGGGCAAAAGCCAACCGGCCAAAAAAATGGCGCCCCATTGCACGGCGTTGACAATCCCAAACACGCGCCCTTCCCGACGCTTTTGGGCGTTATCGACGGGTCCGGGCGTTTGGGCGAGCAGGGGCTTCGTCTGGCGCAGGACCCAGCTCCCGGTGAGCACCAACGCGAGCAAGCCGCAGCCGAGGAGCAAGCCAGTGGTCAGCGTGAGCTGGCCAGTTGCCGCCAGCCACAAGGTGAGCCACGCACCACCAAAGACGGAAAAGAAGAGGGCGCCCGTGGCGCGGCCGGCCAGCTGGTCAGCAGGAGGAATGGACATGGGGCAAAAATAGGCTCATTTTGTCGGGGGTAATCGCAAATTAGAGCGGTTCCCAGGTTCGTGTGCGGGTCGCGGCCGGGGAACCTCACGGGACCCCTGCGGGGCGGGCCCCGGTTCGCTTGAAGCGCGAAGCCCCAAGAGAGGGGAGCCAGACGATTAGCACACCATCCTGAGAACTGCTCTAGATTGTTACCCTGAAGTTTACTTCTGTTTCGGCGGCTCGGCCGCTGGATTGGCAGCGGGCAGCAGCTTGTAGTAGACCGCCGTGGCGTGCAGCTGCCCGTCGTTGTTGCGAAAATAGGCCGGAATCAGCCCCGAAAACTGGTATTGCAGCCCTTGGTAGAGCTGCTCGGCGATGTCGCCGTGGCGGGTGTCGAGGGTGAGGGTGGTGCGGCCCAGGTGCCGGGCCTCGTCTTCGAGGGCGAGGAGGAGCTGGCGGGCCAGGCCTTGCCGGCGGGCCTGGCGGTGCACCAGCAGCTTGGATACTTCGGCCCGGTGCAGGGCGTTGGGGCGGGTGGCGAGGTCGAGCTGCACGGCGCCGAGCAGGTGGATTTCGGTGGGCGGGCGGGCCACCAGCAGCACGCGGTGCCCGGCTGCCATTGCTTCGACGACGCTTTGCCAGTACTGGTGGGCTTCGGCCGGCGCCAGCGGGGGCAGGAAGCCGACGGCCGCGCCCGAATCGACGGCGTCGTGGAGCAGCTCGATGAGCTGCGGCAGCGCGGCCTGGGCTTCGGCGGGGCTGAGGGAGGTGATGAGCGGGGCCATAGGGTGCGCAAGAAAACCATTCGGCTTGATATCGACCTGGTGAGAAGGGTGGTTGGGGCAGTTTTCAAATTCAAATTAGTGCGCGTGGCGCCTTCGGGGAACCTCACCCCCGACCCCTCTCCAAAAGAGAGGGGAGCCTGACGACCTGTTTACTATACTGAGAACCGCTGTAAATCAGGGGTATGAGCGAATAAGTAAGAGGCGGCGTTGGACGATTCAGGCCTAAACCGTGCAACGACGGGCGGGGGCCAGCCCGGCACCCTACGTCGGACGACCCGAAATAGGCCCTGATTCTGGTAGGCCGCGCTTTTTTGTGTAAACTTCGGCTTTACTTCTTCCTGCTAATTCCCAAACCCACCGTATGCGCGTTTTCATCACCGGGGCCAACCGGGGCCTGGGCCTCGAACTGACCCGCCAGTATTTAGAGCGCGGCGACCAGGTATTTGCCGCCAGCCGGCAGCCGGCCGATGCCGCCGAATTGCAGCAGCTGAGCCAGCAATATGCTGACCGTCTGGTGCTGCTGCCGCTCGATGTGACCAGCGCGGCTTCCATTGCCGCGGCCGTGCAGGCCGTGAGCGCCGCCACCGAGGCCCTCGACGTGCTCATCAACAACGCCGGGGTGTACCCGCACGCGGGCTCGGGCGATGCGCACCAGCGCCTGGGCCAGCTCACCCACGACGACGCCATCGAGACCATGCAGGTGAACGCCATCGGGCCGCTGCTGGTGTCGCAGGCGCTGCTGCCGCTGCTGCGCGCCGGGCGCAAGGGCCGGATTCTGAGCATCTCGTCGGGCCAGGGCTCGCTGACGTGGAAGGCCACCGGCGACCCCTACCACTACAGCGCCAGCAAGGCCGCCCTGAACATGTACATGCGCAGCCTGGCCGCCGAAATTGGGGCTTATGGCCTGATTTCGGTGGTTGTGGACCCCGGCTGGATGCGCACCGAAATGGGCGGCGACAGCGCCATTCAGGAGCCGGCCGACTCGGCCCGTGGCATCATCCGCCTGGCCGAGCAGCTGCACGCCGAGGAAAACGGCAGCTTCGTGACCTGGCAGGGCCAGCCCGTGCCGTGGTGAACGCTGCGCTTAATGAGGAATGAGGAATGAAGAATGAGGAATTGTCATTGCGAGGACGCACGACGAAGCAATGACAATTCCTCATTCTTCATTAAGCGCAGCGTTCACCAGGTGGGCGTGGTCGCGGAGGACGGTTTTTAGGAAAGGCTCGTCTTGCAGGTCGGTTTGGATGCCGGTGATGGCCTTGACTTTATTGGCTATTTGATTGATTACTTCGTAGTTGTCGCGGGCGCTGGCTTGCTGCATTAGCTGGCGCACCAGGGCGACGTCGTGGTCGGCCAGGGCCGTTACCTGCGGAAACACCACCTGGTAGCCAGTTAAGTCGCCCAGGGCGGGGGCCAGGGGGGTGGCGTGCTCGGGGCGGGGCCGCACGCTCACGACGGTGGTGCCGGCGGCCAGGTCGCCGAGGCGCTGCCCGCGCCCGTTGGCGGCGATGGTGATGATGGCCACCAGCCCGCCGAACAGGCCCGTGTCGATGAGGCGCAACAGCCAGCGCAACAGGTAGTCGCCGAGGCTGGGGGCCGTGCCGTCGAGGCGCATGACGCGGATGTGGCGGGCTTTTTTGCCGATGCTCTGGCCGTTGAAAAACACCTCGCAGACGAGGTGGTAAAAGACGTAAGGGACGGCAATAAGGACAACCATCAGCCCGCTTAGCACCCGCGAACTGATGGAGTCCGGGTAATCGAACCTGTTCCAGCCGCCGAGCAGGCCCATTAGCAGCATCAGGGCGACGGCCCAGGCAAAGATCACGAGGTTGTCGAGAATGGCGGCCACGATGCGGTCGCCGAGGCTGGCGACTTCGTATTCGAGCGTGACGTTTTGGGCGGTGTGGACGCGGATGGTAGCCATGAGGGAACAGCGGAATTTTAAACGAAGAAACGCGAAAGCACGCGCTGTGCAAAACTAGCACGCCGCCGGGTGCGGCCCGCTGGCGGCGGCTTCCTATCTTTAAGGTCTTCAATTCCGAGCCATGCGAGAAGCTACTTTTTTGCGCCAGAACCAGGAGCGCTGGCAGCAGTATGAGCGGCAGCCGGCGGCCGGCCCCGACGAGCTGGCCGCCCGGTTCGTGGCCCTGACCGACGACCTGGCCTACGCCCAAACGTTCTACCCCACCTCCCCCACCACGGCCTACCTCAACGGGCTGACGGGCAAGCTGCACCAGCGCCTCTACGCCAACAAGCGCGCGGGCAGCGGGCGCTTTGCCCGGTTTTGGGCCGTGGAGCTGCCGCTGGTGGTGGCCCGGCACCAGCGCACGCTGGCCGTGACGGCGCTTATCTTCCTGATTTTTACGGGCGTGGGCGCGCTGTCGGCGGCTTACGACGACTCGTTTGTGCGGGTGGTGATGGGCGACGCGTACGTGAACCAGACCATCGAAAGCATCCGCAAGGGCGACCCGATGGCCGTGTACAAGCAGGAAGGTGAGACGCTGATGTTTCTGGGCATCACGGCCAACAACGTTTTCGTGGCCCTCAACATCTTCGTGCAGGGCGTGACGCTGGGCGTGGGCACGCTGGTGCAGCTGTTTCGCACGGGGCTGATGCTGGGCTCGTTCCAGTATTTTTTCTACCACTACCACGTGCTGCGGGCTTCGGTGCTCACCATCTGGATACACGGCACGCTGGAGATTTCGGCCGTGGTGGTGGCCGGGGCGGCGGGCTTCGTGATGGCGCGGGGGCTGCTCTTTCCGGGCACTTTCAGCCGGGCCGAGGCCTTCCGGCAGTCGGCCCGCGACGGCCTGAAAATGGCCGTTGGGCTGGTGCCCATTTTTGTGGTGGCGGGCTTTCTCGAAGGGTTCGTGACGCGCCACACCGAAATGCCGGTTTTGGCTAGTCTGGCCATTATCGGCAGCTCGGCGGCGTTTATTGGCTGGTATTTCGGGGTGTATCCGCGGCGGCTGGCGCGGCGGTTGGGAGCGGTGGCGTTGGCCTAGCTTTTTGTTTCTTCATTTTCTATCAACTCTGGCATGCAGGCAAAAAATACATTCAACCGGGAAGCCGATTTTCGTCGGGAGCGGGATTTTGGGGCCAAGGTCGGGGCCACGTTCGAGTTTGTGGCGGCGCAGTTCCGGCCGCTGTTTAAGTGCCTGGCCTACTTCGTGCTGCCGGCCGCGCTGCTCGGCGGCATCGGCATGGGGCTGTTTATGAACAAGTTTTTGGGAATGCTGCCCAAAGCCGGGCACCAAGGAGCGGGCACCGTTAATATCGCCCAGACTTACCCCAACGCCAATCCGTTGGCCGGCACTTCCTTCGTGGGCATCGGCCTGGCGATGCTGGGCTTTCTGGTGGCGTTTCTGCTGCTGTCGAGCACCGTCTACGGGTTTGTGCGCGTGCGCCTGGATACTCCGCCCGCCGAGGTGGTGCGGCCCGGCCGGGTGTGGGCCTTTGTGTGGCCGCGGCTGGGGCGCATGGTGGGGGCCTGGCTGGTGCTGAGCGCCGTGATGCTGCTCGGCATGGGGCTGCTGGGCGGCACGTTGAGCTTGCTGGGGCCGGGCTTCGTGGTGTTCATTTTCCTGCCCCTGATTTGGGCCGGCGTGGGCCTCACGCTTTACTTCCCGGCCCTGTGGATGGAGGACGGCGGCATCCTGACCACCCTGCGGCGCTCGTTTTACCTGATAAAAGGCAAGTGGTGGTCGTCGCTGGGCCTGTACCTGATTATGACGTTCATCGCGGGCGTCATGAATTACCTGTTCATTATTCCGTTCTACGCCCTGCTGGTGGGGCGCGTGGTGCTGCATTGGTCGGGCTTCGATTCGGAGATTCTGAGCATCGCGGCCATGAGCATTTACGCGCTGGGGTGGATTTTTACGGCCGTGCTGCCGCTGGTGGCCATGCTGTTTCAGTACTTCAACCTGGTGGAGCGCAAAGACGGCGTGGGGCTGCGGCAGATGGTCGATTCGTTGGGCCAAACTTCTGTGCCACAGGTGAGCAGCGGTGGTTACCGGCCCGATGAGGAAGGCGAATATTAGAGTTTATACCCGTGGTATTCGACCCGACCGGGGGAACCTCACGGGACCCCTCCGGGGCGGCCCCTCTCCAAAAGAGAGGGGAGCTGGACGACACATATACGACGGGTTCGCAAAATGCTGTAAACGCGCATTGTAGCAGGCCGTTCTGTTCATCTGGCGCTTGGGCGTAGCTTTGAAACGATTATTCAGGCGTTATTTCTTTGAGTGTGCGCGGATTTCTGGGCAAGATGGAGCCGAAAAAGGCAGGTAAACCAAGAGGGTACGTCTGGCGAGTGCTGTTGGCGCTGGCGCTGGGCTGCGCGGCGGCCGGCGTGCCCGCCGGGGCCCGGCCGTTGCCCGTGGCGGCCGTTGCCAAGGCTGCTCCTGGTCCGCACCTGCGGCCGCTGCCGCCCGACCGCACCACCGCCCTGGCCCCGCGCCGGCCGGATGCCGCGCGCCTGCGCGAGCTGGCCGCCCAGCGCGAGTTCCGCTACGTCGAGCCCGACGCCGGCACCGATGCCTGGGACGCTTTTTGGGCGCGGCTGTGGCGCTGGCTGGGCCGATTGCTGGGCACCCGCACCGGCCGGGTCGGCGGGAAATACGGCGTGTATGCCGCCGTGCTGGCGGTGCTGGTATTTGCGGTGCTGAAGCTGCTGCAAGTCGATATCACGGGCGTGTTTGGCCGCACGGCGCGGCGCGGGCCGCTGGCTTACGACACCGAAACGGAAAACATTCACGAAGTCGATTTCCGGGCCCGCATTGCCGAAGCGGAGGAGGCGGGCAACTTCCGCCTGGCCACGCGCCTGGGCTACCTGGAGGTACTCAAGCACCTAACCGACCGCGGCCTCATTCATTGGCAACCCGACAAAACCAACCACGCCTACCTGGGCGAGTTGGCTGCGGGCCCGCTGCGCGAGGCTTTTCGCGGCGCCACGCGCGAGTTCGAGTACGTGTGGTACGGCGAGCTGCGCCTGAATGCCGCCCTCTACCAGCAGGCCCGGGCCAGCCAGCGGGCCGTGACCGGGCCGCTGGCTGGTGGCCGGGCGGCCGCGCCCGCCGCCATTGCTTCGCCTAACGCGCTGCCCGCCTGATGCCTCAACTCACCACTTTCCGCCTGTACCTGCTGGGGATTGCGCTGCTGTTCGCGGGCTATATCACGCTGGAGTACAACCGCCCCAAGCCCCTGGACTGGACGCCCACTTATGCCAATAAGGACAAGATTCCCTATGGCACCTACGTGCTGTTTGACCAGCTGCCGCGCCTGCTCGGCACCGATTCTGTCGAGGCCGTGCGCCTGCCGGTGTACAGCCAGCTCACGGGCCGGAGCCCCGACGAAAGCATAGCCAATAGCAACGATGCCACGGGCCCGGAGGAGCCAAAATCCCCTGCTGAATCGTCGGCCGTTGACTCGGCTACTACTCAGTCAAATAAAGCCGGAAGCGACTCTGTTGCGGTCGAAACGGCAACCGCGCAAGTCGTTGAGTCGGCGCCGGACGATTCGGCCGCGGCGGCGCCTTCCGGCAGCGGCGATGAAATTTCCGATGCGGATGAGGGCGACGAAGACAGCCACTCCGCCACGGCCATGCCCCTGCGCGCCGGCCACGCCAACTACTTGTTCATCAACCAAAGCTTCGAGCTGAGCCGGCCCGATGCGCTGGCTTTGTTGCAGTTTGTGGCCCAGGGCAACGATGCCTTGGTGGCCGCGCAAAGCTTTGGCGGCGCCCGCGGCCTGCTGCGCGACAGCCTGGGGTTCGACGTGACTGATGCGGACCTGGCCACCCACAAGGGCCCAAAAGGCTTTCCGGTGGCCGATTCGGTGGCTCTGCATTTCACCAACCCGGCGCTGGCCGGCGCCGGCATCCGCCTGCCCGGCACCGGCGTCGAGCAGCGCCTGGTGGTCGATTCGGGCCGCGCGGGGCGCACCCTGGCCACCGACGGCCAGGGCCGGGCCGTGCTCATCCGGCTCGATTACGGGCGGGGCCATTTCTACCTCTGCACCGCGCCCGTGGCGTTCACCAACTACTACCTGCTGCGGCCCCGCACGGCGAGTTTTGCGGCCTCGGCCCTGGCCTACCTGCCCGCCCGCCGCACCTGGTGGGACGAGTACCAGAAGCAGGGCGCCGTGGGCGAGCAGTCGCTGCTGCGCGTCATTTTTGCGCACGAGGCGCTGCGCCTGGCGTATTACCTGACGCTGGCGGGCGGGCTGCTTTTTGTGTTGGTGGAAGCCCGCCGACGCCAGCGCATCATCCCCACGCTCAAGCCGCTGCCCAATACGACGCTGCTGTTTACGCGCACCGTGGCCAGCCTGTACCGCCACGGCAGCAGCCACGCCTTGATTGCCGAGAAAAAAGTCGGTTTATTTATGGATTACCTGCGCACCCGCTTCCACGAAACGAGCCCCGATTTTGGCGATGCCGACTTCCGCGAGCGGCTCAGCCAGAAGTCGGGGCTGGCGCGGCCCCGCGTCGACGAGCTGCTGCGCCTGGTGAACTTCGCCCGCACCGCGCCCCGGATGACCGACCAGCAGCTGCTGCAACTGAGCAAGGCGCTGGGAGATTTTAAGCGGGAAGCCAGCCGCTAAATTCGTTTTTGCATTGTGCCAGGAAATGGCCTTTTTATTAAATTGTACTATCCCAACAAAGCCGCTTAACCCTTCAAATATGCCGCTTTTTTGGCTCCTTGCCGCTTAATTTCTGCTTCGTTCCAGGCTTGCCCGGAACCCTTCGCCCTTGCCTCCCTACATGGAAAATACTAATTCTGACGCTGCTCCCAGCCTCCCGCCCGCACCTCTTCCGGACAACTTGGCCGCACCGGCCGCGGCCGCGCCTGCCCCCGTTGCCGAGCCGGTATTTCCGGTCGCACCCGCCCCGGCGTTTGCGCCGCGCACCGACTTCGCCCGCCTCACCGCACAGGCCGACGCCATTCGGGCCGAAATCGGCAAAATCATCGTCGGCCAAACCGATTTGCTAGAGCTGCTGCTCACCGCCGTGCTGGCCGATGGGCACGTGCTGCTCGAAGGCGTGCCCGGCGTGGCCAAAACCCTCATGGCCAAGCTGCTGGCCCGCACGTTGGCCGTGCCGTTCAGCCGCATCCAGTTCACCCCCGACCTGATGCCGTCGGACGTGCTGGGCACGTCGGTGTTTCGGCAGAACAAGTCGGATTTTGAGTTTCGGCCCGGCCCCATTTTCGCCAGCGTGGTGCTGATTGACGAAATCAACCGCGCCCCCGCCAAGACGCAATC
>CAXTCS010000132.1:0-11283 GCA_964242365.1 uncultured Hymenobacter sp. | reverse complement strand
ATCGACTACAAAATCCGTGAAATCCGTTTAAATCCGAAAAATCAGTGATTTAGAAGAGAAAAAACCGTTTGTGCCCGTGCTTGTGAACCAACGGCTTACCGGCCGGATTGGAGCTGCCAACCGGATGGCTCATGCCGCGCTTTTTGTCGGAGTAGCCGGGCTTGCCGGGTTGAGACTTGAACTTGCGCACGATGAAGCCATTGCCGCCCCGGCCCGAGTCGAACTGGCGCTCGGGGGCGCCGTTACGGCCGAAGCTGGTGTTGCCGGTGCGGGCCTCCAGCAGCTCCAGCTGCTGGTCGCGCTTCACCTCGTCGGGCGTGATGGCGGCCCGGCGCTGGTTGCGGGCCAGCTCCTGGGCGCTGCCGGTGTTGCGGCGGGCACCGGCTTCGCTGCTGCCTTGGTTGGGCAAAGGAAACGCGGGGCCGGTTTGGGCGTGCACCACTGAGGCAGTACCAAAGCTCAGCCCGCCCAAAAGTGCGGCGGCAAGTAAGAATTTCATAGCAGCACGAAGCAAAATAGCGGAGGGAGTTGCCGCCTAACGAACGGGGCCAGCAACGAGTTCAACAAAACCGGCCGGCAAGCGCGGCGGCGTAAGCTGCCTCTAAGTTCGCAACTTATTTTGATTCGAAGGCTTACCTGGCTTGCATAAAATGATGACTTGAACCAAAAACGCGAAAACCGCGGCCGACCCCTCGGCAAATGGCCGGTATTTCGGGTCGGCCGCCGGCCGGTGCTAGGCGCGGCCGGCGCGCAACGAATCGCGGATTTCCATCAGGAGCTGCTGGTCGGCGGTGGGCGGGGCGGGCACGGCCGTAACTTCCACGGGGGCTTTCTTGATGCGGTTGGCGCCTTTCACAATCAGAAAGATGATGAAGGCAATGATGACAAAATTGATGACGGCACTCAAAAACAAGCCGATTTTCATCGGCCCGAGCATGATGTGGGAATAATCGCCGACGCGGCTCGTGGCCAGGCCCACCACGGGCATGATGACGTCATCGGTGAGGGAGGTGACGATTTTGCCGAAAGCCGCGCCGATGATGACGCCGACCGCGAGGTCGAGGACGTTGCCTTTGGAGATAAACTCTTTGAATTCGGAAACAAGTCCCATTGCGATAAGGCGTTAAGAAGTGAAAGAAGCGCGGCGTTTGAGGTAAAGCTAAGGGTTTTAAGCATTTCGGTACAAACCCATTTTCATTAATTCGCCCGGAAAAAATGGGAAGCCCTCACGCGGCCGCAGGTGCCGCCTTGGGTCGTCCCAATCCAGTGGGCCATCGGGCCGGCCAGCGTCGCCGGGCTTGTGCCCTATCTTTGGCCGCGCCAAATCATCCGCGCCGCTTCTTCGCCATGCCTGCTTCTTTCGAAAACCTGCTGTACGAGCTGGACGCCACCAGCGGCATCCTTACCCTCACCATCAACCGCCCCACCAAGCTCAACGCGCTGAACGCGGCCACGATAGCCGACATCGACGCGGCCATGCAACAGGCCCTGGCCGAGCCGCGGGTGCGGGGTATTATTGTGACGGGCAGCGGCGAAAAGGCCTTCGTGGCCGGCGCCGACATCGCCGAGCTGGCCGCGCTCACGCCCGGGCAGGCTGCCCGCGCCGCCGGGCTCGGCCAGGAGGCCTTTGCCGGCATCGAGGCCAGCACCAAGCCCGTGGTGGCCGCCGTCAACGGCTTCGCGCTGGGCGGCGGCTGCGAGCTGGCCATGGCCTGCCACATGCGCGTGGCGGCCGAAAATGCCCGTTTCGGCCAGCCCGAGGTGAACCTGGGCCTGCTGCCCGGCTACGGCGGCACCCAGCGCCTGCCCCAACTCGTGGGCAAAGGCAAGGCCATCGAATTGCTCCTCACCGCCGACCAAGTGAAGGCCGACGAGGCCCTGCGCCTGGGCCTGGTGAACCACGTGGTGCCGCAGGCCGAGCTGCTGCCGTTTTGCCGCCAGCTGCTCACCAAAATTCTCGGCAAGGCGCCCCTGGCCGTGGGCCTGGTGCTGGACTGCGTGAATGCCCATTACGCCAAAAACACCGATGGCTACGCCGCCGAAGCCCAAGCCTTCGGCCGGGCCTTCGAAAGCGACGATTTTAAGGAAGGCACCACGGCATTCGTCGAAAAGCGCGCCGCGGTATTCACCGGAAAGTGAGCCTTCGGTAATGAGGAATGAGGAATGAGGAATGAGGAATTACCCTTGCGGCAGTCGCTCATTCTTCATTCCTCATTCCTCATTCTTCATTATTAAAGAATGAGTGTAGTCAAAAAATTAGCCTCGCAAACCGCCGTGTATGGCGTCAGCAGCATCGTGGGCCGGGTGCTCACCTACCTGCTGGTGCCGCTCTACACGCACGCTTTTGCGGCGGCCGAATACGGGGTGGTGACGGGGCTGTACGCCTACGTGTCGTTTCTGAACGTGGTGTTTACCTACGGCATGGAAACCACGTTTTTCCGCTTTGCCAACCGGCCCGGCACCGACCGCCAGGAACTCTACGACCGGGTGCTGAGCCTGTTGCTGCTGAGCACGGCCGGGCTCACGGCGCTGCTCATGCTGCTGGCCCGCCCGCTGCTGGCGCTGCTCGACATTCCGCCCGGCCACGAGCAATACGCCGTGTGGGTGGCGCTGATTTTGGGGCTCGACGCGCTCACGGCCATCCCGTTTGCCCGGCTGCGGCTCGAAAACAAGGCCCGCAAGTTTGCCACCATCAAGCTGGCCGGCATCGTGGCCAACGTGGTGCTGAACCTGTTCTTCATCGTGCTGTGCCCGGCCGTGGCCAGCGGCAAGTGGCTGCCGGGCTTGCAGCCGCTGGTGGCGCGGGTCTACGACCCGGCGGTGGGCGTGGGCTACGTTTTTCTGGCCAACCTGTTTGCCAGCGGCCTCACGCTGCTGCTGCTGTGGCGCGAGCTGCTGGCCTTCCGCTTCCGACTGAACCTGGCGTTCCTGCGCCCGCTCTTTCAATACGCTTACCCGCTGATGCTCATGGGCCTGGCCGGCATGGTGAACGAAACGCTCGACCGCATTCTGCTGCCCAAGTGGCTGCCGGCCAACTTCTATCCCGGCCAGAGCAGCCTCACGGCGGTGGGCATTTACGGCGCGTGCTACAAGCTGAGCATCTTCATGTCGCTGGTCATTCAGGCCTTTCGCTACGCGGCCGAGCCGTTCTTCTTCGCCCAGAGCACCGAAAAGAACTCGCCCGCCACGTTTGCCATGATTTTGAAGTGGTTTACGCTCTGCTGCGCGGTTATTTTCGTGGGCATCAGCCTGAACGTGGAGGATTTCGGGCGGCTGTTTCTGCGGCGGCCCGAGTACTTGCAGGGCTTGGTGGTGGTGCCCATTCTGCTGCTGGCCAACCTGTTTTTGGGCGTCTACTACAACCTCTCGGTCTGGTTCAAGCTCACCGACAAAACCTACTACGGCACCTACATCGGGGCGGGCGGCGCGGTGCTCACCATCGTGCTCAATTTCCTGCTGATACCGCTGCTGGGCTACCTGGGCAGCGCCATTGCCACGCTGGCCTGCTACTTTATGATGGCTATTTTGTGCTGGCGGCTGGGCGAGCGGCATTTTCCGGTGCCGTACCCGGCGCTGCGGCTGGGGCTGTGGCTGCTGGGCGCTTCGGGGCTGGTGGCGCTGGGCTGGTGGGTGCCGGTGGCCGACTGGTGGGCCCGCCACGCCTGGCACGCGGGGCTCACGGGCGTGTTCCTGCTGGCGCTGTACCTCGTGGAGCGGCCCCGCCGGGCGGTGGCGCAATAGCCGGCTAACTCAGCCAAAGTTGCTGACTATATGGTCAAGCCCCAGCGGGGCGGCATATTGGTAGTAACCAGCCTGCCGAGCGCCAAAAGCCCCGGCGGGGCGGTACTCGTTGGGGCAAGTGCCGCCCCTGCTGGGGCTTTGGAAATCCGTGACGTTAAAGGTTTTCTACCAATATGCCGCCCCGCTGGGGCTGGGGTTGCCTAATTCGCCACTTGCGTTAATTCGATATTTCCATCGTTTGGGTCAATGCAACAGCCACTTGCCCTTCTGATAATCAGCTGTTTGCTGCTCGTTGCAAGTGCAATGCGCTACCAGCAAGGACACCCGCGGCAGGCCGTTTTGGCCCTGATGTTGGCCGCGCTGAGCCTGCGCTTCGGCGTGGCCATCCTCGACCCTTTCCTGCATAGCTGGGACGAGCGCTACCACGCCCTGGTGGCCAAAAACATGCTGCTCGATTGGTCGCGCCCGCTCCTTCGCGCCGACCCCGTGCTGGCCTACGATTACCGCCAGTGGTGCTGCAACCACGTGTGGCTGCACAAGCAACCGCTGTTTTTGTGGCAGCTGGCCGGTAGTATGAAGTGGTTCGGCGTGAACGAGCTGGCGCTGCGCTTGCCCAGCGCGCTACTGGGGTCCCTGGTTATTTGGCCGATTTACCGGATTGGGTGCTTCGTGTTTGGCCCGGCGGTGGGCTACCACGCGGGCGTGCTATTCGCGTTGGCCTATTATCCGTTGGAGCTCACCAGCGGCTGGCAAAGCGTGGACCACAACGATGTTGCCTTCCTTTTTTACGTAACCAGCAGCCTGTGGGCCTACTACGAAAGTCGTAAGCCCGAGGCGCACCCGGCGGGCTGGGCAGTGCTGGTCGGGCTGCTGGCCGGCGCGGCGGTGCTGTGCAAATGGCTACCGGGCCTGGTGGTGTACGGGGCCTGGGGCGCCGACATTCTGGCCAGCCCTCACCGCCGCCGGCAGGGCCGCGAGCACGGCTGGCTCTGGGCCTCGGCCGTGGTGGCGCTGGCGGTTTTCCTGCCCTGGCAACTTTCCATCCACCGCCGTTTTCCGGTCGAAAGCGCTTTCGAGCAGCTGTACGCGTCGCGGCATTTTGGGCAGGTGCTGGAAGACAAGGGCGGCCCGTGGTATTTCTACTTCGCCAACCTGTGGTACCAGTTTGAGTGGGTCGTGCTGCTGATTGCCGCCGGCCTGGGCCTCTTGCTAAAGCCCCGATTTCGGGTCCGGCCGCTGCTGCCGCTGCTGGTGACTTGCGGCCTGGTATTCGGTTTCTTTTCGCTGGCGGCCACCAAAATGGTGTCCTATACCTACGTCGTCGCCCCGTTGCTTTTGCTGGTAGCGGCAGTGGCTTGGGTAGAGGGAGCGAGGTGGATAACCCAACGAAACACCGCCTGGAGAAGGAGTGGAGCCCTGCTGCTGGCCGTCGTAGTCGGGGTGATTGATTTACGGCCCGCGGCCCTGCTCAAGCATCACACCGTCGCGTTTGCCAGCGCTTCGCTACTACGCGAGCGGCAACAGAAGCTTCAGCACACCGCCGTGTACCGGCGGCTCGATGCCTTGGTGCCACCCGGCTACCTGGTGCTCAATGCCCCTCCGCTCGAAGACGTGGAAGCCATGTTTTACTCCAGCCGCAACGTGTATGCCTGGTGGCCCGAGGAGCCCAAATACCGGGCGTTGCGGAGGCAGGGCGTTGGGGTAGCCGTTTTTGCCGGGCCCGGTAGCCCGGCGCTGCCCGCTTACCTGCGAGAGCCCGATGTGCTGGTAATAAAGGCGCAGCTGCAATAAAGAGCGGAAGTGAAAAAGGCGCCAAAGCGCGGCGCTATGCTTGCCTTGGCGCGCTGCGCTTCTTTATTATATTCCAGCAATAATTCAATTCGCTCGTCTGCTGGCCGAATGCCAGATGCCCAAAAAAGCCTAATGGACAGGGGCGTAAACAGCATGAAAAACGCCCGGCAACTCGTGCAGCAGTGCAGCGCGCTGCCCCCGACAAGGCGCCACAATGCCCGCAAATAAAAAAGTTTGCGACCCTGCCGTCAAGGCAGAAGCGTCAACCAGGGCCTTAGCGCGGCAAACTTGTTGGTTTACTGACAATAATAATAAAAAATAAATCCGTCTCAAAACGGGATAATTTGCCTGGGAAACGACATAAAATGGGCAAAATGACTCCGGGATTGGGAAACGTTAACCACAACGGTATTATCCATCTAACCATTCTCGGCAAGCGCCGTTCTGCGACTTTGTTAAAGCAAGCATTTACCATTTTCTTTGAAAATCTTTTCACATTATCCACTCAAAAAAATGAAAATACCTTTCCTGCTTATCCTATCATCCGTTGCCCTGCTATTTCCAAAAGCAAGCACCGGACAGACCGCGCCGGCGCTGGGCGCCGCGTCCAGCTTCGCGCTGTTTACCGCCGTTGGAGCAGTCGACAACCACGGCCCAAGCGTTATCAATGGCGACATTGGCACCAACGCGGGGGCCTTCAACGGCTTCCCTCCCGGCGTGGTGAACGGCACCATTCACGTGGGCAATACTTATGCTACCCAAGCGGCCACGGCTGTGCAGGCCGCCTACGGCCACATGTCGGGCATTACCTACGTCACCGAAAAGGCGGTATTTGGCGGCACCCCGGCCGTGACGATGCTGCCCGGCTCTTACTTCGTGAAACAAGCCACCACCCTGGCCGGCACGCTGATTCTGGACGGCGGCGGCGACCCGAACGCGAAATTTTTCCTCATGGTGAACGGCGCCCTGACCACGGGCGCCAACTCGCGCGTGCTCACGGTAAACGGCGCCGACCCCAGCAACGTGTACTGGCAGATAAGGGGCCTGGTCACGCTGGGGCAAAACTCCGTGATGCGCGGCACGCTGCTGGTTGACGGGGCCATCAACCTGATTACCGGCGCGGTGCTGGACGGCCGCGGGCTTTCGCGCGGCGGCGCCATTTCGCCGACCACGAGCACGGCCACCGTGCCGGTGCCGGCGGTTATTCCGGTTGTTACCCAGACCTTCTGGCTGGGCGACCCGTTTGGCGCGGGCACCACCGATTGGTTCACGAGCGCGAACTGGTCGAACGGCGTGCCCACCAACGCGCTGGATGCCATCGTGCCCACCGGCACCTCGCCCTACCCGCTGATTGCCAGCGGCAGCGCGGCCGCCAACGGCCTCACCATCGGGGCCGGCGCCAGCCTCACGCAGCAGGGCGGCACCCTCGACCTGAAAAGCAACCTGGCCAACAGCGGCACGCTCAGCGCCACGGCGGGCACCGTGAGCCTGAGCGGCGGTGCGGCGCAGGCCATCGGCGGCAGCGGCAGCACCCAGTTTTGGGGCCTGACCGTGACTAACGAAGCCGGCGCCACCGAAAGCGGCGCGGTAAGCATCCACGGCATCCTGGCGCTGGCCGGCGGCAACCTCGCCACCAACGGCCAGGCCCTGACCTTGCTCTCCGACGCGGCTGGCACCGCCCTGGTCGACAACACCGGCGGCGCCGTGAACGGCACCACCACCGTGCAGCGCTACATCGACCCCAGCATGAACACCGCCGCCGGCTACCGCCACTACAGCTCGCCGGTGAGCAACACGACCCTGGCCGACCTGGCCACGACCAACTTCACCCCCACGTTTAACCCCGACTACAACACGGCCGCGCTGGCCACCAAGGTGCGCCCCTTCCCCACCGTGTACGGCTACGACCAGGCCCGCGTGGCCACCAGCCCGGCCACCGACTTGTCGGCGTTTGACAAAGGCTTCTTCTCGCCCACGGCCGCCGACCCGATGGCGCTTCTGACCGGCTACACCGTGAACATCAACGCCAACGAGCTGGTCGACCTGCGCGGCCCGCTCAACAACGGCCCGCTGAGCCGTACCAACCTGAGCCGCGGCGCGGGCCCCGACGCGGGCTGGCAGCTGCTGGGCAACCCGTACCCGTCGCCCATCGACTTCCGCCAGGCCAGCGGCGTCACGCGCACCAACATGGAAGACGCCATCTACGTGTACCAAAGCTCGGGCCCGTACACCGGCTCGTACCGCAGCTACGTCAACGGCGCGGGCAACTCGCTGGTGGCCACCATGCAGGGCTTCTTTGCCCGCGTCCTCGACGGCCAGACCTCCGGCAGCTTCGGGCTCAACAACGCGGTGCGGGTCACGACCCTCGCCTCGCAGCCGACGTTTAACCGCACCACGGCCGACACCCGCCCGCTGGTGCAGCTGCGCCTGCAAGGCAGCAATACCCCGCTGCTGGACGACGCCTACGTGTATTTCGAGCAAGGCGCCACGGCGGCTTTCGATGCCCGCTACGACGCCGTTAAGCTGCCCAATACCTCGGGCCTGAGCCTGAGCAGCGTTGCCCCCAGCCGCGAGCTGTCGATAAATGGCCTCGCGCCGCTGGCCGCCGCCACCACCGTGCCGCTGACCGTGCAGGTGCCCGCCGCCGGTGCTTACACCCTGAGCGCGGCCAGCCTGGTCAACTTCGGGGCCGGCACCCAGGTGCTGTTGCTCGACACCCAGACCGGGACGCGCACCGACCTCCGCCAGCAGTCGAGCTACGCTTTCCAGGCCGCCACGGTGACCATGCCCGGCCGCTTCAGCCTGTTTTTCGGCCCCGCCAACGTGCTGGCCAGCCACAACGCCAGCCTGGATGCCCAGGTGCAGCTCTTCCCCAACCCGGCCCACCGCAGCTTCACGCTGCTGCTGCCCGCCGAGCTGAGCCGCACGCCCGTCACGGTGAAGGTGTTCAACCCCCTCGGCCAGCTCGTAACCCAGCGCACGGTGGCCCTGACGGCAGCCGGTGCCAATGCCCAGTTTGATGTATCGGGCCTGGCCCCCGGCGTGTACTCGCTGCGCCTCACCTCGACCTTGGGCGCGGTCGTCAAGCGCGTCGTGGTCGAATAACCCCGGCCCCGCTTACCCTCCCCGACCGGCCCCTTTTTCCGGTCGGGAAGGCAGCCGGCCCACCGGCCCGGCTTGTTTTTTTCCATCCGTTGTCCATCCCTCTATTATGACTAAGCAGACCTTTATCAACGCGCTGTGCGGTGCGGCCTTTTGCGTACTAATGCCGGCCGCCGTGGCCCTGGCCCAGCCCGGCAGCGGCGGCCCCGACCCCGGCGCCGACCCGCCCGCCACCGGCGTGCCCCTCGACGGCGGCGTGTCGCTGCTGCTGGCCGCCGGCGGCGCCTACGGCCTCAAGCGCCTGCGCGCCCGCCGCGCCAAGGCCTGACGCCGGGCCACCCCCGCGATTATCCCAAAGCCCCGCCGCCCGGCGGGGCTTTTTTGCGTCCGGGCCGTTCTGCCTGCCCTGACTGAGAGCGGTTCTCAGGATAGCAAACAGGTCGTCCGGCTCCCCTCTCTTTGGGAGCTAGGGTGTACACACAAGTGCGGGGGCGCGATTAAATTTGAGTCTATGGCACAGTTTGGCGACCTTCGATTGGAAAAAAAAGTGCGGTTTTACGGGCCGCGATTCAGCAACGGCACTGCTTGGTGGTGCGCCAACTGGCCCCGGACCGGGCCACGCAAGTGAGCTTTTACCGCCTGCTGGCCAACCCCGCCGTGACGGTCGAGGGGCTGCTCGACGCGCAGGCTGCGGAAGCCGGCCTGGGCACCGTCACGGGCCATGTGCTGGCCCTGACCGACACGACGGCACTGGATTTGCGCCGCCACGCCGGCCGCTTGCGCCCCGACACGGTTGGGCCGCTGAGCGGGGCCGGCAAGGGCCTGGGGCTGTTTCTGCACCCGGTGTTGTGCCTGGCCGCCGCCGAAGATGCGCCCCAGCCCGTGCTGGGCATCAGCAGCTTGCAGTACTGGCACCGGCCGGCCGCCCCGGCCCCCGGCAAGGACCGCACCCGGCCGCTGGCCGAGAAAGAGTCGCACAAGTGGCTCGTGGCCGGCCAGCAGACCCGCCAGCGCCTGCCCCAGGCCACGCGCATTACCCTCGTCGGCGACCGGGAAGGCGATGTCTACGAAGCCCTGGCCGGGCTCGTGGCCACCGGCCTGGACTTTGTGGTGCGCAGCCGCGACGACCGCCGCCTGGCCGGCCCCGGCCCGGGGGACCACCTGGTGGGCCACTTGGCGGCCGGCCCCGAACAAGGCCGCTACGCCGTGTGCGTGGCCCGCACCGCCGCCACGGCCCCGGCCCCCACGCGGGTGGCCACGCTGGCCGTGCGCTTTGCCGCCGTGGCCCTGCGCCGGCCCAGCGGCCTGCGCGTGGGCCAGGCCGCCGCGTTGCCCTGCTGGGCCGTGGACGTGCAGGAAATCGCCCCGCCGGCCGGCGGGGCCCCCGTGCACTGGTGCCTGCTCACCACCCACGCCGTGGCCGATGCGGCCGATGCCCGGCGCATCGTGGGCTATTACGCCCGGCGCTGGTGGATGGAGCAACTCTTTCGCGTGCTCAAGCAACAGGGCTTGCAGGTGGAAGCCAGTCAACTGACCGACGGCCAGGCACTGGTGCGCCTCGTGGCCCTGGCCCTGCCCGCCGCCGGGGCCGTCATGCAACCCGTGCTCGGCCGCCAAAATCCGGCCCCGCAACCCGTGCTGGACGCGCCCGCCCTGGCCTGTCTGCACCAGCTGGCCCCCACCCTCGACGGGCGCACCGAAAAGCAGCGCAACCCCCACCCGCCCGCCTCGCTGGCCTGGGTGAGCTGGTGCATCGCCCGCCTCGGGGGCTGGAGCGGGCTGGCCAGCCAGCGCCCGCCCGGAGTCATTACGCTTACGCATGGATGGCAGCATTTTCAACAACTCTATCAAGGGTGGAAACTCGCGCAAGCACTTGTGTGTACACCTTAGCTCCTTGGGAGAGGGGCCGGGGGTGAGGTTCGCCCGCCGCGCCGCGTACACGAACCGGAGAACCGCTCTGGAAACCGCTATATCTTTGCCCGCGCGTCCTTCTCCTGCTTCATGCACATTCCCGTAATAAACCACTCCGGCCACCCGCTGCCCGAATACCAGACGCCCCACGCGGCCGGCCTCGACCTGCGGGCGCACCTGCCGGCGGGCTCCGTCACCCTCGGCCCTTTGGAGCGCCTGCTCATTCCGACCGGCCTGAGCCTGGAAATCCCCGTGGGCTACGAAGGCCAGGTGCGGCCCCGCAGCGGGCTGGCCGTCAAGCACGGCATTGGCCTGGTGAACAGTCCGGGAACGATTGATGCCGACTACCGGGGCGAAATTCGGGTGCTGCTGGTGAATTTGTCCAACGTGCCGTTTGTGGTGAACGACGGCGAACGCATTGCCCAACTGATAGTTGCCAAGCACGAAACCATCGTTTGGCAGCCCGTCGAGGCGCTCGGCGCAACCCAACGCGGCGCCGGCGGGTATGGAAGCACGGGCGTGTAGTTATCAGCACGCTACCCGTCAGGCCGAGCATTGCGCCCAGCCCGACGTTCTTACCACCAACCAACTACCACCACCAACCACTAATACCTAACCACTGATGAAAATAATCGTCCCGATGGCCGGCATGGGCAAGCGCATGCGCCCCCACACCCTCACCGTTCCCAAACCCCTGATTCCGATTGCCGGCAAGCCCATCGTGCAGCGCCTCGTCGA
>CAXTCS010000131.1:0-11482 GCA_964242365.1 uncultured Hymenobacter sp. | reverse complement strand
GGTTTTGCCGCAGCCGGCGCTGCCGCACACCAGCGTGGGGCGGCCCAGCGGCAGGCCGCCTTCGGTGATTTCATCGAGGCCCTCGATGCCGGTGGGCGACTTGGGCAGCTGGGGCAACGCGGTGGCCGCCGCCGGAGAATTTGCTTGCATAAGAGGAACGGGTGTGGGCCGACAAAGCTAACCCCCGGCGCGGGCGCGGAGGAGACCGGAAGCCGCCCTGTTTCGGCCCCCATACGCTAGCCGCAGTCCGCCGGTTGAGCAGTTGGCCAGTCAACCCGCTTTTTCACAAATTAGCAGGCTTTTCACGGCCCAGCTTAAACAATAGCTGCCCTCGGACAGAATGGCTGGGCCCGGCTTGCGCGCACGGCCGGCACCGCCCCGAAATCAGTCCATTCCGCCTCGCTGCGCTCAGCGGCTGCCGGCCTCAAAATCGAGCCAGCCGGCGCGGTGCGCCTCCATTTCCTCGGCGCTGATGCCGTAGGCGGCGCGGGCTTCCTCGGCGCTCATCAGGCCCTGTTCGACGGCGTTGAGCACGGCCCACACCTTTAGCTTGCGCTCGGCGTCGGGGCCGGCGGCGGTCGGTTCGGGCCGGCCATCGGTGTCAAAGAAATCGGGCGAGTTCGGGCTCATAGCGCCTGCAAGATAGGCAATTGATTATTAAGGCAGGGTGAATTTTGGCCCAATTCGTTGCCGGCTTCTTGCCCCCCGCGCTTCAGGCTTGCGCGCCACGTTTCACGCCGGGCCGCACCGTGTTTAGTAGAACGGCACTGCGGAACACTGCGATTAACCCTGCGCGACACTGCGTGAAACACGGGCGCGCAAGCCCTGCCGCTCTGGAGGGCCGTTTCATAAATGCTAATTATTTTATTATTTTCGGCTATCTTACTATTCTATCGATGAAGCTCTATCTATGAAGCGTACGCTGCTGGCCGTCTTTACTTCTTGCCGCCTTGGGCTGCTGGTTTTGGCCCTTTTTGGGCCCCTGGCCGCTTCGGCCACGCACATCGTGGGCGGCGAGCTCGACTTGCAGCACAAATCGGGCAGCACGTATACGCTCACGCTCAACCTGTATTTCGACGCCATCCACGGCAGCCCCGGCGCGCTCGACGACAACCTGGCGGCCAGCATTTTCGAAAAATCCACCAACCAGCGCATCACGACCGTAATACTGCCCAAAACCAGCAACACGTTCGTCGACTACACCAACCCCGCCTGCACCGTGGGCTCGCTGAGCACGCGCAAGATATTATACGTCAAAGACATCCTCCTCGACCCCGCTACCTACAACAGCCCCAACGGCTACTACGTGGCCGTCGAGCGCTGCTGCCGCAACCTGGCCATCACCAACATCGTGGACCCCGGCGGGGCGGCCCAAACCTTTTACCTCGAATTTCCGGCCGTGGTGCGCAACGGGGCCCCTTTTCTCGACTCGACCCCGCGCATCTTCCCGCCCCTGGGCGACTACGCGTGCCGGAACGAGCTGTTTTACTACGATTTTGGCGGGCAGGATGTCGACGGCGACTCGCTGATTTACGACATGGTGACGCCGCTCAACGGCCACGCCACCGGCCCCAACCCGGCCCCGCCGGCCGGCCCGGCCCCCTACTCCACCATCACCTGGAACCCGGGCCTGGGCACCGCCAACCAGATTCCGGGCAGCCCCACGCTGGGCATCGACGCGCACAGCGGCCGCCTCACGGTGCGGCCCGCCAGCCTGGGCCTGTTCGTGTTCGGGGTGCGCTGCGCCGAGTACCGGCGCGGCGTAAAAATCGGCGAAACCCGCCGCGACTTTCAGCTTTATGTGCTGAGCTGCCCCACCAACACGGCGCCCGAGCTGCAAGTGCGCGCCAGCAACGGCCGGGCCGTGTACCGCCCCGGCCGCGACACCCTGCATTTGGTGCCCGGCGGCAACCGCTGCCTGAGCATCCGCTACACCGACCCCGACCCGAATTCGGTGCTCACCCTGACCAGCCGGCCGGTCAACTTCACCACGGCGGGGCCCACGTTCACCACCACCACCACCGGCACGGTGCGCGCCGCCGGGGCCGCCGATACCCTCACCACCACGCTCTGCTTTCCCGAATGCACCGACACCAAGGGCCAGGTGTACTTGGTCGACCTCATCGTGGCCGACAACGGCTGTAGCCTGCCCAAGCACGACACCGTGCGCGTGGCCTTCACCGCCACGCCGGCCCCCAACGCCGCCCCGGTGCTCACCACCAGCTTCCCGCCCGCGCCCCTGCCGGTATCCGACGCCGCGCCGGCCGTGGTGCGCGTTACCCTGGGCGAGCGGTACACCGCCACCCTCGCCGGCACCGACGCCGACCAGAACCCGCTCGCCCTCACCGCCACCGGCACCGGGTTCGACCTGGCGGCGGCGGGCATGGTCTTCACCGCCCAAAACGGCACGGGCCAGGCCGCGGCCACCTTCGCCTGGGAGCCCACCTGCGTGGTCGGCGCCACCAGCGGGCTACTGGTGCACTTCAAACTGGCCGAAACCGGCCCCTGCATCCCGCTGCCCCAAGAGCGGGTGGTGCGCTTTGAATTGGTGCCCGCCGAGGATTCGGCCAATTTCCGGCCGCCCAACGTCATCACGCCCAACGGCGACGCCAAGAACGAGTTTTTCGCCATGCCCGACCTGCCGGCCGACTTCTGCGACCACCGCTTCGCCGGCATCAGAATCTTCTCGCGCTGGGGGCAGCAGGTGTTTCAGTCGGCCGAGCGCGGCTTCAAGTGGGGCGGCGCGGGCGCGGGCGGCATCTACTATTACCTCGTCACCTACTCCGACGGCCGCAAGTTCAAGGGCTGGGTCGAGGTGATTCCGTAGCGGAGGCCGGCCAAAAAAGAGGGGTTTTCCGGTCCTGGCCCGCTGCCGGCCCGCCGGCCAAACTTCACCTCCGGCCGGCGGCCACGGCCCGGCCGCCACCGCATTCGGCGCGGCCGGGCCTTTCAGGTTAGGCAGCGCCGAGCGTACTTTGCGGCCGGAGCGCCTGCCCGGGCGGCCCGGTTTTTCTCCCCTGCTTTTTCACCGCGGCGCTGCCGCTTACTTTTTCTTTATGGCTGACCAAACCCTTACCGGCCTGCGGGCGGGCGTGCTGCACGGCGACGAAGTGCAGACCTTGTTTCACCACGCCAAGGCCAACGCCTTCGCCCTGCCCGCCGTGAACGTAACGGGCACCAACACCGTCAACGCCGTGCTCGAAACCGCCAAAGCGGTGAACTCGCCGGTCATCATTCAGTTTTCGAACGGCGGCGCGCAGTTCTTCGCCGGCAAGTCGGCCAGCAACGACGGCCAGCGGGCCAGCATCGCGGGCGGTATTTCGGGCGCCCAGCACGTGCACCTCATGGCCGATTTATACGACGTGCCCGTGGTGCTGCACACCGACCACGCCGCCAAAAAGCTCCTCCCCTGGATTGACGGCCTGCTCGACGCCGGCGAAAAATACTTCCAGACGCACGGCCAGCCGCTCTACAGCTCGCACATGCTCGATTTATCGGAAGAGCCAATTGCCGAAAACATCGAAATCTGCAAGCGCTACCTCGAGCGCATGGCCAAAATCGGCATGACCCTGGAAATCGAGCTCGGCGTGACCGGCGGCGAAGAAGACGGCGTCGACAATTCCGACGTCGATTCCAGCAAGCTCTACACCCAGCCCGAGGAAGTGGCCTACGCCTACGAGCAGCTCAGCGCAATCAGCCCGCGCTTCACCATCGCCGCCGCGTTCGGCAACGTGCACGGCGTCTACAAGCCCGGCAACGTGAAGCTCCAGCCCAAAATCCTGCACAACTCGCAGGAGTACCTGCGCCAGAAGCACAACATCGCCGAAGCCTTGCCCATCGACTTCGTGTTTCACGGCGGCTCGGGCTCGTCGCAGGAAGAAATCCGCGAGGCCATCGGCTACGGCGCCATCAAGATGAACATCGACACCGACCTGCAATGGGCCCTGTGGGAAGGCATCAAGAACTACTACGTGAAAAACGAAGGCTTCCTGCAAGGCCAAATCGGCAACGCCACCGGCGCCGACTCGCCCAACAAAAAGTACTACGACCCCCGCGTCTGGCTCCGCAAAGGCGAAGAAACCTTCTCGGCCCGCCTCAAGCAAGCCTTCGAAGACCTAAACGCCATCAACCGCCGGCCGTAGTCTGAAGGAACGGGCCCTTGTCATTGCGAGTGGAGCTTAGAGGAATGCGGCAATCCATTATTTCTCGGCGACCAGCCCAATAATGTAATAAGCCCTGATACCAGCAACCGAGCGCTTCCTGCGATTGTAGCTGTTTAGGGATTTATCAGCCGCTCCTGCTTCGACAAACTCAGCAGGAGCGGCTGATAAATCCCTAAACAGCCTCATTGTAAACTCCTTCCAATAGCTCAATTTGGCGGAAGAAACTTTATCTACCCAGCCTTTTCTTCACAATGAAATACCCCTACTTGTTGCTCTGTTTCATTGCGGGTTCCCTCGGCGCAACGGCCCAGGACCGGAGTCCGGCCGGGGGCGGCGGCTACCATCCGCCCGTTGCCGAGTGCGTGAGCGCCGCCCAGCGCCAGCAGATTGAGGCCGAGCTGGCCGCCAACATTAGCCGGCTGCGGCAGCAAGGCGTGCTACCCGCGCCCGGTGCCGCCCGGCCGGCAGCGGTGCTCCTGAGCTGGCCCCTGCGCCAAGCTGATGGCTTCGACTACGCGAACATCTACGGCATCAGCAATTTCGTAGACCACAACGAGAATTTCCCCAACGACATACAGGACTTCAACTGCGGTGTCCGAACCTACGACACCAGCGGCGGCTACAACCATGCCGGCACCGATGTCTTCCTCTGGCCGTTTTCTTACAACATGATGGACCGCGGGCAGGCCGAAATCGTGGCCGCCGCGCCGGGCGTCATCGTGGGCCGTTTCGACGGCAATTTCGACCGCAACTGCGTCCTGTCGAACGCCAATTGGAACGCCCTGTACGTGCAAAACGCTGACGGCACCGTGTGCTGGTACGGCCACATGAAAAGAGGTTCCCTCACCCCCAAAGCCGTGGGCGCCACCGTGGCCCTGGGCGAACGGCTGGGCACGGTGGGTAGCTCAGGCAGTTCCACGGGCCCGCACCTGCACTTTGAGTTGCACAGCCCCGATGGCGCGGTGCTCGACCCCTATAGCGGCCCGTGCAGCCCGGCAGCCACCTCTTGGGCCTCGCCCCATGCGTACTACGAGTCTGCGGTGAACACGCTGCTCACGCACAGCGCCGCACCGGTATTTAACACCTGCCCCAGCCCCGACACGCCCAACGAAAGCAGCACCTTTTTGCCCGGCCATACGCTCATCGCTGCCGCGTATTACCACGACCAGCTGGCTGGCCAGCAAACCCAGTACACCATCTTCCGGCCCGACAACTCGGTGTTTGCGGCTTGGACGCATTCGTCGAAGGCCGAGTACTACGCGGCGTCGTACTGGTACTGGAGCTACCCGCTTCCCGCCGATGCGCCCATCGGCCAATGGCGCTTTCAGGCCCAGTTTCAGAACGTGGTCACGACCCGTACCTTCACGGTGGGCACCCCCAGCGCCACTACCCCCGCCCGGCCCATCCTTTACACCCTCTACCCCAATCCCGCCACCAACGCGGTGCGCCTCACCGGCCCGCTGCCCATTGCGCAGGTGCAGGTGCTGAACCCGCTGGGCCAAGTGTTGCGCACCGCCATCAACCTCAACCAACCCACGCTGGACCTGGCCGGCCTGCCGGCACGCGGCCTCTACCTGGTGCGCCTGCTCCGCGTCGACGGCACTGTGGAACAGCACAAGCTGCTGCTGGAATAACATACGTCGGCCACCGGCCCCAGTTTATGAGCCGGCCTTTGGCACTCGAATTGGCCCGACTGAAAAGCCTGTTGCACTGTTAGGGCGGGTTTTTGTGAAAGCTGATGCGGATGAGGACTTCCACTAAGCCGCGAGCCTGCCAGGTGCGAACTCGAAACCACACCGGGTCACGATTTGCTAAAAATCCATCAGTTATTTCCTCTCCTGCGCGGGCTATTTTTGCCCGACACATTCTTCCCGACTCTCGATGCCCTATCAGCCCGCCCCTGCCCGCTACCAAGCCATGACCTACCGCCGCTGCGGCCGCAGCGGCCTCAGGCTTCCGGCCCTTTCGCTGGGGCTGTGGCATAATTTCGGCGACGTCGACACCCTGGCCAACGGCCGCGCCATCCTGCGCCGGGCCTTCGACCGCGGCATCACCCACTTCGATTTGGCCAACAACTACGGCCCGCCGCCCGGCTCGGCCGAAGAGAACTTCGGGCGCATGCTGCGCGAAGATTTCCGCCCCTACCGCGACGAGCTCATCATCTCGACCAAAGCCGGCTACCACATGTGGGAAGGCCCCTACGGCGAATGGGGCTCCAAAAAGTACCTGATTTCCAGCCTCGACCAGAGCCTGCGCCGCATGGGCCTCGACTACGTCGACATCTTCTACCACCACCGCCCCGACCCCGACACGCCCCTGGCCGAAACCATGGCCGCGCTCGACCTCGTCGTGCGCCAGGGCAAGGCCCTCTACGTGGGCATTTCCAACTACGAGCCCGCCGAAGCCGCCGAAGCCTTCCGCATTTTGCGCGAGCTGGGCACGCCTTGCCTCATCCACCAGCCCAAATATTCCATGTTCGAGCGCTGGGTCGAAGACGGCCTGCTCGACCTGCTGGCCACCGACGGCGTGGGCTGCATCCCCTTCTCGCCCCTGGCCCAGGGCCTGCTCACCGACAAGTACTTGCACGGCATCCCCACCGATTCGCGGGTGGCCAAAGGCGTGGGCTTTCTCACCGAAAACAACCTCACTCCCGAGCGCCTCGGCCAGGTGCGCCGCCTCAACGACGTCGCCCACACCCGCCACCAAAGCCTCGCCCAGCTGGCCCTCGCCTGGCTCCTGAAAGACGAGCGCGTCACCTCCGTGCTCATCGGCGCCAGCAAGCCCGAGCAGCTCGACGACTCGCTCCGCTGCCTCGATAACCTAAAGTTTAGCCCGGAAGAATTGACGGCAATTGAGGGGATTTTGAAGGGATAAACCCTGCCTAAATCACAGCAAGAAACACGTCATGCAGAGCGCAGCGAAGCATCTCGCTCGGGGTAGTAATTCTTTTCTTGCGATTGAATTACTACCCCACGCGAGATGCTTCGCTGCGCTCAGCATGACGTTCTTTTTATTCGGCCTACACACAGCTTGCCCTTTCCACTACTTCCCAATCGACCCAATTTTGGGCTGAATCTGGATAATAAACCGCTTGTTCAGCGCCTCCTCGCTACCGGTGTAGCGGCCGGCCCCGCGGAAACCGCTGCCGGCCGCCACCACCTCCAGGTTGCCGGGGAAGCGCAGCCCCGCCTGTTCCCACAGCCGAATCACGGCCAGTGCCCGGCTGTAGCTGAGCTGGCGCACGGCCGGGCCGTCGAGGTTGTGCGGGTCGTTGGCGGGGTAGCGCAGGTCTTTGGCCGCCCGCCCCTCTACCACAATGAGGTACTGCACGTTATCATCGGTTTTGATGGCCTGCATCTGGCTCAGCAGGAAGCGGCCGGCCTTCACCAGCGGGGTTTGGGCCTCGTAGGGCAGCACGTCGCTCTTGGGCGCGAAGGTGACCGGAAACTTTAGCTCGTAGCGCTTGTAAGTGGGGTTATATTCGAAATAATTGCTCTCCAAACGCTTGAGCGCGGCTTTGATTTCGTCGAGCTTGCGCTTTTCCTGCACCTGCACTTTCAGCTCCGAAATCAGCCGCTCATTATCGCGCTGCTTGTCGTTGGAGCGCTTGAAACCCAGCACGAACAGCACGAGCATGATGAGGAACAAGGCCGTCATAAGGTCCACGTAGCTGGGCCAGAAAAAGTCTCGGCTCTCTCTCATAAATCACTGATTTTTCGGATTTAAACGGATTTCACGGATTTTGTAGTCGGCACCGGACGACTTGTAGCACACGCTTTAGCTTGTGCCCGGTTGCGGCAACTATCCTGACGCCGCACAAGCTAAAGCGTGTGCTACAAGTCGTCGGGCTCCCCCTCTTTTTTGGAGAGGGGGCCGGGGGGTGAGGTTCACGCGGAGGGATATGCGCATCTATTTCTTCCCCAACACCGTGCGCTGAAACCAGTTGGGCCGGGTAATTTCTTCCAGCACCTTGTTCGTGCGGTCTACTTGCTGCAATAGCTGCTGTTGCAGCTGCGCATCGGCCAGCAGGCGGGCCTCCATGCGCTGCATGGCCTGGGCCGACAGGGCCGCCTGGCGCTCTTGCAGCACGTTCAGGTCTTTTTGCTGGGCCGGAAGCTGGGTGAACGGGTTGAGGTATTCCGTGATTTTTTGGTACACGTTGTTGCTGTTCAGCTCGCGGAAGTGGCGCTGCCATTGCTCGTGGGCCGACGAGGCTTCCTGTTGCAGCTCTTGCAGGCGGCCGTCGAGCTCCACATCCATGCGGTGCACGCCTTCGCTCACGCCCTGGCGGATTTGCGCGCCCAAATCGGCCAGCAGCTTGCCGTGCTGGCTGAAAAACGCCACTTGCTGGCGCAGCGCGTCGTCGTGCTGCTGCAAGTATTGCGGCACGCTGGCGAGGCCCTGCTCCAGCGAAGTGAGGCGGTTGAGCAGCGCGGTTATCACCTGGGCCACCTCGGCGCCGTGGGTCACGGTGTTGTTCAGGGCCTGCTGGTAGCCCAGGAATTTCTCGAACGTCTGGGCGCTTTCGTCCACCCTGTCAAACACTTTGATGGTGGCGTTGGCCAGCTCCGAATACCCGATTTTTTCGAGCTGCTCCAGGAAGTTTTTTTGCACACTCACGTTCTCGGTGATGCTGGCGATGAGCGGCGTAAACTCGTGGATTTTGCTGAAAAAATCGTTTTGAATCTGGCTAAAGAACTCGGCGTTGAACGTATCCAGCACCGATTTCAAATTGCTCATGCCGGCCTGCATGTCGGAGTTGAGCTTGGGCAGCAGCGCTTTTTGCAGAAAGGTGTAATAAGCGTTTTTGTTGCGGTCGCGCAGGGCGCGGGCTTGCTTGAGCAGCTGGTTGCCCGCCAGCGTAAAAGCCAGGCCAAACAAGCTGCCAATCATGGCGATGAGCACGCCGCCGAGGAAGTGCTGCACGTCGCCGTTGCTAAACGACGTGTCCTTGGCCGGGTCGGCCACCGCGTCGGCAAACGGGTTGCCGACCAGCGAAACCAGCCCCAAAATGGCCCCCGTGAACGTACCCAGCAACCCCAGATACAACGGCGTGGCAATCTGGGCCTGAATCTCGTCGTCCAGCGCCTCGGCGTGGCGCTCGGAAATATCTTTCAGGATGCCAAAATCGGCCGCCGCGCCGCGGTTGTTCAGCAGGTACTCGTTGGTATCGGCGATGATTTGGCCGAACTCCGGCGAGGCGTCGCGGGTGATGAGCGCATCGTATTGAATGGCGAAGTTTTTGTCCGGATTGGCCGACGTGAACGGAATGGGCTGCACCGCTACCGCGCCGGCGGCCGGGTACAGCACGCCCACCCGGTCGGTGAGCTGGCGGTTGCGCAGGAACACCACCGCCTGCCAGGCCACCAGCGCCAGGATTAACAGAATTTCAAGTAAGAGCATAAAATGGGGCTACAAACCGTAGAGACGCATATTTGCGTCTCGTCGTTGAACGAACAGGGAACGTCATGCCGAGCGGAGCCGAGGCATCTCGCGTGTAGCAGTGAACCAATCGATTGAGTTACTACCCCACGCGAGATGCCTCGGCTCCGCTCGGCATGACGTTGATTCAATCTCTTAGTTCGCCGCCTAGCTCAGCGCGATTTCGGCTTTCTGCACCACGTGCCAGGCGTCGTCGCGTTTTTCCAGCTGGCCGGCCGTCAGGTTTTTGATGCTCGTGAACTGCTCGGTGGGCGGCAGCTCGAACGCAAAAAACTCTTTCAGCTCGCGCACGCCGTTGCCGATGATGCGCGACTGGTCGGCCTGCGGGCTGAAGGAAAACTGCGCCGTGGTGGCCTCGGCGTGGGGCAGCGTGACGAGCAGCGGCATCTGCGGCAGCGGGTTGGGGCTGAGCTTGCGGTGCTCGATGCTGGGCACGTCGGGGGCCGGCGCGTAGTAGTGCACCGGGCCCGTGGCCGCCACCGGCGCCCCGGCAGCCGCTGCAACCTCAGAGGCTGGCGCTTCGGGTGGGGTCGTGGGATGCTCGCTGGCGCCGGCATCAATCAGCTCCTGAATGGCCGGGGGCGTCGACGTGGGGGCGGCCCATTCGATGGTTTGGCCGGTTTCCAGGGGCTGGTCGTCGGGGGCGGGGGGCACGGGCGGTTGCGTGGGATTCATGGCGGCGGAGCGGAACGGAACGTTGGTGGGCCAGGGCGGGGACTGCCGCGACGGGGAATGTTTCTTCGGATTGTGCTGCTTCGGCTTCCCCCCCGTTGCCGATGGCCGCGGGTAAGGCTTCGGCAGCGCGGAGCCGGGCTCGCTGCTCTGCACCTTGCGCAGCGACTGCACCACGGGCGGGCGCACCACAACGTTTTCGGCCGGCTTTTTCCGCTCGGAGCCGGGCCCGGAGGTGGGCGCCACAACGGGCGTCGGGGCCGGGCCGGCAGCGGGTGCCGAGCGGCGGGCCCACATCCGCGCGCCCAGCACGCCCAACGCAATGCCGCCGAGCACGCCCAGCACCCACGGCCAGTTGGAGGCCGGCGCGGCGGGAGCAGACGCGGCGGGAGCAGACGTGACCGGAGCCGACGCGACGGTTGAGTCGGAGGGCCCTAAATCCCCTCCTTGCGGCGAGGCGGCCGGCTCCGGCTGGGAAGTGGGCTGGGCCTGGGCCCCCGGCGCGCCGCCCAAAGCCAGCAACAGCAGCAGCGCCCACCAGCCCCGGCGGCGGCTAGTTGAGCGGTTGCGCGTCATGAAGCACCTTGGATAGCTCATACAGGGCGTTTTTGAAGGGCAGGAAGAACAGCGTTTCCGGCACGGTATCGCCGTCGCGGAGCACGTCGGCGTACTGCTGCCGGTAGAGGTTGAAGGAGTCGCCGAGCTGGCGCTCCAGCGTTTGCATCACCAGGCCGGGGTCGTTTTTCACGCCCAGGTCGGCTTGCAGGCGCTTCATTTCGGGGTCTTCGAGCAGCAGCTTGAGGCAGGCGCGGGCGTTGGCCAGCACGGCCTGCTTGATGTCGTCGGTCACGGCCGTGGCTTCGAGGTGGTGCTCGCCGCTGTCCGCCTCGATGCCGGTGCCCACGGGGCGCACCAGGGGCGGGTCCTGCGGAATCTGGCCGGTGGCCAGCACGCCGCCGTTGGCGGTGGTTTGCTTGGGGTCGTCGGCCAGCACGATTTTAAAATTGGCCGGCGCGGGCGCACCCATTACTTTGGTCAGGATGAGGCTGGCCACTTGCTCCAGCGGCCGCAAGTTGCTGGGGCACAGTAGCCGCAGGTACAAGCTGCCGCGCCCCGTGAAGCACAGGTAGCGCGGGGCAGTCAGGCCACGGGCGGCTGTCACTTGCCCCAGGTGGTACACAATGGCCCCGAAGTGCAGGTAAAAC
>CAXTCS010000130.1:0-11544 GCA_964242365.1 uncultured Hymenobacter sp. | reverse complement strand
TGTCGGCATCGGCCGTGCGCGTCAGGTTGGCCAGAATGGTGTTCAGCCGCTGGGCATAAGGCCGCATGCGGATGATGTTGTCCTGGGCCCGGCGCAGCTTGGCCGCCGCCACCATTTTCATGGCTTTGGTAATCTGCTGCGTGCTGTTCACCGACTGAATGCGGCTGCGGACTTCTTTTAAGTTTGCCATAGTGGTTGTCGCCCTCCTCGTGAACCTCACCCCCCTGCCCCCTCTCCAAAAGAGAGGGGGAGCCGAGGCAGCGCGGCATATAAGCGTATTTACTTAAGCTATATCAAATCAAAACACCTAGGACTAGCAATAACTAGAAACTAGTCCCCCCTCTCCATCGGAGAGGGGGCTAGGGGGTGAGGCAACGGCCAGAACGAATTATTTCGCCGCGTAGCTCGCCGACACATCCTTGGCTACCTCGCGGATGGCCTTGGTGGCGCTATCCTCCAGCTTGCCGGCTTTTAGGGCCTTGAGCACGTCGGGGTAGCGCGAGTTCATTACCTGGCCGAACTCCTTCTCGAACTCGCGCACCCGGTTCACGGGCACGGTGTCGAGCAGGCCGTTGGTGGCGGCGTAGATGATGGCCACCTGGTCTTCCACCTTCACGGGCGAAAACTGGGGCTGCTTGAGAATCTCCAGGTTGCGGCGGCCGCGCTCGATGGTGAGCTTGGTCGAAGCGTCGAGGTCGGAGCCGAACTTGGCGAAGGCTTCCAGCTCGCGGAACTGGGCCTGGTCGAGCTTCAGCGTGCCGGCCACTTTCTTCATCGACTTAATCTGGGCATTACCCCCCACGCGGCTAACCGAAATACCCACGTTGATGGCCGGCCGCACCCCCGAGTTGAACAAGTTCGTCTCCAGGAAAATCTGGCCGTCGGTGATGGAAATCACGTTGGTCGGGATGTAGGCCGATACGTCGCCGGCCTGCGTCTCAATCAGCGGCAGGGCCGTGAGCGAGCCGCCGCCTTTCACCAGGTGCTTGATGCTGTCGGGCAAGTCGTTCATGTTCCGCGCAATCTCATCCGAAGAGTTGATTTTGGCGGCCCGCTCCAGCAAGCGGCTGTGCAGGTAAAATACGTCGCCGGGGTAAGCCTCGCGTCCGGGAGGACGGCGGAGCAGCAGCGACACCTCGCGGTACGCCACGGCCTGCTTCGACAAGTCATCATAAACCACCAAGGCCGGACGACCCGTGTCGCGGAAAAACTCGCCAATGGCCGCACCGGTAAAGGGGGCGTAGAATTGCAGCGGCGCCGGGTCGGCGGCCGGCGCGGCTACCACCACCGTGTAGTCCATCGCGCCGCCTTTGGTCAGCGACTGCACCACCTGGGCGATGGTCGAAGCCTTCTGGCCAATGGCCACGTAAATGCAGAACACGGGCTCGCCGCGCTCGAAGAACTCGCGCTGGTTCAGGATGGTATCGATGGCCACGGCCGACTTACCCGTCTGGCGGTCACCGATAATCAGCTCGCGCTGGCCCCGGCCAATCGGAATCATGGCGTCAATCGACTTGATGCCGGTTTGCATCGGCTCGGTCACCGGCTGGCGGAAGATTACGCCGGGTGCTTTGCGCTCCAGCGGCATCTCGTACAGCTCGCCCGTGATGGGGCCGCGGCCGTCGATGGGCTGACCCAGCGTGTTCACCACGCGGCCCACAATGCCCTCGCCTACTTTAATGGAGGCGATTTTGTTGGTGCGCTTCACCGTAGCTCCTTCCCGAACGCCGGAGTAGTCGCCGAGCAGCACGGCGCCCACGTTGTCTTCTTCCAGGTTGAGCACGAGGCCTTGCAGGCCGTTTTCGAATTCAATCAGCTCGCCGGCCTGGGCCTTGCCCAACCCGTAGATGCGGGCCACGCCGTCGCCCACCTGCAACACGGTGCCGACTTCTTCCAGCTCGGCTTCGGACTTGAAATTGGACAGTTGCTGCCGCAGGATTGCGGAGACTTCATCCGGACGTACTTCTGCCATGTTTTTGGGAATCTAAGTGATGAAGTAATGGAGTGATGGGGTAATGAGGTAAGCAACGAATCAAGAACCGACAGCCGGCCACCTCATCACCTCATCACCAAAAACCTCATCACGCCTTCTGTTGATAAGTATTTTCTTGCAAGGAGATGCGCATCTTCCGAAGGCTGGTGCGCACCGAATCGTCAATCTGCTGGTCGCCCACCCGCAGCACGAAGCCGCCGATGAGGTCCGCGTCCACCTTCTCGGTGAGTTTCACCTGGGTGAGGCCGGTCTGCTGGGTGACCAGCTTCTCAATCTCGGCCCGCGAGGCGGGCGTGAGCGGCGTGGCCGAAGTCACTTCCGCCATCTGAATGCCGGCCATCGCGTTGTACTGCACCTGAAACTCGGTGCCCATGCCTTCCAGCGCCGCCTCGCGGTTTTTCTGGGTGAGGATGGTGAAGAAACGCATGGTCACATCCGACACCTTGCCCTTGAAAATGGCGGTGAGGATGGCCAGTTTTTTATCGTGCTTCACAATCGGGTTGCGCAGCAACAGGCGCAATTCGCGGCTTTCGGCCACGGTCTTGCTCAGCAAGTCCATGTCGTCTTTCACCGCATCCAGTGTGCCCATCTCCTTGCCTAAGTCGAGGAGCGACTTGGCGTAGCGGGCCGCTACTCGTTGGTCAGCCATATATTTTTGGGTGATGAGGAGAGGGGGCAATAAAGTGATGAGGTGCGGTAATTGAATGCGTTGGCTTACCAACACTTCATCGCCTCACAACTTATTACCTCATCACCTAATTCAGTTTAACGTCTTTCAAATACGAATCCACCAGTTGCGTTTGGGCGGCCGGGTCGGTCAGCTCGCGGCGCAGGATGCGCTCGGCAATGTCGAGCGAGAGCTGGGCGGCGGTGTTTTTCACCTCCGACAGCGCGGCGTTCTTCTCGGTTTGGATGGCTTCGCGGGCCAGCTGGATGATGCGGTTGGCTTCTTCCGTGGCGCGGGCCTTTTCGGCGTCGCGGTGCTGGTTGGCCATCACGGTGGCTTCCTGCATCATGCGGTCGCGCTCCTGGCGGGCATCGGCGAGCAGCTTTTCGTTGCCGGCTTTCAGCTGCTGCATCTCGATTTTGGCCTGGTCGGCCATGCGCAGGGCGCTTTCGATGCTGTCTTCCCGCTCGCGCAGCCCGCTCATGATGGGCTTCCAGGCGAACCTGGTGAGGATGAACAGGAGCAGTAGGAACAGGACCGTCTGCCAGAACAGCAGGCCTAATTGGGGGGTGATTAAGTCCATCGAATCAGTAGGTTAGCAGTGAAAAGAAAAGCAGCCCGCGCCGCGCCGCGAGGGGCGGACGCGCCAGCGGGCTGCCGAACTTGTAGCGGCTACTTCTACAGTTTGAAGCTAACCAGCAGGCAGACTACCACTGCGAACAGCGCCAGGCCTTCGATAAGAGCGGCGGCAATCAGCATCACCGTCTGGATTTTACCCGAAGCATCGGGCTGACGGCCAATGGCATCCATAGCGCTGCCACCGATGCGGCCAATGCCAACACCAGCACCCAGGGCCACCAAACCAGCACCAATACAGGCACCCATTACGGCGAGGTTGTTACCGTTGCCGGCTACTGCGGCCACAGCCTGCAAGAACAAAGAGAGAAGCATAAACTTGGAAAAAAGAGAAAAAAAGAAATTGAAAATCAGCTAATCGCGACTGGGGGGAGGAGCGCCGCGGGTTCGCAGGAAAAACGGGGATTAGTGGGCGGCGTGGGTATTTTCCGACCCATCGTCGTAGCCCATCTGGAAGTCGGCGTCGTGGTGCTCTTCCACCGCGCCGCCGATGTACATGGCCGACAGCAGCGTGAAGATGTAGGCCTGCAACAGCGCCACCAGCAACTCCAGCAAGCTGATGAACAAGCCGAAGGCCAGCGACAACGGGCTCACCATGGCCGATTTGAACAGGAAAATCAGGCTGATAAAGCTCAGGATGATGATGTGGCCCGCCGTGATGTTGGCGAAGAGTCGCACCATGAGCGAAATGGGCTTGATGAAAATGCCCACGATTTCGACCGGCACGATGATGGGCAGCAGCCATAGCGGCACGCCCGGCGGCCGGAAGATGTGCGACCAGTAGTACTTGTTCGAGCTGAACAAGGTGATGAGCAGCGTGGCCAGCGCCAGCATAAACGTGACGGTGATGTTGCCGCTCAGGTTGGCCGCGCCGGGCGTGAGGCCCAGCAGGTTATTGAACCAGATGAAGAAAAAGATGGTGAGCAAATACGGCATGTAGCGCTCGTACTTCGGGCCGATGCTCTTCTTGGCCACTTCGTCGCGGATGAACAGGACGATGGGCTCGAGCAGCGACTGCACGCCTTTGGGGGCGCTGCCGTGGCGGGTGCGGTAGCCGGTGGCGGCGGCCCGGAAAATGAGAATCAGCAGCACGCAGCTCAGCAGCAGCGAGGCCACGTTTTTGGTGATGGAGAAGTCGTAGAGCTTGCTGCCGTCGGTGCTGACGAGCTTGCCTTCTTCGAGCTTGACGTTGCCGTAGGTCTGGGTTTCGGACTCGTGCAGTTTGCTCGACGAGAACACCGACAGGCCGTGGGCAGGCTGGTAGGCGATGACGGGCAGCGGCAGCGTAACGTGGGTGCCGGTGTGCTCGTTGCCCAGCGTGGCGAAGTGCCATTCGTGGTCATCGGCCACGTGCTCCATGATGACTTTGCCGGGGTCGAAAGTTTCCGATTTGGCCGCTTCGGCAGCGCCCGTTTCGGGCTCGGCTGCGAATGAAGGCAACGTGAAGAGAAAACAGAGGGCGAGCAGTAAATGCTTCATTCAGTCAGACTTAGGGGCGGGGGCAGCGAAAGGGGCCGGAACTCCAATTACCCTGATTTTGAAAACGGGCGCAAGTTACTAAGGATAGCCCAAATTTCAAACCCGGCATACAAAAAGTACAGCACGAAGAAGGCAATAAGCAGGCTGGCGGTGCCCCGGTCGCGCACCCCGCCGGCCCGGTATAAGTAGATGCCCAGCACCAGCACTGACCCCAGAAACCGCACCACCACGCCGCCGAAATAGGCGGCAATAAAATAGTCCTGCTTCAGGGCCGTGACGCGGGCCGTGAGGTAGTAGGTGCCGCCCGTGAGCAGCGCCATCAGCAGCAGCACGCGCCCGGTGTAGGGATGGATGATGTGCGGGCCAAACTGCGCGCCCAGCAGGTAGATGAGGGCGGCCAGGGCAAGGGTAAACGACGCTATGTAGAGCAGGAACCGGGGCATCGGCGATTATTTCGTCAGCGAGCGAATGACTTGGTAGAGGGCCACAAATAGGCCCAGCACCATCAGGCCTACCGTGTAGTAAGGCGTTTTGTTGTGATAATGGCCGTCGAGCCAGGTGCCGGCCCAGGCGCTAAGGCCGATGATGGCCAGCATGGTGAAGGCAATGCCGGAGTATTTGGCCACGTTGCTGGCCTGGTCGGCGGGGTTTTCGGGCTTGGACGGTTCGGGCGACATGGCGGGTGGAATAAGGCGACAACAGCGGCAAGGTAACGGGCAAAGTACCGGCAACCGCGCCGGCATTATACGGCATCGCGCCAACCGAAATGAAAAAACGTAATTTTACCTCTTCGGCTACGTTAGCCAACCGGCGCGGGCGAACATTTCGGGGCGCTTGGGGCGTTTCGGGGGCGACGGCTTGCTTTCATCCTTTCTCTTGGCTTTGACACAACATCATTCGCTGATATACCGCTGGGCCGCGCTGCTCCTAGGGCTGCTGGGGCTGGCCGCGGCGGGCTGCGCGTCGGATAAAAACCTGGTGGCGCACGCCGTCAACAACGTGGCTGCGCGCGACAACGCCTATTTTCTGGCCCGCGAGAAGCTGCACGCCACCGAGGGCAAGCTCTACGAAGGCCGCGTGAACGACTACAACCAGACGCTGCCCCTGTTCCCGACCCTGGACAGCGGCACCGTGCGCGCCAACCGCGCCGATTTGAACGACATTATCAAGAAGGCTTCGATGCCGATTCAGCACCGGCCGGGCTCCGACTGGACCGACGATGCCTACGTGCTGGTGGGCTGGGCGCGGTTTTACCAGATGCAGTTCGACGACGCGGTGCAGACGTTCAAGTACGTGAACTCGACCAGCAAGGACGCTAATGCCCAGCACGAAGCGTTGATTGGGCTGATGCGCACCTTCGTGGCGAAGGGCGAGTTTGAGAGCGCCAAAGCGGTGTCGGACCTGCTGGACAAGGAAACCGGGCTGCCGCAGGACGCCCGCCAGCTGTTCCTGACCCGCGCCGACTACTACATCCGGACGGACGAGCCGGCCAAGGCCATTCCGCAGCTCGAAAAAGCCATTCCGCTGATTGAGCTCAAGAACGAGCGGTCGCGGACGCGCTATGTGCTGGCGCAGCTGTACCAGGACGCGGGCGACAACAAAAAGGCCTACGACCAGCTCGACCAGATTCTGGCCCGTAACCCGCCGTACGAGCTGGATTTTGAGTCCAAGCTGATGCTCGCGCAGGTGTCGGACCTGAGCCAGCAGGACCGGGCGCGGCTCGACAAGAACTTCGCGGGCCTGCTCAAAGACCCCAAAAACAAGGACTACCGCGACAAAATCTACTACGAGATGGCGCGGGTGAACTACCGCGAAAAGAACTACCCGGAGGCCCTGAAGCTGCTGCGGCAGTCCATCAAAGCCACCACCACCAACCGGCTTCAGAAAAGCTATACCTATCTGTTGGCGGGCCGCATCTACTACGAGAACCTCCAGAAATACCGCCTCGCGGCGGCCTACTACGACAGCACGGTGCAGAACCTAGCGACGGATGCCCGCACGTATGCCGCCATCAAAGAGCGCAGCGACATTCTGAAGGACTTCGCCAAGCAGTACACCATCATCGAAACGCAGGACAGCCTGCAAGCCCTGGCCCGCCTGAGCAAAGAGGCGCTCGACCAGCAGCTTAGCGCGTACGCCGAGGCCGAAATCGCCGCCAAAAAGCAGGAGGCCGCCCGGCTGGCCGCTCAGCAAAAAACCCAGGCCCAGGCCACTGAATTTGCCTCGCGGGAAACGGGCAGCGTCCCCAGCTCCTTGCTTGGCGGGAGCGGAAATACCGCCGCCGACCCGCTGGCGTTCGACCCGACCGCGACCGCCTCGACGGGCGTGTGGTACTTCGACAACCCGGCCACGCTGGGCACGGCCCGCTCCGACTTTATTCGGAAGTGGGGCGACCGGCAGCTGCAAGACAACTGGCGCACCAACCGCCAGGCCAGCAGCTCGCCCAACGCCGTGGCCAACGGCGGTGTGCCCGTGGCCCTCACCGGCAACGACCAAACCCGCGTGAATGGCAGCCGGCCCGACTCGGCCGCCACCGCCGCCGCGGCCAACCCCGACGCGGAGAAAAACGCGCTCATAGCCCAGTACCGCAAAGACATCCCCGGCACGCCGGCCCAGCTTGAGGAGTCGAACAAGCAGGTGGAAGGCGCGTTGTACGAGCTGGCCGGCATCTACAAAGAGCAGCTGAAGGAGCGCGAGAAAGGCTTCGCAACCTACGAGAAGCAGGTGACGCGCTACGTGCGCGGCGAGCACGCGGCGGACGCCTATTACTTGCTCTATTTATACAACAAGGACAAGCCCGACGCCGCGAAAATGGCGCAGTACGCCGCGGCTTTGCAGCGCGAGTACCCGACGTCCATCTACGCCAAGCTGATTGCCGACCCGCTGTACCGTGAGCACGAACTAGCGCTGCACAACGCCGTGGCCAGCCGCGTCGATTCGGCCTTCACCTACTACAAAAACCAGGAGTTTCGCAAAGCCTCGGCCGTGCTGGGGCGCACCGAAAAGCTCTACCCCAAAAGCGACCTGAACGACCGGGTGGCGTACCTGAAAACGCTGCTGGTTATCCGCACCCAGCCGCCGCTCACGGCGCGCTCGTCGGTCGAAAAGTTCTACAAAGACTACCCGGATAGCCCGCTGGTGCTGCAAGCCCAGGCGCTGGCCAACACCTACAAAAAGCAGGATGCCGGCCAGATTGCCGGGGCCTTGGCTTCGACCGAAAAGCCCGTGGTGTCGGTTTTCCGGCCCGGCGAAGTGGATAATCGGATTCGTATTTTCTACCGTGAAGACGAAAGCCCGGCCAAAGCCCTGGGCCCCGCCGCGCCGGTGCTGCCTCCGTCCAAAGAGGGTATTTCGGCCCCTAAAACCAAGGCCGCCCCGAAGCCCGGCGCTACCAAAACCGGCCCGGCGACGCCCGCCGGCCCGACCAGCACCACCCCAACCACCAAACCAGCTCAGGCAACCCCGGCACCGGAGGTAACTGGTGCGGCGCCCGCTGCAGCACCGGCAACGCTGCCGGCCCCGGCCGGCACCCCAGCACCAACACCGGCTGCGCCTGCCGATGCCACGCCGCCGGCCCCCACCACGGCCTACGCCACGCAGCTGAGCGCGGCGCACGCGGTCGTGCTGGTATTCCCGAAGACCACGCCGGCGGCTCCCGATTTGGCCGCGCAATTGGGTACCTACAACAACCGGTTTTTCCGGTCCAACAACCTGCGGATTGAAACGCCGGCGCTCGGGGCCGACCAGGATTTGGTGGTGGTGCGGGCGCTGCCCGGCGCCAAGGTGGCCCAGAGCTACGCCACCAAGCTGCGCGGGCCGCAGTCGCCGCTGGCGCGCCTGCGCGGGGCCGGCTACCAAACCCTGGTTATCAGCCTCGAAAACCTGACCTTGCTGCAAGCCTCCGGCGATTTGGCCGGGTATTTGAGTTTTTACCAGCGCGTGTACAAGTAGCCGTTGGTCCTCCGGAGCGTTCTATTTCAATCGCCGAGTGCTCCGGAGGACCAACGGCCGCCACCCGCTCCTTCAAAATAAAGCCTCCGACCAACGCCGGGGGCTTTATTTTTGCTGAATTATTTCCGTCTTTGCTTCTTATGCCAACCTCCCCCCCCGCCCGCCGTTCCAAGCCGACGCCCCTGAAACCGGCGCGCAACGGCCGGTTCACGGCATTTGTGCGCACCATGTGGCTGCTGTTTGGAGCGGGCGTGCTGGGGCTGGGCCTGTTTGTGCTGGCCGTGAGCGGCAACTTCCTGAACCTGTTCGGGCGGATGCCCAACCTGAAAACCCTCGAAAACCCGCGCTCGGAGCTGGCCTCCGAAATCTATTCGGCCGACGGGGTGCTGCTGGGCAAGTACTTCCACGAAAACCGCACGCCCGTCGAGTTCAAAGACCTGCCCCAGAACCTGATTGACGCCCTGATTGCCACCGAAGACGTGCGCTTCGAGCAGCACTCGGGCATCGACATGAAGAGCGTATTTCGGGCCGTCACCGGCGTGCTCACCTTCAGCCACAACGGCGGCGGCTCCACGCTCACCCAGCAGGTGGCCAAGGTGCTGTTCCGCACCCGCGCCGACCTCAACGACGGCGCGCTCAACGGCAGCGGCAAGCTGGGCCTGCTCATCACCAAGGCCAAGGAATGGATTCTGGCCGTGCGCCTCGAACGCAACTACACCAAGCGCGAAATCATGCGCATGTACCTCAACACGGTCGAGTACGGCTCCAACTCGTTCGGCATCAATACGGCCGCCAAAACCTTTTTCAACAAAAAGCCCAAGGACCTGAGCACGCCCGAAGCCGCCACGCTGGTGGGCATCGTGAACGCGCCGGGCCGCTTCAGCCCCGTGCTGCACCCCCAGCGCTCGAAGCTGCGCCGCAACTGGGTGCTGCGCCAGATGGCCAAATCGAACTACATCACCACCGCCGAGCTGGCCGCCGACACTGCCAAGGCCATCGTGCTGCACTACTCGGTCGAGAACCCGAGCAAGGGCCTGGCCCCCTATTTCCGGGCCGAGGTGGTGAAGTCGCTGCTGGCCTGGGCCAAGGAAACCGACCACGACCTGTACTCCGACGGCCTGAAAATCTACACCACCGTCGATTCGCGCATGCAGTCCTACGCCGAGAAGTCGGTGGCCGAGCACCTGGCCTTGCAGCAAAAGTGGTTCAGCGCCCACTGGAAGGGCCAGCTGCCCTGGCGCGACGAAACCGGCAAGGTCATTCCCGACTTTCTCAACACGGCCATGCGCCGCACCCAGCGCTACAAGTCGCTGATGAACATCTACGACGGCAACCGCGACTCGGTGAACTACTACCTGCGCAAGAAGTACAAGATGCCGGTGTTCACCTGGCAGGGCGAGAAGGAAATGCTGATGTCGCCGCTCGACTCGCTGGCCTACTACAAGCGCTACCTGCAAGCCGGCTTCATGGCCATGAACCCGCTCAACGGCCAGATTAAGGCCTGGGTGGGCGGCGCCAACTACAAGTTTTTCAAGTTCGACCACGTGCGCCAGGGCAAGCGCCAGCCCGGCTCGGCCTTCAAGCCCATCGTGTACACGGCCGCCATCGACCAGGGCTATTCGCCGTGCTACCCGCGGCCCGACGTGGCCACCACTTTCCCGGCCGTGGCGGGCCGCGCGCCCTACACGCCCCACAACTTCGAGGGCGGTTTTTCGGGCCGCGTCTTCACGCTGCGCCAGGCCCTGGCCCGCTCCATGAACTCCATCACGGCGTGGCTGGTGATGAAGCTCACGCCCGAAACCATCGTCACCTACGCCAAGCGGCTGGGCATCACTTCGGAGATTGACGCGGTGCCGGCCATCGGCTTTGGCGCGTCCGACTGCAACATTTACGAGCTGTGCGGGGCCTACGCCACCTTCGTCAACAAAGGCGTGTGGACGTCGCCCATCATGGTCACCCGCATCGAAGACAAAAACGGCAACGTGCTGCGCGAGTTCGTGCCCCAAACCAAGGAAGTGCTCAGCGAAGAAACCGCCTACCTGATGACCTACATGCTGCAAGCCAGCACCACCGAGCCCGGCGGCACCAGCACCATCCTGCACACGGGCTTCAAATTCCCCTACGAAATCGGGGCCAAAACCGGCACCACCAGCAACTACTCCGACGCCTGGTTCATGGGCATCACCCCCGACCTCGTCTGCGGCATGTGGATTGGCGGCGAAGACCGCAGCATCCACTTCCGCACCGGCGCCTACGGCCAGGGCGCCCGCCTCGCGCTGCCCCTCTACGGCCTGTTCATGCAGAAGGTATACAAAGACAAAAGCCTCGGCATCAGCACCGCGCCCTTCCCCAAGCCGGCGGCCCCGCTCAGCATCGAAATCGACTGCTCGAAGTACTACGGCGGCCAGCGCGACACCATTCCGGCCGACCAGAAAATGGCCCTGCCAGACCCCGGCGCCCTCGACGACCAGGACATCTAGAATCACTGATTGTCGCTGATTAGCCGTGATTCCACTGATTTTTTGGCGGTCACGGCTAATCCGCTATTTTCGAGGAAATGACCGGCGACTTTTGCTGGTCATTTTTTGTTACCCATAACGCATTGGCGTTTCCACTGCCGGGCCTTCCAGGCCTTGCCTTTTCCTTCCCAACAAGCCGTCTGAATCAGCGTAATCACGGTTAATCAGCGACAATCTGCGATTTATGGCAGCCAACCCCCAACTGCAAGAGCAAATTTCCGGCTTGCCCCACAAGCCCGGCGTCTACAAGTATTTCGACGACGAGGGCATCATTTACGTGGGCAAGGCCATCGACCTGC
>CAXTCS010000129.1:10247-11778 GCA_964242365.1 uncultured Hymenobacter sp. | reverse complement strand
CACCATCTACAGCGTGGGCCAGGACGCCGACATGGGCACGCTGCAACAGAAGCTGCGGGCCGAAAAAGACGCCCACGGGCAGCCGTTTTTCACGCCAGCGCGGTCATTTTCGCTGCTGGTGTTCTACGTGTTTGCCATGCAGTGCATGAGCACGCTGGCCGTAACCTACCGCGAAACCAAGAGCTGGAAGTGGCCCCTGGCGCAGCTGCTCTATATGACCGGGCTGGCCTACGTGGCGGCGCTGGCGGTGTACCAGGTGTTGGCGTAGGCTGATATTATTAGGTTAGGGCTGGAAAAAGCGCCATTTTTTCGAGGGTAAATTCTTGAGCGGCGGTGGGTGTCCGGCTAGGAGCAAGGTGTTCGTAAATGGACACCTTTTTTAGTGCCCGACCCATGTTGCTTATATCATTATTATTGAAGGTCAACGGATTATAAAAACGGCACGTCCCTTGGCCTCAAGTGCAGGAACCCTTCTCATTCCTGCACGAAAATGGACAGAGCCATTGCTACTTCTACCCAAAACCAACGAAAGCGCCGCCGCTGGCTCCTGGTAGCCGGCCTGGCGGCGCTGGCCCTGGCGGGCGTGCTGGCTTTCCGCACGGTGTTGAAGCCCAGCCTGCGCCGCAACGATATCCTGACGGCCACCGTGGAAACCGGCGACGTCGAAGCTTCGCTGACCGCGGCGGGCACCATCATTCCGGGCCGGGAGGCCGTGATTACCAGCCCCATTCAGAGCACCATCCGGCGGGTGGCGGTGGCGGTGGGGGCGCGGGTGCAGCCGGGCGAAACCATTTTGGAGCTCGACAAGGCGCTGGCCAACTCGGCGCTGGCCAAGCTCGACGACGAGCAGCTGCGCAACCAGAACAAAAATTCGCAGCTCCAGCTGAGCCTGGAACGCAGCCTCACCGACCTGCGCGCCCAGGCCCAGGTGCAGGCCGTGAAGGTGCGCAGCCTGCAATCGGCCCTGCGCGACGAGCAGCAGCTGCTGAAAATCGGCGGTGGCACGGCCGAAAACGTGCGCCAGGCCGAGCTGAACCTGACCGTGGCGCAGCTGGAAGCCGGCCGCCTGGCCCGCCAGCTGCACACCCAGCAGCGCTCGAACGCGGCCGACGTGCGCGAGCTGGGCTACACCGTGTCGTTGCAGCAGCGCAGCATTTCGGAGCTGGCCACCAAGCTGCGGCAGGCCAACGTGAGCAGCCAGCAGCCGGGCGTGCTCACGTGGGTGAACGATAACCTCGGCAGCACGGTGCAGGCCGGCGACGCCCTGGCAAGGGTCGCCGATTTGAGCAGTTTTCGGGTCCGGGCCACGATTTCGGACTCCTACGCCGACGCCCTGCACCCCGGCGATTCGGTGGTGGTGCGCATCAACGACGCCAACCTGCGCGGCACGGTGGCCAGCATCAGCCCGGCCGTCGAAAAAGGCGTGGTTACCTTCTACGCCCAGCTCAACAACCCGCACCACCCCGCGCTGCGGCCCAACCTGCGGGCCGACGTGTTTGTGGTGACCCGCGCCCACCACGGCGTGCTGCGC
>CAXTCS010000129.1:0-10147 GCA_964242365.1 uncultured Hymenobacter sp. | reverse complement strand
CAACCTGCGGGCCGACGTGTTTGTGGTGACCCGCGCCCACCACGGCGTGCTGCGCCTGAAAAACGGCCCTTTTTACCAGGGCGGCAAGGAACAGCCGGTATTTGTGGTGCACGACGGCCGGGCCACGCGCCGCACGGTGCGCTTCGGCGACAGCAACTTCGATTTCGTGCAAATCGCGGGCGGCCTGCGGGCCGGGGAGGAAGTGGTGGTGTCGGACATGAAAGAGCATTTCGACACGCCGGAGCTGACCCTTCACGACTAACGGCGCGGCTCCGGCGCCTCACCCCCAGCCCCCTCTCCGAAGAGAGGGGGAGCCTGACAAACGCTTGTAGTTCTTCACTAAGCACGCTGATGCCTTTCTCTCCTTTTTTCTGCAAAAAACACGAAGCCGCCCAGCTTCAATCGTCAGGCTCCCCCTCTCCACCGGAGAGGGGGCCGGGGGGTGAGGCGCCGGAGCCGCGCCGTTGGCTAGTCCTGCTGCTGCTCGTGCTTCTTCAGCAGCCCGCGCCGGCCCAAACCCTGGCGCCGGCCCTCACGCTGCCCGCCGCGATTGCCCAGGCGCTCGACCACTCGGCCGTGGGCCAGCAGGCCGCCACCACGCGCGAAACCAGCTACTGGGCCTGGCGCGGCTACCAGGCCAACTACCGCCCGCAGCTGGGCTTGCAGGGCACGCTGCCCAATTTCAGCCGCGCCATTGCGCCCGTGGTGCAGCCCGACGGCACCACCAGCTTCCAGTCGGTGCGCGTCAACAGCTCCGATTTGGGGCTGAACCTGAGCCAGAACGTGGGCCTCACCGGCGGGCAGGTTTACGTGAGCTCGGTGGTGCAGCGGTTCGACGATTTCAACGGCAACCTGCGGCGGTATAATAACCAGCCGTTCACCGTCGGCATCACCCAGCCGCTGGGGCAGTTCAATGGCCTGCTTTGGGCCCGGCGCATCGAGCCGCTGCGCTACCAGGAAAGCCAGCGGCAGTACGCGGAAGAACGCGAAACCATCGCCCAGCGCGTCACGGAGCTGTATTTCGACGTGCTGCTGCAACAGGTGAACGCCGACGTGGCCCGCCAGAATGCCCAGGCCACGGCCGACATGCTGCGCATCGGCCAGGAGCGCTACCGCCTGGGCCGCCTCTCGCAAAGCGACCTGCTGCAACTCGAGCTGAACCTGCTCGACGCCCGCCAGGCCCAAACCCAGGCCCAGCTCGATGCCCAGAACGCAGCCGTGGACTTGCAAGCCTACACCGGCCTGCCCGGCACCGACGACGCGCCCGCCCTGGCCGTGCCCGGCCCCGCGCCCCGGCCGGCGGTGCCGCCCGCCCTGGCGCTGGCCCAGGCCCGCCAAAACCGCAGCGCCACGCTGGCCTTCCGCCGCCGGCTGTTGCAAGCCGAGCGCGACGTGGCCCAGGCCAAAGGCACCACCGGCCTGCAAGCCGCCCTCACCGCCAACCTAGGCTACGTGAACCAGGCCGAAAAACTCGGCGAAACCTACCTCAACCTCCAAAACCAGCAGCAGGTGCGCCTGGCTTTCAGCCTGCCGCTCGTGGACTGGGGCCGCCAAAAGGCCCTCGTCAAAACCGCCGAGCTGAACCGCGACCAAACCCAGCACGCCGTGGCCCAGGAAGAACGCAGCTTCGAGCAAACCGTGCTGGCCCAGGCCGGCCAGGTGGCCGCCCTGAGCGAGCAGCTGCGCCTGGCCGGCCGCGCCGACTCGCTGGCCCAGCGGCGCTACGACATCGCCCGCGCCACCTACCTGCTGGGCCGCATCAGCCTCACCGATTTGAGCCTGGCCTCGGGGGCCAAAGACGGGGCCAAGCGCGGCTACATCTTCGCGCTGCGGGCCTGCTGGGTGGCGCACTTCCGCCTGCGCGCCCTCACGCTGTATGATTTTGAGCTTCAGCGGGCCTTGCTGACCAACCGCTGAAGCCCGGCCAGATTGCTGCCTATTTGGGCTCCTGGGCGGGCGCGGGCAGGCTGCTGTTCCAGATGTCCTGGTGCAGCTTCCAGTGGCCCATTTGCTCTTTCCAAACCACGAGGTACTTGCCCTGGTCGAGCGGCTGCTCGTTGGCGCCAAACAGGGTGTAGCTGCCGAGCTCGATGGCGGTGCCGGTCAGCTCTTCCACGTCTTTGGTGTTGAGCTTCACCCGTTTAATGCCCATTTCCATGGCGCCCTGCCAGAAGGCCTGGATGCCGCCCGCCCCGTGAATCGGGTCCGTGCCGGTGGGGAGCAGGGTGCCGTTGCTCGTGTACAAGTCGGCGAGCGCGGCGGCGTCGTGGCGCCCAAAGGCTGCTTCAAACGCGGCATTGGCCTGCCGGATTTCGTCGCTGATGCTGGTGGCTGTCGTGGGCATGGGAACGGGGGTTTAATGAGTTTGATACAAGCAATACAATTTATGAATATTTAACCCGATAAAAAAACTTTCCGCCGGCCTGGCAGGACTTCCGCATCAAAATTTCCCGCAGTGTCCGCAGTGTTAAACCGCAGTGTCCGCAGTGTTTTTTTAGCCCGATACTGCGGACACTGCGGTTTAACACTGCGGACACTGCGGGAAAACCGCCTGAACTGTGTGCGGAAGCCCAGCCAGCCACCGCCTCATATCTGAACACCTTGTCCGCTTATGGACAACATTTATCCTTCCTGATTTTGCTGATTCAAGCATAAGTCGTTGATAAATAATACTGTATTCAATTGGCACAACCCTTGGCTACTTACTACACAGGACACCAGCTTTCGCCCTGAAACCGGACAGCCGGCCCGAAATGTCCCCTCCCAACCAACTGCTTTCCTCATGACTCCGACGACTGCGCCCAGCAACCAGTTTGCCCCCTCCGAAGCCCCGCTGGCCCCAGCCGCGGCCGCGGACATCATCCGGCTCATCAACATCGAAAAGGTGTACCAGACCAAAACCATCGAAACCGTGGCCCTGAACCGCGTCAACCTCGCCGTTAGCCGCGGCGAGTTCGTGTCCATCATGGGGCCCAGCGGCTGCGGCAAGTCCACGCTGCTCAGCCTGATGGGCTTGCTCGACGAGCCCACCAGCGGCACGATTGAGGTCGATGGCCGCGCCGTGCAGTCGTATTCCGACAAGGAGCTGGCCGGGCTGCGCAACCTGAAAATGGGCTTCGTCTTCCAGAGCTACCACCTGATAAACGACCTGTCGGTGGTCGACAACGTGGAGCTGCCCTTGCTCTACCGGCCCGGCCTGAGCGGCAAAGCCCGCCGCCAGCGCGCCCTCAATGCCCTCGATAAAGTGGGGCTGAGCGCCCGCACCGCGCACTTTCCCAGCCAGCTTTCGGGCGGGCAGCGGCAGCGGGTGGCCATCGCGCGGGCGCTGGTGGGCGAGCCCGAAATCATTCTGGCCGACGAGCCCACCGGCAACCTCGACTCGGTGATGGGCGAGGAAATCATGGACCTGCTGCTGGGCCTGAACCGGCGCGAAGGCACCACCATCGTGATGGTGACCCACGACGAGCAGCAAGCCCGGAAAACCCAGCGCCTGGTGCGCCTTTTCGACGGCAGCCAGGTCGGGTAAAATCAGCGAACAGTCCAACAGAACGTCATGTCGAGCGCAGCCGAGACCTCTCGCGTGCAGCAGTAATCAGCCTTCGTTCAACGATGCACGCGAGATGCTTCGGCTGCGCGGACGCCAGATGAGCATGACGTTCTGGTAACCTATCAAACCAAACCCTAATGCTGCTTTCTTACCTAAAAATCGCCTGGAAGGTCTTGCTGCGCCGCAGGTTCTTCACCGCCATCAGCCTGTTCGGCATCAGCTTCACGCTGATGATTCTGCTGGTGGTCTACACCATGTTCGACTTCACGGCGGGGCCGCACCGGCCCGAGCTGCGCGTCGACCGGCTCCTGTTCGTCAACCGGATGCAGCTGCTGTACCGCGACGGCGGACAGAGCAATTCGAGCATGGGCTACGCCTTTCTGGAACGGTACGTGCGCACGCTGCGCACCCCGGAAAAAGTGTCCATCAGCGAGGCGAACTGGGGCACGACGGTGGCCTACGTGGGCCAGCAGGTGCTGAAATTCGACTCGAAGGCCACCGATGCCGAGTTCTGGCAGCTGCTCGACTTTGACTTCGTGGAAGGCCGGCCCTTCAACGCCGCCGAGGTGCGCGCCGCCGCCCACGTCGTCGTGATTACCGAAGCCACCAGCCGGCGCTACTTTGGCACGGCGGCGGGCGTGGCGGGCCGCCCCCTGGTGCTCGAGGCCGTGCCCTACCGCGTGGTGGGCGTGGTGCGCGACGTGCCCGTGGCGCGCGTCAACACCTACGCCGAGCTGTGGACGCCCGTCACGACCAGCACCGACAACCTGCGCGACCCCGACTACCAGGGCGGCTACCAGGCCATCGTGCTGGCCCGGAGCACGGCCGACGTGCAGCGGGTGAAGGACGAGTACCAGCAGGTCATCGCCCGCGTGCCGCTGCCCGACCCCAAGACGTACAGCAAGGTGAATTCGTACGCCCAAACGCAGCTGGGCTCGCTCACGGCGCGGTTCGACAGCGAGGCCGGGGCCGAGGGCGGGGTGGGGCGCTTTGCCGGCCTGATGCTGGGCCTGGCCCTGCTGTTCATGCTGCTGCCGGCCCTGAACCTGGTCAACATCAACGTGAGCCGGACGCTCGAACGCTCGGCCGAAATTGGGGTGCGCAAGGCCTTTGGGGCCACGGCGGGCACGCTGGTCGGGCAGTTTTTGCTGGAGAATATTTTCCTGACGCTGCTGGGCGGGGTGCTGGGCCTGGGGCTGGCGGCGGGCGCGCTGGGGCTGCTCAACGAAAGCCATTTCCTGCCCTATTCCACCTACGCCCTCAACGGGCGGGTGTTTGCCGTGGCCCTGGGCGTGGTGCTGTTTTTTGGGGTGCTGTCGGGGGCTTACCCGGCTTATAAAATGTCGAAACTACAGGCCGTGAAGGCCCTGAAAGGAGAAAACGCCGCATGATACGCCACCTGATTACCCTGATGTGGAACCGCAAGCGGGCCAGCGCCCTGCTCATCGCCGAAATGGTGCTGGCCTTTTTTGTCCTCTTTGCCGTGGGCAGCCTCGGCGCGTACATGTGGCGCAACTACCAGGCCCCGCTCGGCTTTGCCTACGACGACGTGTGGGAGCTGAGCCTGAACGCCGGCACGCAGCCCCGGGCCGCGCAGCTCGGCACCTTGCAGCAGGTGTTGCAGCGCCTGCGCAGCACGCCCGGCGTGGTGAGCGCGACGCGTACCAACTTCAACACGCCGTTCAGCTTCAACAACAACACCACCGATTTCGACACCGGCAAGGGCACCAAAAAGGCCTACGGCGACATCTACCACGTCGGCTCCGAGTTGCCGCAAGTGGTGCGCCTGCGCCTGGTGGCGGGCCGCTGGTTCGACAGCCGCGACGACGTGGCCGCCGCCCGCCCGCCCATCGTCATCACCGAAATGACCCAGGCGGCGCTGTTTGGGGGCGGGTCGGCGCTGGGCCACATGGTGCGCGACGGCAAAGGCGAATACCGCGTCATCGGCGTGAGCGGCCCCTACCGCGCCGGGGGCGAGCTGAGCGACCCGCAGCCGGCCGCCTTCCGCTACGTGAGCCCGCAGGACACGGCCCAGGCCATGTTCCGCCTGCTGGTGCGGGTGCGGCCCGGCGCGGGCGCGGCCCTCGAAAAGCAAATCAACGAAGACATCCGCCTGCTGGGCGCGGGCTGGACGAGCGGCACCACCCCGCTGGCCGAAAACCGCCACACCCTGCTCAAGACGCTGCTCACGCTGCCCGCGCTGCTGGGCGTGGTGTGCCTGTTTCTGATTGGGAACGTGATGCTGGGCCTCTTCGGCGTGCTCTGGCTCAACATCAACCAGCGGCGCGGCGAGCTGGGCCTGCGCCGGGCCATGGGTGCCACCAGCGGGGCCATCAGCCGGCAAATCGTGGGCGAAATCCTCACCCTTACCACGTTCGGCCTGCTTTTGGGGCTGCTGCTGGCGGTGCAGTTTCCGCTGCTGGGCGTGTTCGATGTGCCGGCTGGGGCCTACGTCACGGCCATGCTGCTCGCCACGGGCCTGCTTTATGCCCTGGCCGCCGGCTGCGCCCTCTACCCCAGCCGGCTGGCGGCGGCCATTCACCCGGCCGTGGCCCTGCGCGAGGAGTAAGTTGGGGTCGGCCCCGAACTACTACGGTTGCCAGGCCGGGGTACGAGTCGTCCGGCCGGGCTTGGCGCTTCAAGCGAACCGGAGCCCGCCCCGCAGGGGTTTCGTGAGGTTAGGATTGCTGGCGCGCCAGCGGGCAGGCCGGATTTGGGGCAAAATCCTGCCTTCCTGTCGTCGGCAGGGCCGTCTTTCATCCAAAACCCTATCCTTCCAACGTCGGGAAGGCCATCTTTCACCCAAAACTCTATTCTTCCAACGTCAAGAGGGCCATCTTTCGCCCAAAAGCCTGCCGTCCCGACGCCGGGTACACCATCTTTCCTCGCTGCTGGCGCGCGTCGCAGACGCGCGCCAGCAGGTCAGGCGCCAGCCCTCCATTTTAAGCCGGTATTTCCGTTCTTCGCCATTCCTTCCCCCGCCCCATGTTCCTCATCGTCGACGACGACCTGGCCATCCGCACGTCCCTCAAGCTGCTGCTGAAGCAGGCCGGCTACCCCGCGCAGGCCGTGGCCACGCCCGCCGAAGCCCTGGCCCTGGTGCGCGCCGCCCCGCCCCGCCTCGTGCTCCTGGACATGAACTTCTCGCTCGAAACCAGCGGCGCCGACGGCCTGGCCCTGCTCCGCGCCCTCAAGCAGCTGGCCCCGCAGGTGCCCGTCGTCCTCATCACCGGCTGGGGCAGCATCGAGCTGGCCGTGGCCGGCATGAAGGCCGGCGCGGCCGAGTTCGTCACCAAGCCCTGGCACAACGACGCCCTGCTCCAAACCATCCGCACGGTGCTGGCCGTGCGCGAAACCCTGCCCGACCCCGCGCCCGCCGAAGCCCCCGCCCGCCTGCGCCGGCAACTCGACCAGCAGTTCGACTTTCGCGCCATCGTCGGCGAAGACGCCCAGCTCCTGCACGTGCTGCGCCAGGTGGGCCGCGTGGCCGCCACCGACGCCGCCGTGCTCATCGAAGGCGAAAGCGGCACCGGCAAGGAGCTGATTGCCGAAGCCATCCACCGCAACAGCCCCCGGAAAAACCAGCCCTTCGTGAAGGTCAATCTGGGCGGTATTTCCAGCAGCTTGTTCGAAAGCGAGATGTTTGGCCACCGCCGCGGCGCCTTCACCGACGCCAAGGCCGACCGCGTGGGCCGCTTCGAGCTGGCCAACGGCGGCACCATTTTCCTCGACGAAATCGGCGAGCTGGAGCTGGCCAGCCAGGTCAAGCTGCTGCGCGTGCTGCAAGACCGCACCTACGAAGTGCTCGGCGACAGCAAGCCCCGCCGGCTCGACATCCGCGTCATCGCCGCCACCAACCGCACCCTGGCCGAGCTCGTGCAGCAGGGCCGCTTCCGCGAAGACCTGTTCTACCGCATCAACCTGATTTCGGTGCGCCTGCCCGCCCTGCGCGAGCGCCCCGCCGACATTCCCCTGCTCACCCAGCACTTCATCGCCCAGCTGCGCGCCACCTACCAGCGCCCGGCCCTCAAAGTGGGCACCCGCGCCCTGCACTGGCTGCGCGACCAGCCCCTGCCCGGCAACATCCGCGAGCTCAAAAACCTCGTCGAGCGCGCCGTCCTCGTCAGCGGCCAGGAAGAGCTGGGCCCCGAAGATTTCCAGGCCAACGCCCCGCCGTCGCCCCGCCCCGCCGCCGCTCCGTCGCCCTTGCCCGCCCCCGGCACCATCACCCTCGACGAGCTCGAAGCCCAGATGATTCGGCAAAGCCTCGCCCACTACGACGGCAACATCAGCCGCGTAGCCAAGGCCCTGGGCCTAAGCCGGGGCGCTTTGTATAGAAGGCTGGAAAAGCACGCTATTCCTTTCGACGAGTAAATTGCCCCGGAGTCAGGAAACGTCATGCCGAGCGTAGCCGAGGCATCTCGCGTGTTATGGTAAACCAATCGTCGGGTTTAGTGAAAGCACGCGAGATGCCTCGGCTACGCTCGGCATGACGTGCTTTCATGTCTTGGCCTGCAATCGGCCTTCCGCAACCCATGTCCCTCCGCCTCCAGTTCCTCCTGTTCGTCGTCATCATCCACGCCGTGCTCATCGCGCTGGCGGCCCAGCTCCGCACCACCAACCCCGCGTTGTTCGTTGGCGCCGAAGGGTTGTTGCTGGTCAGCATCGTCCTCACCGCGCAGCTCTACCGGGGGTTTGTGCGGCCGTTTCAGCTCATCGCGGCGGGCACGGCGGCCATTCAGGCCAAAGATTTCTCGATGAAGTTCGTGCCCGTGGGCCAGCGCGAAATGGACCAGCTCATCACCGTTTACAACGAAATGATTGACGCCCTGCGCCGCGAGCGGGTGAGCCAGCACGAGAAAAGCGTCCTGCTCGAACGCCTCATCCAGGCCTCGCCGGCCGGCATCCTCATCCTCGATTTTGAGGGCCGCATCGAAAGCGTGAACGCCGCCGCCGCCCGCTTCCTCGCCCAGCCCACCGCCGCGCTGCTCGGCCTGTTGCCCGCCGACCTGCCCGGCGCCTGGGGCCCGGCCCTGGCCGCCCTGGCCGAAAACCAGCCCCAGGCCCTGCGCCTTTCGGGCCTGGCCACCTACCGCGCCCACGCCGCCCACTTCCTCGACCGCGGCTTCACCCGCCGCTTCATCCTGCTCGAAGAACTGACCCAGGAGCTCATCAAGCAGGAAAAACAGGCCTACGAACAGCTCATTCGGATGATGTCGCACGAAATCAACAACTCCATCGGCGCCATCAACTCCATCCTGCACAGCTTCCAGCACTACGCCCCCCAGCTCGCCCCCGCCGACCAGCCCGATTTCACCCAGGCCCTCGACGTGAGCATTGCCCGCAACACCCAGCTCGCCAATTTCATCGCCAACTTCGCCCGCCTCGTGCGGCTGCCGCCGCCCGCGCCCCAGCCCGCCGACCTGCACGCCCTGCTGCGCGGCATCTGCCGCCTGCTCCAGCCCCAAAGCGCCGAGCGCCGCATCGCCTGGCACCTCGACCTGCCCGCAGCCCCGCTGCTGCTGCGCTTCGACGCCCAGCAGCTGGAGCAGGCCCTGCTCAACGTCGCCAAAAACGCCCTCGAAGCCATCGGCCACGACGGCAACATCTGGGTCCGCACCACGGCCCAGCCCCCCGCGCTCATCATCGAAAACGACGGCCCCGCCCTCACCCCCGCAGTCAGCCAACGGCTGTTCACCCCCTTCTTCAGCACCAAGCGCGACGGCCAGGGCATCGGCCTCACGCTGGTGCGCGACGTGCTGCTGGCCCACAATTTCCGGTTCCGCCTGGCCACGAACGCGGCCGGTCGCACCGCTTTCACCATCGATTTCGGTTGAGGTAGAAAGTCACCGGCACGTCATGCAGAGCGCAGCGAAGCATCTTGCTCGGGGAAGTAACTCAATCGTAAGAAAAGAATTACTACCACACGCAAGATGCTTCGCTGCGCTCTGCATGACCGTCAAGCAGCTTTCCCCGCCTTCCCCAACAGCTCCTTGCTGAAAAAAGCTTACCCCTCCCAAACAGAGGGTATTTACGGTCGAACGGTATTATATTTTAAGGGGGTTCGAAAGAAATTATTGGTTAATTTCGCGAAGTGGCTTTAAATTTAACCCGCTATGAACCGAAAACAATCTATTGCTACGGCTTGCCTGGGCTTCCTGTTGCTGCTGGCCTGCTTCGCCGCCTTCCTGCCCCAAAGCCACCCCGACGCCAAGCCCCACGCCTTCGACCCCGCCGATGTCGCCTGGATGCTCTCCGCCTCCGGCCTCGTGCTGCTGATGACGCCCGGCCTCGCCTTTTTCTACGGCGGCATGGTGAGCAAGCGCAACGTGATTTCCACCATGCTGCAAAGCTTCATCGCCTTGGGCGTGATTTCGATTCTGTGGTACGTGGTGGGCTTTTCGCTGGCGTTCGGCGACAGCCTCGGCGGCATAGTCGGCAATCCGATGACGTTTTTCATGTTCAACCACGTCGGCACGGCCCCGCACCCGCGCCTGGCGCCCAACCTGCCGCTCATCCTCTTCGCCGCCTTCCAGCTGAAGTTCGCCATCATCACGCCGGCCCTCATCAGCGGGGCCTTCGCCGAGCGCATCCGGTTTT
>CAXTCS010000128.1:0-11791 GCA_964242365.1 uncultured Hymenobacter sp. | reverse complement strand
AGTTCGTGCGCGTCATCACCTTCGATAAAGACTACTCGGTGGAGCTGTGCGGCGGGCTGCACGTGGCCAACACCGGCCGCATCGGCTACCTCAAAATAACGGCCGAAAGTGCCGTGGGTGCCGGCGTGCGCCGCATCGAGGCCGTGACCGGCGCCGGGGCCGAAGCCTACGTCGACCAGCAGCTCGACTTGCTGGCGCAGGTGCGCGAAACGCTGGGCCACCCGCAGCACCTCATCCCGAGCATCGAGAAGCAGGGCGAGGAAATTGCTGCCCTGCGCAAGCAGCTGGAGCAGTTTGAGCTGCAAAGCCTGAACCAGCAGAAAGACCAGCTGGCCGCCCAGGTAAAGGCGCTGAACGGCGTCAATTTTCTGGCTGCCGTGGTGCAGGCCGGCAGCGCCGACGGCCTCAAGAAGCTGGCCTACGACCTGCGCCAGGTGGTGCCCAATCTGGTGGCCATCCTCGGGGCCGAAATCGACGGCAAACCGCAGCTGGCGGTGATGCTGGACGATGAAATTGCCAAAGCCGGCAAGCTGAATGCTACCGTGCTGGTGCGCGAGCTGGCCAAGGAAATCCAGGGTGGCGGCGGCGGGCAGCCGTTTTTTGCCACGGCCGGCGGCAAGAACGTGGCGGGGTTGGGCGCGGCCATTGCGAAGGCAGAAGAGGTGGTTTTGTCAAAACTATAAAATGAAGCGGTTTAGAAAGTCGCGCAAACCAGATGAGCATGAGGGGCTGACGACTTCCTAAACCGCTTCTATATAACTACTATGCAAATCGTATTCGACGTAAGCCCTGACCGCGTAAACTTCGCTCTCGAAGTATTGCGCAACTTGTCGTTTGTCCAGAATCCGCGGCCGCTCGACGGCTCGGCGGTGGCCGATGATACTACTGATTATTTATTGGCCTCGCCCGCTAATGCCGAGCGTTTGCGACAGGCGTATGAGGAGTTCGACCGGGGCGAAAGAATTGATTTTGTGCCGCCTGCCGAATGACTTATGCGCTGGCCTTCTTGCCGATAGCCTGGGAAGATTATCTTTATTGGCAACAAACTGAAAAGGCGGGGTTGAAGGCGACGTCGTCTGGGTTTTGCAATGCCGGTATCATTATGCGGTGAAGTGAGCGCGGCTGCTACATTTGGGGCGTAACATACTTTTCTTTCTATGTCCACTTTCGCGCTCGTGCTGCTTGGCCTGGTTGTTCTCACGCTGTTTCTGTGCTACGTGATTGTGCCGCAGGGCACGGTGGCGGTGGTTACGGTTTTTGGTAAGTACCGGCGCATTATGGCGCCGGGGCTGAACTTTAAGCTGCCGTTTATTGAGACGGTGTATAAGCGGATTTCCATTCAAAACCGGTCGCTGGAACTGAATTTTCAGGCCATTACGGTGGACCAGGCCAACGTGAATTTTAAGGCCATGCTGGTGTACGCGGCCTTCGACCAGAGTGAGGAAGCGATTAAGAACGTGGCTTTTAAGTTTGTGGACGAGGCCAGTTTGATGCAGGCGCTGGTGCGCACCGTGGAGGGCAGTATTCGGGCGTTTGTGGCCACGCAGCGGCAGGCGGCGGTGCTGAGCCTGCGGGGCGAAATCGTGCTGCACGTGAAGGACCAGCTCGACGCCACGCTCGAAGGCTGGGGCTACCACCTGATTGATTTGCAGCTGAACGACATCGCCTTTGACGAGGAAATAATGCGCTCGATGGCCAAAGTCGTGGCTTCTAACAACCTGAAAGCGGCGGCTGAGAACGAAGGGCAGGCCTTGCTCATCACCAAAACCAAGGCGGCCGAGGCGGAGGGCAACGCCATTAAAATCGCGGCCGAAGCGGAGAAAATCGCGGCCCAGCTGCGCGGGCAGGGCGTGGCGTTGTTCCGCGAGGAGGTGACCAAGGGGCTGGCCCACGCCGTGCAGGAAGTGACGGACAACAACCTGGACCCGTCGCTGGTGTATTTTTCGATGTGGACCGAGGCCATCAAGCACTTTGCTGAGCAGGGGCAGGGCAACGTCATCTTCCTCGACGGCTCGAACGAGGGCATGAGCAAGAACCTGGAGCAGATGATGGCCATGCAGCAATTGCAGCGCCCGGCGAAATAGGGCTTCGGCCCCAAAACTGCCCGTTTTGGCGGGGGCGGTGGTGAATGTTAGCGGGCTGGGTGCGAACTTTGCCCCGATATGGAAGAACACCTCATTGCCAAATACCAGCCCGTAATCGGCCTCGAAGTACACGCCCAGCTGCTCACGCACAGCAAGATGTACTCTTCTGATGAAAACGAGTACGGCGTGGCGCCGAACACGAATCTGTCGGTTATCACGTTGGGCCACCCCGGCACCTTGCCCAGGGTGAACCGCACGGCCGTGGAGTTTGCCATGAAAATGGGCCTGGCCACGAACTGCCAGATTCGGCGCGACAACCTGTTTGCGCGCAAAAACTACTTTTACCCCGACCTGCCCAAGGGCTACCAGATTACGCAGGACAAGACTCCGATTTGCCACGACGGCCACGTGGACGTGCGCCTCGGCGACGGCTCGGTGAAGCGCATCGGCGTGACGCGCATTCACATGGAAGAGGACGCGGGCAAGTCGATGCACCTGGCCGGCGAAACCGAAACCCTGGTGGACCTGAACCGCGCCGGCGTGCCGCTGATTGAGATTGTGAGCGAGCCCGACATCCGCACCGGCGAGGAGGCGTACGCGTACCTCATCGAAATCAAGAAGCTGGTGGAATACCTGGGCATTTGCGATGGCAACATGGAGGAAGGCTCGCTGCGCTGCGACGCCAACATTTCGGTGATGCTGCACGGGGCCCAGGCGTTCGGCATGAAGGTGGAGGTGAAAAACATGAACTCCTTCCGCAACGTGCAACGGGCCATTGCCTACGAAATCGAGCGGCAGGTGGCCATCATTGAGGCCGGCGGGGAAGTGGACAGCGAAACCCGGGGGTTTGACGCGGCCAGCGGCACCACCAACGGGCAGCGCAGCAAGGAAACCCTGAACGACTACCGGTATTTTCCGGAGCCGGATTTGCCGCCGCTGGTCATCTCTGATGAGTGGCTGCACCGGGTGGCCGCCGAGCTGCCGGCGCTGCCGCAGCAGCTGTACTCGCGCTTTGTGGGCGAGCTGGGCCTGAGTGACTACGACGCCTCGGTGCTGGTGGACCAGAAGGAGGTGGCCTTGTTTTTCGACGACCTTTCGCGCCTCACGCCCAATGCCAAAGCGGCGGCCAACTGGGTGATGGGGCCGGTGAAATCTTACCTCAACGAGCGGGCGCTTACGATGGCGGATTTTCCGCTCGACGCGGCGCAGCTGGCAGGCATCATCGAGCTGATTGACGCGGGCAAGCTGAATTATTCGGTGGCCAGCAAGCAGCTTTTTCCGCACTTGCTCGACCATCCTTCGGCCAACGCCACCGGAGCGGCCGAAAGCCTGGGCCTGCTCACGCAGGCTGACAACGGCGAGCTGGCGGGCCTGGTGCAGCAGGTGGTGGGCGCCAACCCGGCCAAAGTAGCCGAGTACCGCGCCGGCAAAAAGTCGCTCACCGGTATGTTTATGGGCGAACTGATGAAGCTGACCGGCGGCAAGGCCGACCCTAAGCTGGCCAACCAGCTGCTGCGCGCGGCGCTGGACGGGTAAGGTTTGGCGGCGTTGGGCGTCTTATGTAGTCCGTCATGCAGAGCGCAGCGAAGCATCTCGCGTGCTTCGTTGAATCGTTATTGATTACTGCTGCACGCGAGATGCTTCGCTGCGCTCTGCATGACGGTCTTTCGGTATGACGTTCCATGACGGCCTTTCGGAACAAACCCTTTACTGCCTTGCGTTGGCAATTTTAATGCTCAAGCTTTAGCGTACATGCTCCATCCCATGATAAAATCTGTTTTTTTGGCGGCTACCGTGCTTGGCATGGCCAACGCCTGCCAGAATGCCGCCGCTGCCGATGGCTACGAAGTTTCGGGCCAGCTCAAAAATGCGCCGGCGGGCACGGTGCTGCACCTTTCGGCGCTGGTTTCGAACCAGTTTGTGGAGAAGGGGCAGGCCAAGACCGACGCCGCGGGCAAGTTTGCGCTGAAGGGCCTGGCGGCCGCGCCGGGCATTTTCCAGCTGAAGGTGGACGAGGCCAACCAGGTGCTGCTGCTGCTCGACAACACAACCCGCGTGCAGCTGAGCGGCGACGCCAAGAGCCTGCCCGCCACGTACAGCGTGAAGGGCAGCAAGGATGCCGAGGTGCTGCGCCAGCTCACGCGGGTGATGCAGGGCACCAAGGCGCAGCTCGACGGCCTGAGCCAGCGCTACAACGCGGCCGGGCAGGCTGGCAAAGCCGATTCGATGGCGGCTATCGAGAAGCAGTACTACGTGATTCAGGGCGGAAATACGGCCAAGGTGAAGACGTTGATTCGGCACAACGCGGCGTCGGTGGTGAGCGGCTTCGCGGTCGGGGCTTTTCTCAACCCGGAGGAGGAGTTTCAGTTTGCCGACTCGGTGGCGGCCGTGCAGCGCAAAGCCAACCCGGACTCGCCTTTTGCCAAGGAGCTGACGGCCCGCCTGGAGCCCATGCGCGCCACGGCTACGGGCACCCAGGCGCCGGAAATCAACCTGCCCACGCCCGAAGGCGGCACCCTGGCGCTGAGCAGCCTGCGCGGCAAGTACGTGCTGATTGACTTTTGGGCGAGCTGGTGCGGGCCGTGCCGGCAGGAAAACCCCAACGTGGTGAAGGCCTACAACCAGTTCAAGGACAAAGGGCAGGGCTTCACCATCTACTCGGTGTCGCTGGACCAGGACAAGGCCAAGTGGCTCAAAGCCATTGCCGCCGATGGCCTTACGTGGCACCATGTTTCGGATTTGGCGGGGTGGAACAGCGTGGCCGGGGCGGCCTACGGGGTGAAAGCCATTCCGCAGTCGTTTTTGATTGACCCGCAGGGGAAGATTATTGCCAAGAACCTGCGCGGCGCGGCGTTGGCGGCCAAGCTGGCCGAGGTGCTGAAGGTTAGTGAGTAGGGGTTTCGTGAACGGTGTACGACTTTCGGGCGGGGGAACCTCACCCCCGACCCCTCTCCAAAAGAGAGGGGAGCCGACCGATTGAGAATGTGTGGGAACATAGTCCCAGCGGGACGGCACTCGTCGGTACGAGTGCCGCCCCGCTGGGGCTTTTGGCTTTGCTGGGAAAGCTGTTTTCTACCGATATGCCGCCCCGCTGGGGCTTGTGCTAACGGCTCGCACCGCGCATTAATCATTAACCACTAATCATTAACCACTAATATTCAGCTGTTGGCCAAAAACATGGCTTGGAGGCCGGGCCAGAGGCGTTTTTTGAGGCTTACGTCGTACTCGACCAAGTCGACGGTGGCGGAGGAGAGGTAGGCGAGGTTGAGGGTGGGGAAGAGGACGGGCTCGTAAATCTGGGTGTTGCGGAGGGTGGCGTCGAGCAGGTTTTTGCCAAAGGCGATGATGCGCGTGGCGGCCAGCTCGCGGCGCAGATTGACCAGCGCCACGGGCAGCTCGGATTCGACGTTGACGAGCACGACATCGGCCATGACGAGGCCCAGGGCTTGCAGCATTTTGTTGAGGAACACGTTGCGGTGCAGCTTGACGAACTGCTCGGGCGGCAGGCGAAACAGGAGAATTACGCCCTGCGCGTTATCGCCCAGGGTGGTGAACCGGGTGAGCATGACCGGCGGCACGGCGGGCGCGGCCGATGCGGGGGCCGCGAGCTGGGGCGCTGGGGCAGAAGGGCCCGTGGCGGGCTCCGGGGCTGCCGCCGGCTGGGTGAATCCGGTGGTGAGGCGTTCGAGGCCGGCCGAGGGGTGGCTGAAGCCTTTCGTTGACTGGCTGATGGCTGCCGGTGGTCGGTTGGGGGCTGCCGACGGTAGTTCGGGGGCTGCCGATGGTCGGCTGGGGGGCGTCGAGGCGGCTTCGGCGGGCGCGGGGGCAGCGGCGGGCGGCGGGGCCGAAATAGGCGCTGCGGCGGCGGGCTCGGCGGGCACGTAGAGCGTCACGTCGGTGTAGAAGTTTTGCAGGAAGGCGAGTTTCTCAGCAGACATGGCGGGGGAGGATGAACGGGTGAGACACGAGGCCGGACGCGGGGCCGGCCATTAATCCAGGGCAAACAGCGCTTTCAGCTCCTGGGCTTCGGCGGGTTTCATGCGGCCGGCGAGCACGAGGCGGAGCTGGCGGCGGCGCAGGGCGCCGTCGTAGAGCTGCACTTCGTCGTCGGTTTCGGGCAGGGCTTCGGGCACGTCGATGGGGCGCCCGGCCTGGTCGACGGCCACGAAGGTGAAGAACGCCTCGTTGGTTTTAATCTTGGTGCCGCTGGGAATGTCTTCGGCCCAAACGTCGATGTGGACTTCCATGCTGGAGCTGAAAGCCCGCGTGACCTGGGCTTGCAGCGTGACCACGTTGCCCAGCCGGATGCTGTCGCGGAACGACACGTTGTCGACCGAGGCCGTGACCACGATGCGGTTGGAGTGCTTCTGGGCCGAGATGGCGGCGGCGATGTCCATCAGATGCATCATGCGGCCGCCCATGAGGTTGTTGAGGGTGTTGGTGTCGTTGGGCAGCACCAGCTCGGTCATGATGACAAACGAATCGGCGACGGGTTTTTGCTTGCGCACGGCGAGGGGGAATGAAGGAGTGGGCCGCGGCGGGTGCCGCCCGCAGCGGGCGCAAAGGTACGGCCGGCCCCGAACGAAACCGGTGGGCCCGAAAAACGCCCTGGCGGGCCAGGGCTTCTTTCGGGCCCGCCGGCGGGCGGGGGGTGGGGGCGCGTGGGCGGCTTGGCGCGGGGCCGCGCCGGTTAGTCCACGGTCAGCTTGCTGGTGAAGACCTCGCCGTTGAGCGCGATGCGGACCACGTACACCCCGGCGCGCAGGGGGTGGCCGCTGGCTTGGAGCGGCAGGGTTTGCGGGCCCGCGCCGTAGGTTTTGGCGGGCAGGGTCAGCACGTCGCGGCCCAGTACGTCGGTGAGGCGCAGCTCGATTTGAGTGGGGCCGGCGAGGGTGAGGTGCACGGCGGTTTCGTTGGTGAGCGGGTTGGGGAACACGCTGATGCCGCGGCTGGCCAGCGCGTTGGCTTTGGTGCCCAGCAAGGCCGCTACCCGCAGGTTGTCGAGGTAAAAGTTGTTGCCGGCCTCGGTGCCGTTCACCATTTGCAGGCGGATTTTGAACAAGCCACTTCTTTGGTACGGCGCCGGAATGGCCACCGTGAGGGTTTGCCAGTCGGCCGGCGAGGTGGGGGCGTAGCCGTCGAGGGGCGCCGCGCCCTGGGTGCTGAGCGCGGCCGCGTCGAACAGCGTGGGCGCCGACCAGGTGGCGCCGCAGTCCTTGCTGAACGACACGCGCAGCTGGTCGTCGCTGGTGGCCGTGCGCAGGGCGAAGGCGCGGGAAAAAAGCAGCGCCGACGTGTTGGGCAGGGCGCTCAGGTTGATGTTGGGCGTGATGAGCGTGGTGACGGCGCGGGCCGGAAAAAGGCGGTTGGGCACCACCAGAAAGGCGATGCCGTCGGGGGCCGTGCTGCCGTTGGTTTGCCGCTGCCAGCGGTAGGTGGCCGGCGCGCCGGCGCTGGTGGTGCCCGACAGGTCGTAGTTGCGCAGCGAGGGGGCGGCGTACAGGTTGGGGAAGTTGGGGTCTTCGAACGACTGCTTGAACGGGGCCGTTTCGCCGCCGGTCGGCCCTTCGACCCGGATGAGGTTGGTGAGCGTGCTGGAGCTGCTGCCGGCGCTGTTGCGCACGGTTTCCGTCACCGAATAAATGCCGGCCGTGGGGTAGCTGACGCTCACCGTCTGGCCGGTGGCCGTGGCGGGCGCGCCGCCGGGGAACGACCAGCTATACACCGGCGTGCCGCTGGTGGCGGTGAAATTCGACGAATAATCGCGCAGGGTTACGGGCGTGTTCACGCACACGCTGGTGCTGGCGCCGGGCTGCGGCGCGAAGGCCGCGATGGGCACGCAGTCGGGGGCCACAAAACCGTCGTTGGTGCCGGTGGCCACCAGGTTGGCCGGCGTGGTGAGGCCGGTGCGCACCGTGGCTAGGATGCTGCGCATGCGGGCTTTCTGGCCCTGCGTAAACATGGTGGGGCAGGAGGCGTAGTCCATGAAATTCTGCACGTTGGCCACGGGGCCGCAGGGCGCGTAGGTCAGGTCGCAGGAAAACGTGCCGTTGGTGGCGGGCGTGTCGTCCACGTAATCGGTGTCGCTGCAATAGCCGGCTACTTCGGGGTCGTTGTTGGCGCCCCAGGGGTGGAGCAGGCCGAAATAGTGGCCGATTTCGTGGGTGGCGGTGCGCAGCAGGCCGCGGGCGGGGCTGCTGGTGCCCAGCGTGCCGAAGTAGTCGTTGCGCACCACAAAGCCGTCGCGCACCGGCGATACCGTCTGCTCCGGGATAATGGAGTAGCCCACCACGATGCCGCCCCCGGCCGTGGGCGTGCCAATGCTGCCCACCACCCAAATGTTGAGGTAGCGTTTCGTGTCCCAGATAACCAGGTTCTGGACGGCGTTGGTTTGGTTGTCGTTGACGAGCGCCGGCGCGTAGTGGCGCGTGATGCCGGTGGTGCAGTTGCCGGTGGGGTCTTTTTTGGCCAGGCGAAAGCGGAAGCCGATGGCCGCGGCAATGGGCTGAAAAAGCGGCAGCGTTTTGGCGGTGTCGGCGTTCAGCTTCTGGTAGTCGGTGTTGAGCTGGTCGATGGCGCTGGCAATTTGCCGGTCGCTGATGTTGTTGGGGCCGGCCGAATGAATGACGTGCACCACCACCGGAATGGTCACATCGGTGGCATACGCCGCGCCGCGCTGCTGAAGGCGCGACTCGGCTTCGAGCTTCTGATAAAAGGCTTTTTGGGCCTCGCGGGCGCCGGGGTGCGCGGCGAAGTAGCGCTCCTGCTCGGCGGTGGTGCCGCACCAGTCGCGGCCCCGCTGGTCGGGGGCACTCTGGGCGTTGGCACGCGGGCCGGCCAGGGCCAGCGCGGCGGCCAGCACCGTGGGTAAAAGTTTTTTCAGCATAAATAAATGAACCGTGAAGCGCGGGCCAGCACCGGAAATAGGCGGCTGTAGGGGAGGGCGTTAACTTTATCAGAAAAACAGAAAATAAGCCCTTTACGATAGCGGTCCTGGCCCAAGAATCGGGGCTTTGTTCGGGCAACGCATCGGGTTTCGACGCGGTTCAACCCGCAACGCACTTATTACTAGTCGCTGGGCCTGCCGCAAAAGAGGCCTATTTAGGGTCGGGCCGATACCGTCACCGGCCGGCCCAAACGGCGCTGGCCCGGCGCTAGTCGCGCCAGCCGCCGGCCCCGCGCAGGGGCACGAAGCGAAACGCTTCGAACTCTTCGCGCACGAAAGCCTCCGGCCCTTCGCGGGTCACGCGCACCATGCGCTGGGCCTGGGCATCGCCCACGGGAATGACCAGCCGGCCGCCCACGCGCAGCTGGCGCAGCAGGGCCGGGGGCAGGCCCGGCGCCCCGGCCGTCACCAATATGCCGTCGAAGGGCGCGCTGGCGGGCAGGCCCAGCGAGCCGTCGCCGCAGTGCAGGGCCGCGCCGCCGGCCCCCAGCGCCGCCAGCAGCAGCCGGGTGCGGGCAAACAGCACCGCATTGACCTCGATGCTGTGCACGTCGGGCGTGAGGCGCAGCAGCACGGCGCACTGGTAGCCCGAGCCGGTGCCCACTTCCAGCACCCGGTCGGTGGGCCGCACGCCCAGTAGCTGGGTTTGGTAAGCCACGGTGTAGGGCTGCGAAATGGTTTGGCCCTCGCCGATGGGAAAGGCCTTGTCCTGGTAGGCGTGGCTTTCGAAGGCCGGGTCGAAAAACAGGTGGCGCGGCACGGCCGCCAGCGCCGCCAGCACCCGCTCGTCGGAGATGCCGCGCTGGCGCAATTCGCGGGCCAGGGCGCGCCGCAGCCCTTGGTGGCGGTAGGTATCCTGAAGCGGAGAAATGGTCAATGTGGAATGTTAGAATGAGAAAATGGGCCGGTGCGCCCTGCCGGCCGGCGAAAATTTGGAAAAGCCGGGCCCCGACAACTTCCGCCAGGCCCTACCTTTGCCCGGCGCGGCGCCCTTCCACCGGCCGCGAAAATACTACCTGGCCCGCCGTCTTGCAGCTCATTCGCCGCTTCCAATACATTAAGCTCGTGGCCGCCGATTTCGGGGCGGCGCTGCTGGCGTGGATGTGCTTTTACCTCGTGCGCAAATACTTGCTCAACGAGCTGACGGGCTACCGCTTCACCGAAGGCGCGCTGTTCGACCTCACCGGCTCGGCGGTTTTCATCGCCACTTTCTGGACCGTGCTCTACGGGCTCGTGGGCGAGTACCGCGACATCTACCGCAAGTCGCGCCTGGCCGAAATCATCCGGCTGGCGCGGGTGTCGGTGCTCGGGGCGGTGGTTATCTTTTTCACCCTGCTGCTTGATGACCAGGGGGTTGTCAATTACCGGGCGTACTACAAAACCTTTTCGGCCTATTACCTGCTGCACTTTTTCATCTCGGCCGTGCTCCGCACCTGGGCCGTGAGCAGCGTGCAGGGCCAGATTCGCAAGGGGCGTATTTCCTTTCCGACCATCCTGGTGGGTTCCAATGCGTTGGCCCTGAATACCTTTCACGAGCTCACGCGGTCGAGCCGCCATTTGGGCCTGCGCCTGGTCGGTTTCACGCCCGTGGGCGACACCATCGACCCCCAGCTGGCGGCCGAGCTGCCCGCCCAGGGCTCCTACCACCGCCTGCCCGCCCTCGTCCGGGGCCTGCAAATCGAGCAAATCGTCGTCGCCATCGAGCCCAGCGAGCACCGGCTCATTCAGGACATTCTGACGCTGCTCGAAGGCACGCCGGCCCGCATCAGCATCCTGCCCGACTTGTACCAGATGCTGCTCGGCTCGGTGAAAGTGCAGCACATGTTCGGCACGCCGCTCATCGAAATCAAGCAGGACCTGCTGCCCGTGTGGCAGGTGATACTCAAGCGCGTAGTTGATGTAGTAGGCTCGGCGCTGTTTATGCTGCTGGCCAGTTGGGGCTACGCCTTCACCGCCGTTATGGTGAAGCTGTCGTCGCCCGGCCCGGTGTTTTACCGGCAGGAGCGGATTGGCAAAAACGGCCAGCCGTTCAACATCATCAAGTTCCGCTCGATGGTGGTGGACGCCGAGAAAACGGGCCCGGCGCTCAGCTCCGACCACGACCCGCGCATCACCAACTGGGGCCGCTTCATGCGCAAGGTGCGCCTCGACGAGCTGCCGCAGTTCTGGAACGTGCTCAAGGGCGACATGAGCATCGTGGGCCCGCGCCCCGAACGGCAGTTTTTTATCGACCAGATTGTCGAAATCGCGCCCCACTACCGCCACCTGCACCGCGTGCGGCCCGGCCTCACCTCGCTGGGCCAGGTGAAATACGGCTACGCCGAAACCGTGCCCCAGATGGTCGAACGGCTCAAATTCGACATCCTCTACATCGAAAACATGAGCCTGGCCATGGATTTCCGGGTGCTGCTCTACACCCTGAAAATCATCGTCGAAGGCCGGGGGAAATGACGCCTGCGGCTTAATGAGGAATGAAGAATGAGGAACGAGGAATTGTGTTTGGGTAATTCTTCATTCCTCATTAAGCCGCAGGCGTCATTCCTCATTAAGCCGCAGGCGTCATTCCTCATTAAGCGCAGCGTCCGGTACCTTTGCAGTTGCCAGCCGGAACCATTCAAGCTCCGGGTGAATTGCAACTCACTATGAACACCGAAGTAAAAGGAAGGGTACTCGTCGCGATGAGCGGCGGAATTGATTCGAGCGTGGCCGCCGTGCTGCTGCACGAGCAGGGCTACGAAGTGGTGGGCATGACCATGAAAAC
>CAXTCS010000127.1:0-11896 GCA_964242365.1 uncultured Hymenobacter sp. | reverse complement strand
AGCCGCCCTTCTACGACCCCAAGGCCGACGACGCGGTGAACTACGGCGGCATCGGCGCCGTCATTGGCCACGAAATGACCCACGGCTTCGACGACCAGGGCCGCCAGTACGACGCCCAGGGCAACCTCAAAGACTGGTGGACCAAGGAAGACGCCGAGAAATTCAACGCCAAAGCCGACGCCGTGGGCAAGCAGTACGACGCCTTCACGCCCCTCGACTCGGTGCACGTGAACGGCAAGCTGACGATGGGCGAAAACCTCGCCGACCTCGGCGGCCTCACCATCGCCTACCAGGCCTTCGAGAAAACCCCGCAAGCCAAAGCCCAGGCCAAAATCGACGGCTTCACGCCCGAGCAGCGCTTTTTTCTGGCCTACGCCCAAATTTGGCGCACCAACACCCGGCCCGAATACATCCGCCAGCAGGTGCAAACCGACCCGCACTCGCCGGCCCAGTTCCGCACCAACGGCCCGCTGATGAACATGCCCGAGTTCTACAAAGCCTTCGGCTGCCAGGACGGCAACAAGATGATGCGCGCCGCCAACGACCGCTCCAAAATTTGGTAAGCTATTTGATTAGTGTTCCGTGAATCAAGCGTGCGGAACTGTCCGCCCGCCCGATACGAGAAGGCCCGTCCCCGTTGGGGCGGGTCTTTTTATTTTTCTGGTTTGAGCGGGTTATTCTTCGAATACCCTCAGTCGGCTGCCTTTTGGCTGCAATTCCCAGATTCCGGCGCTGCCATCGGAGACTTCATTTTACGGGTTCAGGCCACTCATCTCCAAAGGCCCATTTCCTGAACTTTGAAAGGTGAACCAGTTTTTTGAACTCACGCTGGGCTATTAGCCGGGGCCCGGACTCTGTTGTAAGGGCTTTGCCGGTAGTTTAGAAAAAGCAGGGTTTAGAAAGGCGTATTCCAGCGGCTTAGAAGCTGTTTGAGTTAAGTATATAACTGCCGAAACGGGGTAGAGACGCAACATTTTGCGTCTCGTCGTTGCGGATGTTGTTTAGCCTGCGCGGTAGGGGCCTATTTCCGGTCGTTCAACGCGAGTCGTTCAACGACGAGACGCAAAATGTTGCGTCTCTACCCCGTTCTAACTAACTCAAACAGCTTCTAAGCATCATAGATGGCGTAGTCCAATAGTCTCATTGCGCGGTTAAGGTCCGTCATGTCTGGGTCGTGCGCGTCCAACGCCGCTAGCAGGTCCACGGCCACGTCCACTTCCAGCAGGTGCTCATATTCTGTTCCGTCTTTCTCAAAGCGCATTTTGTCCCCGGAGGTGCCCCAGTCAAATAGCCATAGGTCTGCGTCCAGGCGCAACGAGCCGGCCATGAACAGGCCCACCTCCTGCGCTGCAATAGCTTCTTCGCTCATGCCGTGTTGGCGGTACAACTCAGGTAAGGTATCGGGCCTTCTTAGGAACGGTATTAACTCCAATAATTTCATTTGGGGCAAATGTGACAAACAAAAACGGCCTAATTTCCAAACAAACTGCGCAAATTCAACCGTCCAATGGCTACGCGCTTGCTGCCGTTGCCGTGAGGAAGTATAACCTCGAAGTCGTTTCTCCACCGAAGCAGGCCTTTGGATGAGTTGGCCGCCAATCAGTTACTTCACCACGTCCACTTTTATGGCGATGTCCTTCACCGGCCATTTATCCGATTCCACGGGCTCGTTGGCAATTTTATCCACCACGTCCTGGCCGTCAATCACTTCGCCAAACACCGTGTATTGGCCGTCGAGCGAAGGCACCCCGCCCACCGTGGCGTAGGCCTTCACCTGCGCGGGCGTGAGCTTGCGGCCGGCCATGGCCTGCGACTGGTTGGGCGCCAGCTTTTCGCCCACCACGAAGTAAAAATCGGTGTTGGATGACAGCCGGTGCGGGTTCTGCTCGTCGTCGTAGCGGGCCATGCCGAGGGCGCCTTTTTTGTGGAAATGCGCTGGCCGAATTTCCGGTGGCAGGCGGTAGCGCTTCAGCCTGATGGTGCGGGCGTTATACGTCTGGCCGCCCTGCACCGCAAAGTCCTTTACCACGCGGTTAAACATCGTTTCATCAAACACGCCCTTGCGCGCCAGCAGCAGAAAATTGGCCCGGTGAATGGGCGTATCGTCGTACAGCTTCACCCGAATGTTGCCCAGCCGCGTGTGCACCAGCACCTCCGAGCCGGGGTATTGGCGGCCGTAGGCCAGCAGCGCGGCGGGCGCCGTGCTGTCGGCGAGCGTGGCCAGGTCCGGCCCCGGCACCACGGGCGCGGTTTTGGTGGGCGCGGCGGCCGGCGGCGCCTGGTTGCAGGCCGCCAGCAGCGCCAAACCAAGCAAACACACACCGGTATTTCGAAGCATTGCCATGCGGAAGGGGTGGCCGGAAGGCCGGTATTTCGGCTCCTTACTTTTCTTTTTTCTCCTTGATTTTCTCCGTAGCGCCGTCCTTGCTTTTGCTTTTTACCTTGAGCTTGTCAAAGGCCGGGGCGGGCGCGTTATCGGCGGGGGCGGGGGCCGCTTCCGCCGCTTCGGCGGGCGGCTCGGCCATGTCTTTGGCCGATTTAATTTCGTCGGTGACAACCACCTTCGCCGCTTTTTGCTGGGCCAGCAGCAGCTGGTCCTGGCTCAGGCTGTTCTTTTTCCAGGCCGCCAGCTCGGTTTCGAGCTTGGCTTTTTCGTCCTTGCCGGGCTTGCTGGGGCTCATCATGGCGTTGAGGTCGGGCTTGCCGGCATCCTCCCACGCCGTGAGCCAGAGCGACGACACCATCGTCGGGGCGCCCTTCAGCCGGTAGGCCACCATGCCGCCCACGGCCTTTTCGTACTCATCGGCAAACGCGTCGGAATAGCGGCGCGTGGTCTTGCCGTAGCGGTGCGCGAAGGTGTAGCGCACCTCCGGCTTCATCACTTTCTCGATTTTGCTGGCCCGGTCAAAGGTTTCGCCCAAAAAACCGTAGCTCTGCTGCAACACGCCCCAAATGGCCGCCTGCGGGTCCTTCACGTACTTGGCCGGCTCGCCCGCCAGCTTGTAGTCGTTGATGAACCGCTCGGGCAGCTGGCTCTCCCACAGGCCGTGCAGGCCTTTTTGGTCGGTCAGCTGGCCGTCGTAATTGATGGTGGTGTGCAGCGGCACGAAGGCATCGGCCACGTAATGCCCCAGCTCGGCCGAGTACTTGATGATGTTCAGCGTGTCGCGCTGCCGGAAGGCCTCGGTGAGGTTTTCCTTGGTTTCCAGCACCACCCACGGCACGGTGCCGTACTTCTTCAGCGTGTCGGCCGAGAAGCGGGCCGCCGCCTGGTCGTAGGCCTGGGGCACCCGGCCGAAGGGGTCGTCTTCCGCGTAGTGGTCCATGTCGATGTAGTGCTTGGGCGCCTCGGTGGGGTCGTCGTTGCGCCGCTCGTCGGGGGCCGTGCTCTGGCGCACAATCTCGGCCATGTGCCGGTAATAAAAGGCCTGCATCGAAGCCGGCAGCTCGTACACCGCCACCTGGGCAATGGTGCGGTGGCCAAAGAACCCCCAGGCGCCAGCGGTGCCGTGGGCAAGCGTGAGCGCCGCGAGCAGCAGCGGCAACAGGGTTTTTTTCATGAAAAAGGGCAGGTTTTTCGGGCCGTAAAGCGTAGCCGTGCCCAAAGTTCGGCAATGGCCGCCACATGCGGCCGCGCCAGCCGCGGCCGGGCGCAACGCGCGCAGCAAGGTGCCGTTTTTTGCTCACTGATTCCCGGCCTTCCAACCCCGGCTCAGCTGCTTCGCCACGGGTCGCAAACCACCATGGCACGTAGCCCCAACGGGGCGGCCCATCGGTAGAAAATCGGGTTCCGGAAAATGCCAAAGCCCCAGCGGGGCGACCCAAAATCGTTACCACAACCTGGGCCAATTCATTCGCGCTTTGCCCGGCGCTTCAGCGCCGGGAAGTGGGGCGGTTGTCGTGGTTGTGGTGGCGTTAGCCCCGGTCCCCCCGCCGCGCCCACCGCTCCGGAAACGGCCTTATTCCGCCCGCAAGGCCCTTTTTCGGGCCCACCACAGCGGCCACGCGCCCGCCACCAGCCCCGCTGCCACCAGGGCGTGGCCGGTATCGGCCAGCACATTCATGCCCAAAAAGACGACCGACAAGGCCACCAGCAAGCCCGTGCTCCACGGGTGCCCCCAGGCCCGAAAGCCGCCCGCCGCCACCGGCCCCTGCCGCCGCAGCCGGAACAGCGCCGCAAAGCCCACCACATAATAACCCACGAATAAAATGCTCGTAATCGCCTCCAGCGCCGCCACCGTGCCGCTCAGCAGCAGGCCCAGCGTGAGCGCCACTGCCACGGCCAGCGCCGGCCGGGGCGTGCCCCCGCCGTGCACGCCGCCCAGGGCCGCGGGCAGCTGCCCCGCCCGGCCCAGCGCAAACAGCACCCGCGTGGCCATCAGCAGCACCGAGTTGAGCACGCCCAGCATGGCCACCACGCCCAGCGCCAGCACCGCTTTCCGGCCCAGCGGCCCGGCCAGGGCCGCCGCCAGCTCGGCCAGTGGCACCTCGGCCGCGCCGATGCGGGCAAACGGCAGCACCCGCAGCAGCCCCACGTTCAGCACGAAATACAGCCCCAGCACCGCCGCCACGCCGCCCAGCAGCGCCCGCGACAGCGTGCGCCCCGGCTGCGGCGTTTCTTCGGCAAAGTAAATGGGCGCGTACCAGCCATCGTAGGCAAACACCACCACTTGCAGCGCCGCCACCAGCCCCACCGCCGTGACGCTACCCGTCGAAATAAGGGCCGATTTCGGGTCCACGGCGGGCAGCCGGGCGCTGGCCCCCAGCAGCCCCAGCACGCCCAGCAGCAGGATGGCCGCCGTTATTTCCTGCGCCCGGCTGCCCTCCCGCAGCCCCCGAAACTGCACTGCGCCCAGCCCCAGCACGGCGCCGCCACCCAGCAGCAGCGGGCCGACAGGCCCGGCCAGGCCCAGCAGCTGCGTCAGGTATTGGCCCAGCAGCAAGGCCACCAGCGCGCCCGTCACGCAGCTGCTGGTCCAGTCGGCCCAGGCCACGGCCACGGCCGGAAACTCGCCAAACGCGGCTTCCGCGTAGCCATACCAGCCGCCGGCCTGCGGCAGCCGCCCCGCCAGCTCGGCCAGCGTGCTGGCCGCCAGCAACGTATAAAGCCCGCCCACCACCCAAAGCGCCAGCACCGGCCCCGGCCCGCCCAGCGCCCGCGCCAGCTCGCCGGGACTGGTAAGCACGCCAGTCCCGGCCGTGCCGCCTACCGCCACCGCCAGCCCAAAACCCAACCCCACCAACCGGCGCAAGCCGCTGAATCGCAAAGTCAATTAAAAAATGAGGAATGAAGAATGAGGAATGAAGAATTGGCAAATGTGTCCAAAATTCCTCATTCCTCATTCCTCATTCCTCATTCCTCATTCCTCATTAAGCCGCAGGCGTCACTCCTGGCGGTACGGCACACCGGCCTTCATCACAAACTTGGGCCGCATCAGGGCCGAAATGTCTTGCAGCGGGTTGCCGTCGAAGGCCACCACGTCGGCCAGCTTGCCGGCTTCGATGGCGCCCAGGTCGGCGGTTTCGCCCAGCAGCTCGGCGGCGTTCAGCGTGGCCGCCCTGATGGCTTCGAGCGCCGGCATCCCGGCCTCGGTCATGTAGCCAAACTCGCGGGCGTTCTGGCCGTGGCGAAACACGCCCGCGTCGGTGCCAAAGGCCACGCGCACGCCGGCTTTGTAGGCCCGCCCAAACGTGCCCTGCATCTTCGTGCCCACGGCCAGCGCCTTGGCCTCGATAACGGGCGGGAAATACCCCGGGTGGGCGCGGGTGGTGTCGGCCACCGACTTGCCGGCGATGAGCGTGGGCACGTACCAGGTGCGGGTTTTCTTCATCAGCTGAATGGCCTCGTCGTCCATCAGCGAGCCGTGGTCGATGCTGGTCACGCCCGCCCGCACGGCCCGCTTGATGCCCTCGGCGCCGTGGGCGTGGCAGGCCACGCGCATCCCCAGGTCGTGCGCCGTCTCCACCACGGCCCTGATTTCGGCTTCGGTGTACTGCGCGCCGGTGCCGTCCTTGCTCAAATCGAGCACCCCGCCGGTGCTGGCAATTTTAATCAAATCGGCGCCGCGCTTGAACTGCTCGCGCACCGCCTGGCGGCACTGGTCGGGGCCGTTGGCCAGGTACAGCGGGTGGCCGGCCTTGGTGAGCTGGTCTTCGTTGAGGCCGTCGGTGCCGTCCATGTGCCCGCCGGTGGCCGAAATGGCCGTGCCCGCCGAAAAAATGCGCGGCCCCGGCACCAGGCCCTGGGCCACGGCATTGCGCAGGCTGGTGTTCACGCCCGAGCCGCCGCAGTCGCGCACCGTCGTGAAGCCGGCCCGCAGCGTGGTCAGGGCGTAGCCTTGGGCGCGGTAGGCCACGTCGGCCGGGTTCAGGGTAAACTGCTCGCGGAATTCGTTGCGGTTCGACTCCGACTCCAAATGCACGTGGCAGTCAATCAGGCCGGGCAGCACGGTGCGGTTTTCGAGGTCGATGATTTTGTCCTGCGCGCCGCCGCTGGTGTAGCCGCTTTGCACGGCCGCAATCCGGTCTTTCTCCACCACGATGGTTTGCTGCGCCAGCAGCTTGCCGCTGCGCACGTCCAGCAGGTGGCCGCAGTGCAGGTAGGTTTTTTGGGCGAAAGCGGCCGGGGCCGCCAGCAGGGCCGCCGCCGTGGCCAGGGCCTGAATAGATTTGTGCGTCATACGTTTGTCTGAAATGAGCCGCCAAGGTACAACGCGGCTCACCGCTTAAATCCCCCATTTTATCCCTCCCCAAATGACCACCCAGGAAGAATTCGACACGGCCAGCCAGCGCGCCCAGCAGCTGCCCACCAAACCCTCCAACACGGTGCTGCTCCAGCTCTACGCCCTCTACAAGCAAGCCACCGAAGGCGACGCCACCGGCGACCGCCCCGGCGGCTTCGACTTCAAAGCCATTGCCAAATACGACGCCTGGACCAGCCTGCGCGGCACCAGCAAAGACGCCGCCCGCCAGCAATACGTCGAGCTGGTAAGCGAGCTGGCGGGCTAATTCACTGAGTGACGGAATGACTGAGTGGCTGAGTGCCATAGCAACCGCCTGGCCAAATCGGCCAAGGCATTGTCATTCCGACGCCGGAGGAATCCGGGTAAAACCGGGCCCCGACGGCGCTCAGATTCCTCCCGCGTCGGAAGAAACAGGCCCTATGATAGGTTCTACAGCGGTTCCCAGGATAATGTACTAGTCGTCCGGCTCCCCTCTCTTTTGGAGAGGGGCTGGGGGTGAGGTTCCCCCGGCCACGCCATGTTCACGACTCTGAGAACCACTCCAAACGGCCTGCTCGTTCGCCCCTCACTCAGCCACTCAGTCACTCCGTCACTCCTTCATGGACATCTCCCGCAAAAAGCCGCCGTACCCCATCACGCCCGCCCTGCGGCACTACCTGCGCGCCTACGACCGCGAAGCCCCGCTGCCCGTCACCTACGCCGACTTGCAGCACTTCACCGGCTCGTTTCCGCTCCTCGACCGCACCGGCCACGACACCCTCTGGCAAACGGTGTTTTTCGAGCCCCAAGCCCTGCGCGACCTCAGCGCCGGCCTCGCCGAAGTGTACGCCCTGCTGAAAACGGCCGGCGATTTGTCCTTCACCGAGCACCTCATTGCCGACCGCATCGACTACTGCGAGTTCGGCAACTCCAAGCCGTTTCGGGTGCGCATCGTCAACCAGTTCAACGACAACTACGACTATTTCTACGTGAAGCAGGCCGACGCCTCGCGCCTCTACGGCCTGGAGCTGGAGCACCTGCTCTCGCCCAACTCAATGAATTTTCTGGTGCACGGCGACACGCTCATCGAAGAGCACATCGCCGGCATTCCCGGCGACGATTTTATTCGCCTGCGCCTCAGCCAGCCGCACCTCAACCAAGTGCGCATCGCCAAAGAATTCGTCAAGTTCAACGAGCGCTGCTTCGTGCGCCTGCTCGGCGACATGCGCGCCTACAACTACGTCATCGACGTCACGCCCGACTTCGAAGACGAGCAGTACCGCGTGCGCGCCATCGACTTCGACCAGCAGAGCTACCAAGGCCGCCGGGTGATGTATTTGCCCCAGTTTTTCAAGGATAACGCCGCCGTGGTGGCCCTGTGCGCCCGCCTGCTCAAGCCCGAAACCCTGCGCCAGTACCAAACCGAAGAGCGAGCCCTCATGGCCCGCCGCGCCCGCGCCGAGCGCCACCGCCTCCGCGACCTGCTCGACGTGATGCGCCGCCACGACCTCGCCCCGCCCGACAAAGTCGCCCAGCTCAAAGCCGAGCTCAACCGCTACCACCGCACCGAAGCCTTCGCCAAATGCGACTCGATGGGCGACATCGTGCGCCAAAACCTCTGGCTCATGCTTGGGGCTGGCGGGGAAAAGGGGCGGAGCGCAGGCGGGTAGGCGGGAAGCAGCCGGAAACCCCAGAAAAATAAAAAAGGCGGTCATGCAGAGCGCAGCGAAGCATCTTGCCTGGGGTGGTAACTCAATCGATTGGTTTACTTCCCCGAGCAAGATGCTTCGCTACGCTCTGCATGACCGCCTTTTGTCGAATTTATCAAGTTAAAACCATCAAAAGCAGCCAGCCTACACCTTCGGCGCGGGCAAATCAAACGCCACGGCGTCGTGCTCAAAATGGCCTTTGTGCGAGCCGTCGCAAAACGGCTTTTGCTTCGAGAGCCCGCAGCGGCAGATGCTGATGCGCTGGCGCCCGCCCAGCCCATACGGCTGGCCTTGGGCGTCAACTACTTCAATGTCTTCGCCTTCCACGCGGAGGGCCCCGTTGGAAAGCACGGTGAGTTTAATGGACATGGGATTGAATTATGGATTATGAATTGTGAATTTGGTGCTTGAGCGGTGTTGGTTTTGGCCGTTAGTAGAATGCTGGATAGGATTTTCGTAATCTCAGTATTGTGGCCGTGGATAGATTCGAAGGCGTCTTCGGACAAATATTCATTGTCTCGAAGCAGGCGCAGCCAGTAGGAAGTTTCGCGGGCTTCTTTCGCGGCAATGTTGAGTTTGTGAATGAAATCAGCAGTTGAGCTAGCTGCCAAAGCTTCTTCTACGTTGGCTCCGATTGAGGTACCACTGCGCAGCAATTGTTTAGAAAGCACGTATTCCCGCCGCTCACTCACCAAATACTTGTATGCCTTGACAATGCGCGAAGCAAAGTCATAGGTTTTTTGCTGGATAACATTCGCTTTCATATGCTGACATAATTCATAATTCAAAACTCATAATTCTTTTCTCATGATGTAGTCGTTCATAAAATACGGCCCAATCGGCACATCCACCTCGCGCTGCCGGGCAAAGCCACGCCGCTCGTAGAAGGAAATGGCCGGGTTGTAACGGTTCACGTTCAGGTCCAGAAACCGGCCGCCGGCCTGCCGGGCGGCGTTTTCCACGGCCTCAATCAGGTGCACGCCCAGGCCCTGGCCCTGGCGGGTGGGCAGCACGTAAATCTTGTGCAGCTTGTAGCCCGCCCCGCCGTCTTCCCCGGCCGGCAATGGGCTGAAGGACGCAAAGCCCGCCGGCTCGCCCGCCACGTAGGCCACCAAAAACGAGTGCCGCTGCTCGGTCATCTGCCGTTTGAGTGAGGCCGGCGAATAAATCACCCGGTACATATACTCCAGCTGTTCGCCCGAAATAATGAAGCGGTACGTGGGCTCCCAAGTGGCCTCGGCGAGCTGAATAATGGTGGGAATGTCCTTGAGCGTGGCGGGCTCGATGCGCGGCGGCGCGGCGGGGGCGTCAGAAGTCATACAGCGGCAAAACGCGAAATTGCGGCGAAAAAACCGAAACCGGGCCGCCCGCTTCCATACGGTTGGCCCGCTCCTTGCGTTAAAGGCTCGTTTCTCGACTTTTCTTTTTCCTTCTGCACATGAAATCTGCGCCCCTTTTGTTGCTGTTGGCCGGTCTTTCCCTCGCCGGCCACGCCCAAACCCATGCCACTGCCGACAGCCTGCGCCGGCGCGGCGAGCTCACCGGTGCCCGGCCGTCGGGCGATTTGCTGGCCCGGTCCCGCGCCCGCGCGGCCACCAGCCGCGCCGTTGCCGCCGACCCCGTGCAGCAGCACTTGCTGAGTTCCGACGTGAACCTGGCCCAGGCCGGCGCCGGCCAGCTGCCCGACCTCTACGACCGGTTCATCGCCACCACCCGCGACGAGCGCCGCCAATGGAGCGCCTCCGACTGGGACGCCGCCGGCCGGGTCCTGTCCCGCCTCAACCAGCGCTACGAGCAGGTGCGCACCGAGCTGCCCCTCGAAGAGCGGCTGCGCATCCGCTCCTTCCAGGGCGAGTTTCACACCCTGCGCGGCGCCCGCCAGGTCAAAGACAAGTTCGACTAGCCAGCCGCCCGGGCGGGGCGCTATTGCCGCCGCAGCCAGTCCTCGGCCTCGGCCTCGGTCGTGAACAGCTCCACGTTGAGGTGCGCTTGCACGGCCTTCACAAATTCATGGCTCACCAGCTGGGCGTGGAGGTCGGACGAGAGGATGTACGCCATGGCCCGCAGGCCGCCCGCCACGGCCAGGGGCAGCCACTCGTATTGCAGCCAGGGCAGGGCGTCGCTCCAGTCGCCGCCCGTGCCGCGCTTGTCGTTCAGTACTTTGGAGCACGGGTAATGATTCCGTATTCTCACGGCCTCTTCCGCGCCCTGAACAACGGCCTCGCCCGTGAGCTGGCCGTGCCAGCGAATGTAGAGCAGCTCCTCTTCCGGGAAAAAGTAATAGTCGGCCAAGGGCGCGCCGTAGCTGTCGGGCAAGGCAATAAGGTGGGCAGCATCGACACTGAACATAGGCGCACGGATAGCATATTATTCCAAACATACTAAACATTTGCGGCCGGGCAGTATTGGCCCGGAGCGACGCGACTCCCTACCTTTGAGGTTCTGCTTTTCTCCCGTCTTTTTCGTTCGTAGCGCATGCACATTGCCATCGTCGGCAACATTGGGGCCGGTAAAACCACGCTGGCCCATAAGCTGGCCCAGCATTTCCGCTGGGAAGTGTTTCTGGAAGACGTGGACGACAATCCTTACCTGAAGGATTTTTACCACGACATGCCCCGCTGGGCCTTCCACCTCCAGGTGTATTTTCTCAACGGCCGCTTCCGCCAAACCCAGCGCATCAAGGAGCTGCAAAAGGCCGGCAAGGGCATCATCCAGGACCGCACCATCTACGAAGATGCCCACATCTTCGCGGCCAACCTGCACGAGTCGGGCCTGCTCGAAACCCGCGACTACAACAACTACTACGCCCTGTTCGAGTCGATGGTCGACCTCGTGGCGCCGCCCGATTTGCTGCTCTACCTCCGCGCCGACCTGCCCAAGCTCATCAGCCAGATTGAGAAGCGCGGGCGCGACTACGAGAACAGCATCAGCATCGAATACCTCAAAAACCTCAACGAGCACTACGAGAAGTGGATTGGCACCTACAGCGCCGGCCGCCACCTCATCGTCGACGTGACCGAGCTCGACTACGTGCGCAACCCCGAAGACCTGGGCACCATCGTCGACAAGATAAATAACACCCTGTTCGGCCTGTTTTAAACCGTCAGCGTTGCGTTTCGGGGTCGGGGAGGGCTTCGTTGAAAAAATCCACCAGGGGCCGGGCCGCCGCGATGGCCGCCACGGCCTGCTCCACAAAGTCGGGGGCCAATACCTCGGCGTCGGAGTAAAAGCGGCCTATGCCAAACGTTTTGAGGCGCAGCCACGCCAGGTTTGGGTCGGTGGCGGCGTAGCCGCGCGGGGGCCGGCTCAGCTGCGGCCCCGTGGCATCGAGGCCCGCCGGAAAATAGCGCAGCAGCGCCGGGGCCCGCCGCAGCCGGTGAAACTCGGCGTCGTTGTAGTGGAGTGCCTGCCGGATGGCCGCCAGCAGGGCCGGGGTGGGGTGGAAGGTGCCCGCGCCCAGCCAGC
>CAXTCS010000126.1:0-11897 GCA_964242365.1 uncultured Hymenobacter sp. | reverse complement strand
ACCGGGTGGTGTTTCAGATGGACTCGGCGGGCCTGCCCAACGACCGGATTTTGCAGAGCATCGACTTGATGGGTAAGCAACTAGCCCCGCTGTTGCGCTAGCCAGCTGAATTCTCAGTTTTTAAGCACTGCTGTTACGCGGCGGGCATCACCCTCCCTGGCTCACCTCACCCCCTAGCCCCAGAGTTGATAAGTTCTGGCGAAATCGCCCTCCAAGAACCTCACCCCCTAGCCCCCTCTCCAAAAAAGAGGGGGAACTAGTTTTTTAATTTTAGCTCTAACCTAGTGCTAATTACTTCTAAAACTAGGGCTAGTTCCCCCTCTTTTTTGGAGAGGGGGCTAGGGGGTGAGGTTCTCGGAGGGCGATAACGACTGCGTAACGTCAGTTAATCACCACAATCTTTAAACACCCTGCGATGAACAGTAACCAGCAATCATCCGCCCATTTCGACAGTATTGTCGTCGGTGGGGGGTCGGCCGGGGCCGTGATGGCAACCCGCCTCAGTGAAAGAAAAGACCAAACGGTGCTCCTGCTCGAAGCAGGCCGGACTTACGCGGCCTGGGATTACCCGGCCGTGGTGGCGAGCAGCGACCGCGTGGGCGGCGACCCCGCGCATGACTGGGGCTACCACACGCAGCCCGGGGCGCTGGGCCGGGCCATTGCCACTCCTCGTGGCAAAGTGCTGGGTGGCAGCTCGGCCATCAACGCGGCCGTGGCCCTGCGCGCCCGCCCCGAGGATTTCCAAAACTGGAACCTGCCGGGGTGGTCCTACGAGGACCTGCTGCCCTACTTCAAGAAGCTTGAAACCAGTGATTCGGGCGACCCGGCATTGCATGGCTTCGACGGCCCACTGCCGGTGCGCCAGCTGCTACGCAGCGATTTGACGGTGCTGCAGCAGGCCTTCGTGGACGCCACCGTGCAGGTGGGTTATCCCATCATAGCGGATTTCGATGGCCCCGATGCCAACGGCGTGGGCCCCTACCGCATGAACATCGTCAACGGCGTGCGGGTGAATACCGGCATGGCCTACCTAACGAACACCGTGCGCGCCCGCGAGAACCTCACCATTCGCCCCGAATCGCTGGTCGACCGGGTGTTGTTCGAGGGAAACCGCGCGGTGGGCATCGCCCTGGCTTCTGGCGAAGCGTTTTTCGCCCGCGAAATCGTGCTTTCGGCCGGCACCTACGGCAGCGCCGCCATCCTGCTCCGCTCGGGCATTGGGCCCCGGGAGGCGCTGGCGCAGGTAGGCATTCCGCTGGTAGCCGACCTGCCCGTGGGGCAACGGGTGAAAGACCACCCCTTTTATGCCGTCGCCTACGCCATCAAGAAACAGATGCCGACGGCCCTGTCGCCAACGGTTGCCGCCCTGCTCTGGACGGCCAGTGCCCTGGCCAAGGACGGGGCGCTGGACCTGCACATCACGGCCAGCCACCTGTTTCCCCACGACCAGAGCCCGACCGGCATGGGGTTCGCACTGGGCACCGCCCTCACGCGGCCCCTGTCCGTGGGCAAGGTCTGGATTGAGTCGAAAGACCCCGCCCTTGCGCCCTGCATCGACCTCCACCTGGCCGCCCACCCCGAGGACCTCCGGCGGCTGGTGGAAATAGTCCGGCTAGCCCGCAAAATTGGCGAAACGGCGCCGTTCGCTGATTTTGTCGAGACCGAACTGCTGCCAGGGGCCGCCGTCCAGACCGACGAGCAGTTCGAGGCGGCTATCAAAGCCATGGTGGACACCTATCACCACCCCACCAGCAGCGCGCCCATGGGCCCGGCGGATTCGCCGTGGGCCGTCGTCGATTTGGAAGGCCGGGTGCATGGCCTCTCCGCGCTGCGCGTCGTCGATGCGTCCATTTTCCCGGACGCCGTTTCGATGGCCACCAACGTGACCACCATTGCCGTGGCCGAGCGCCTCGCCGACAAAATGCTGCAGTCCCAGGAACAACCCGCGAATCAGTTGGCGCATTCCTGGGCTTAGCCTCATCGCCTACCCCCCAATCTCATGACCATGTCTTCCTCTCCCCAGAAAATAGCCCTTATCACGGGCGCGGCCACCGGCATCGGGCGCGCCATTGCCGTTCGCCTGGCCAAAGACGGCGTCGCGGTGGCCATCAATTACCTCGGCGACCCGGCCCCGGCCGACGAGGTCGTGCAGCAAATTACCCAGGCCGGCGGTATTGCCAAAGGCTTTGAGGCCAACGTGAGCGTGGTAGCCGACATCAGCGCCCTGTTTGCGGCGGTTATCGCCACCTTCGGCGGGCTCGACATCGTGGTGGCCAATGCCGGCGTCGCCCTCGTCGGCCCCGCCATCGCCGACCTGACCGAAGCGGATTTTGACCGCCTCCAGGCCGTGAACTACAAGGGCACGTTTTTCGTGCTGCAACAGGCGGCGCGGCACGTGCGCGCCGGGGGCCGCATCATCCAGATATCGTCGTCCTCGACGCTTTACCCCGCCGCGGGCCTGGGCGGGTATGCCTCCAGCAAGGCCACCGGCCGGGTGCTCACCGAGATTCTGACGCAGGAGCTGGGCTCGCGGCAGATTTCGGTCAACAGTGTCTTGCCCGGCCCGACCCGCACGGCGGCGCTGCTGCGCGAGCTGCCCCCCGAAGAAGCGGCCCGCATCGACGGGGCCAACGCGCTGGGCCGCCTGGGCGAGCCGGCCGACATTGCCAGCCTGGTCGCTTTCCTCGCCGGCCCCGAGGGCGGCTGGGTGAACGGCCAGCAGCTCGTTGCCAACGGCGGGGGCCGCATCTAAGCCGCCGGGCGCACCGCCCTTCCTGCCGTATCGAGGCATAAATCTTTGATAATAAGCGATTAGAGCACAAAAATTAAAATAGTTAAAACGTATCAGTTTTACGCGGGCGGTGTTTGGCGGGATGCCGAAAACGGCCGCCCCTTCGATGCGCTGGAACCCTGCACGGGAGTGAAGTGGTCGGCTAAAGCCGAACAGAATGGGAGAGTATTTTCCTTCGTCAGGTAAGAGCTTGTTAGGTACTTTCCGAGCAGTGGAGGCCCTTTTAGGGGGCTGACCAGGAATACAGTAGGAGGCGTTGAGTATCAAAACGGCCGCTCCGGGTCGTAGCGAGCTTTCAATGCGCTTACCCGGTGCTCCAGAACCGGCTTTTGACGCCGCAGGGCCGAACAGGCTCTAAGAAGCTGTTTGAGGTAGTTAGAACGGGGTAGAGACGCAACATTTTGCGTCTCGTCGTTGAACGACTGGCGTTGCACGACCGGAAATAGGCCCCTGCCGCGCCGGCTAAACAACATCCGCAACCGCAGGTCAGCGAAGCGAACGACGAGACTCCAACTGTTGCGTCTCTACCCCGTTTCGGCAGTTATATCCTTAACTCAAACAGCTTCTAAGACACGCCAAAACCTGACAAGCGCCGCGCGCATGATGCGGCCTTCCGCGCCGAAGCCTTGCGCCTGGCCGAGCAAGGCCGCTCGACCCAAGCCGCGGCGTGGGCCTTGCGTATCACTCCGAGATTGCGCTACAAGTGGCAGCAGCAAGCCCTGCCCGCACTCCCGACCGACCCAGCCGAAGCTGCCGAGGTGCGCCGGTTGCGCGCCGCCAACAAGGGCCTCGCGCAGGAATCTGGAGATTTTAAAAAAGCTATTGCCATCTTCAGCACCCCACCGACCCCGTGAGCCGCTACCAGCTCATTGACCAGGAGGACCCCAGCTTCACCTTAAAGAGCCCCGCTCTTTTTACCCCAGACCCAACCCGCCTCACAATGGGGCTATCCCCTAGCAAACCATGACCTGGAGGGGTTTGCAAATTCGTGTACGGTGTCGTTCAACGGGTTGCCTCACTTCCTACCCTCCACGCCGCTTGATGCGCGGAATGAAAAGGAGAGGGGGAGCCGACCGATTAAAACCTGTACCCTGACCTGAGAACCGCGCTAGCAGATGGCTTGCGTACAGTAGCGGTTCCGCTGCTCGCCGACCCAATGCGGGCGTACTGGGCGCGCTGGGCAAACAAGCCCTCGCCAAAAAAGCGGCTTTTGACACTGCCCGCCGCCCGCCGCCCGCCGTTGGGCGGCCCTCTTACCCCCTTATTTTTTCTTGTCTTACCTATGAAAACCTCCCTTTTGGGGGCCCCCGGCTTCGTCGGCACCGCCCTCTTGCCAGAAGCCCCCACGCGGGGCCACCACGTCGCGGCCCTCGTGCGCAACCCGCACGAAGCCCCCGCCCTGCCCCAACCGGGCGTCCCCGTCCGGCAGGTCGATTCCGATGACAAAACTGCTTCAAAGAGGCGGCAAACGCTCGCTGTACGAGCTATTGCCTGCTGCCTGGGGTTAGGGCTGCTGCTAACCACGGCCTGTTCCAAGGACAAGGATTCGGCTCCCGCCGCCACTAAAGAGACGCTGCGGCAGAATGCCATTAGCTTTTACCAGGCGTTGTACAGCCCGGCCCAGGCCCCGGCGGATACCTACGTGGCCGCGGCCTATACGGAACATCAGGTAGGCACTGGCTTTTCGCTGGCAGGCCTGAAGGCATACGCAGCTACCCGGGGTGCGGCAGGTAGCGCCCCCCGGCCGCTGCGTATCCTGCGCACCCTGGTGCAAGACAACTTAGTCGGGCTCCACGTCGAAGAGCCCATTACGGCCGACAGCTCGGTGGCCCGGATGGTACTGCTCCGCTTTAATGACAACGGCCAGATTACCGACCATTGGGAAGTCGTGCAAGGCCAGCCCCGTCGGCGGGCCAATTCACACACCATGTTTGACGGGGCCGCCGTTAACTATCAGTCCTCCAGCGGCGTAAAGGGACGGGACGCCGCCATCGCCATCGACCAGTACATCTTCAATCGCTACGACACGCTGGCTATTCGGCAAAACTGGACGCCGACCTACGTGCAGCACAACCCCCTGGACCGTGATGGCATCAAGGGCCTGATTGAGCTGGTCCTGTTCCTGAAAAACACGGGCGCTACCACGGTGCTGACGGGCTATCAACGCTTGGCCGAGGGCGATTTTGTGATGACGCTGAGCCATGCGCAAACCACTCCCGCCGTCCCGGGATTTGCCGATATAATCTTCTTCGACCTCTTCCGGCTGGATGACGCCGGCCGGCACGCCGAACACTGGGACGCATTACAGGAACTTAACGGGGCCGATAAAAGCAAGGTGTTCTAAGCTTGACCTTAGCCCTGCGCGGCCCAGGTTACGGCCTGCTGTCAGAGTGCCGCCCATCGGCCGAGCGCCGGATAACGGCCGCGTCGTGAAAGTTCAGCACCTGCTGCACCTCCTGAAACAGCACCCGGAACAGGTCGGGCAAGTCGCGCACTTGCACAGCTTGCTCGCCCAGGGCGAACAGAGTTCCGGCCGCTACTGCCGGGCCGCGTTTTGCGCCCGAACCCGCAGCCCGTGCAGCGACCGGGTGAGGGGAGCGGCGACCTGGCTCAGGTAGCTGCGCGTGGCCGCCGTAAACGAAACTACCTGCTTCGCACCCCGCAGCAGCGCGCCTAGCGCCTGTTGTGCACTTAGGCGCGTTTTGGCAGCTAGCCGAAAATGGCGAAGGCTAAAACAAGCTCGCTACGGCACTTTCTCGGCCTCGTTGGACTGGCAGGTCCGCTCAGTAGAACCAGACTGGTCAAAAAAACGTCTCAACTCCCTGGAAAGTGCATAACAGGCTCTGGGGTGAGGTGGCAGGGCAGCGTAAAGAAGCAGCCAGGCTTTATCAGTCGGGGCAATTAGAGGCGCGGCCTGCGGGGGCTGGCGGCCGTGGCGCCAGCCCCCGCAGGCCGGCTAGCCTTTTTCGTGGCTCACTTGTTTATAGGCCATGCTTGACCACGAGTCCCTGACCGATTTTCACCACACGTACCTGCCGCATTACGCTGCCGCCGGGCCGCCGGCCTTCTCGGTGCACGCCATCGCGCCCAGCCCGGAGCTGCCCGGCGTGCCCTACAGCCGGCGTGATTTCTACCAAATCAACCTCTTCACTAGTGGCACCGTCCGGCTCGAGCACGCCGGCGAGGTCCAGCTGATAACCGCGCCCGCTCTGGTGCTGCACAACCCCCTGGCCCCCTACGCTTGCGCGGCCCAAACGCCGCTAACCGGCTTTTTTTGCCTGTTTACTGCCGATTTCCTGCACGGGCCGGGCTACGCGGCCCCGGTGCAGGAGTCGGCGCTGCTGCAGCTCAATACCCAGCCGGTGACGGCGCTCACCGGGGCGCAGCGCACGTTTTTGAGCCAGATTTTTCAGCAGATGCTGGCCGAGGCCGACTCCACGTACCACCACAAGTACGACCTGCTGCGCACCTACGTGCAGCTCATTTTGCACGAAGCCCAGCGCCGGCGGCCCGACCTGCAGCACCCCACCGAAGCCAGCGCGGCCCGCCGCCTGGCCGCCCAGTTCGTGCAGGTGCTCGAGCAGCAATTTCCCATCACCTCCCCCGGCCGGCCCTTGCCGCTGCACACGGCCGAGGCCTTGGCGGGGCACCTGGGCGTACACGTCAATTACCTGAGCCGGGTGCTGCGCCAGGTGACGGGCCGCCCCACCAGCGCCCACCTGGCCGAGCGCGTGGCGCAGGAAGCCAAGGCCCTGCTGCGCCACACCGATTGGTCCATTGCCGACATCGCCGACAGCCTGAGCTTTGCCGACCCCACGTATTTCGCCCATTTTTTTCGCAAGCACGCGGGCACTTCGCCCAAGGCTTTCCGGCAGCAGGTAGCGGCCGAGCTGCATCCGACAAACACACCCGAAATGGTTTGATTTTTACAGCTAAAGGTTTGCTATCCGTTTTACCCGCGCGGCGGGCCGCCGGACCTTTGTCTGGTAATCCAGCGGCTTCCGCCAGCCCCTGGCCGGGGCCGGCCCGCTGGCAAAACCTCAATCTTAAGTTACTGAAAATCATGAATCAACCCACCCCCTCAACCACCCGCCAGGGCACCATGCGCCGCTGGCTGCTCAAGGCCGGGGCCACCAATCTCGACAGCCTGGTGCTGGAAGAAGCGCCCATTCCTACCCCCGGCCCCGGCGAGGTGCGCGTCCGGGTTCGGGCGGTTTCCATCAACTACCGCGACCAGCTTATCCTGACCGGCCAGTACGGGCAGGCGCTGACCCACGACGTCATCCCCCTCTCAGACGGCGCCGGTGAGATTGACGCCCTTGGCGCTGGGGTGCAAGCCTGGCAAGTGGGCGATAAAGTAACCAGCGTTTACGCCGCAGGCTGGGCCGACGGCCCGCCGATTCCGAACCTGGGCTTCGGCCTGGGCTCGAACGACGGCAACGGGATGTTGGCCGAGTACGTGCTGCTGAAGGCCGACCGCGTCATGGCCGCGCCGAAAACGTTGAGTTTGCTCGAAGCCGCCACCTTGCCCTGCGCCGCCCTCACGGCCTGGACGGCCCTCAACGGCGACCGGCCCTACGCCCGCCGCGTGGGCAAGGGCGATAAGGTGCTGGTGCTCGGCACGGGCGGCGTGTCGCTTTTTGCCCTGCTGCTGGCGCAAGCTGCGGGGGCCGAAATCATCGGCACGTCGAGCCAAAACGACAAGCTGGAGCGGCTGCGGGCCCTGGGCGCGGCCGACACCGTGAACTACCGCGACACGCCCAATTGGGGCGAGGTCGTGTTTGCGCGCACGGGCGGCGTGAAGCGCGTGGTGAACTCGGCGGGCGGCTCGGCGATGGACCAATCGATTGCCGCCGTCGGCTACGGCGGCGAAATCGCCTTCATGGGCCTGTTTGACCAGGCCGCCACGGTGCCGCCCTTCTTGTACCTGATGATGAAGGGCGCTTCGATTCGCGGCACCGCCGTGGGCAGCGCCGCCGCCTACGCCGACCTGCTGGCCGCCATCGACGCCAGCGGCATTAAGCCGCCCATCGACAAGGTATTTCCTTTCGAGCAAGCCAAAGAAGCCTACCAGGCCGCCGTGGCGCCCGACCTGTTCGGCAAAATCGTCATCCAAGTAACTGAATAGCCATGCAGCCCCGCTTCGAGCATAAAACCGTCCTGATGACGGGCGGCAGCAGCGGCATCGGGTTTGCCACGGCCGCCCGGCTGCTGGACGAAGGCGCCGCCACCGTTTTCATCACCGGCCGCCGCGAGGCCGAGCTAACCGAAGCCGTGGCTAAGCTCGGTGAGCGGGCCATCGGCGTGCCGGGCGACATCACGAACCACGCCGACCTGGCCCGCCTGTTCGCCACCATTCAGGAGCGGGCCGGCCGCCTCGACGCCGTCATCGCCAACGCCGGCGGGGGCAGCCACGTGCCGCTGGGCGAGTACACCGACGCCCTGCTCGATGAGCGATACAACATTAACGTTAAGGGCACGGCCTTCACGGTGCAGGGCGCGCTGCCGCTGATGGGTCCGGGCGGGGCCATCGTGCTGCTGGGCAGTATTTCGGGCCTTTCGGGCATGGCCGGCCTGGGCATCTACGGGGCCACCAAAGCCGGGCTGCGGCTGCTGGCCCGCACCTGGGCCACGGAACTGAAAGACCGCGGCATTCGGGTCAACATCGTGAGCCCCGGCATCTTCATCACCGAAGCCTACGCGGCGGCCGGCCTGTCCGAAGCCAGCTACGACGCGCTGCTGCCGTCCATTCCGATGGGGCGGCTGGGCCAAGTGGAAGAAGCGGCCGCCGCCATTGCTTTCCTGGCTTCGGCCGACAGCAGCTACATGACCGGCGCGGAAATCGTGGTCGATGGCGGGCTGACGCAAGTCTAACGTTCAGGCGCTACGGCTGGTTTTTCACCCGGCTGGCGTCGTCTCAAGGGCTTCCAGGTGCTGCTGGTGCTGCTGGCCCCACGCTTTGAGCACCGCAATGACGGGGTCGAGCGAATGGGCGTAGGGCAGGGCGTGGTACTCGACCACCACGGGCGGGCCGGGATGCACGGTGCGGGCAATGAGCCGGTGCGCCTCCAGGTCCTTCAATTCCTTGGCCAGCACCTTGGTGGAAATGCCCGGCACGCTGCGCTCCAGGCCACGAAAATGCCGGGTGCCCGCCAGCAGGGCCACGATGAGCTGGAGCTTCCATTTGCTGTTGACGACCAGCAGGGCGCTGCGCAGCGCCTGCATAGTAGGAGCACATTCAGGGTTTCCGGAAACAGGCATAAGAAAGCGGGAAGGGATGAACCAACTGGCTGGTTACCGGCGGGTAATCAGGCTACCGGGAGGTAATCTGTACTTGCCAAACGGGGCAAACAAAGCCTGGGTTGGTAGCTTGAGGTAATCAGCTTACCCAACCGTTTACCGGCCCGCTTGGTTGGCGGGCCGCGGCCAGGGCCGACGCATTTCGCGTCGGCAGCACCATTTACCCCCTTTATTTTTTTACCCATGCAGATTTTGCAAATTATTGCCAGCGCCCAGGGCGCCAACTCGTACAGCACCCGCCTGAGCCAGGGCATCATCGACAAGCTGCTGGCCGCCCACCCCGGCAGCACCGTGGTGGTGCGCAACGTAGCCACCCACCCGTTTCCGCACCTGGAGGAAGCGCACCTGCAAGCCTTTTTCACGCCGGCCGAGAGTCGCTCGCCGGAGCAACAGCAGGCGGTGCGCCACTCCGACGAAGCCATTGCGCAAGTCATGGCGGCCGATGTGCTCGTCGTCGGGGTGCCGTTCTACAACTTCAGCATTTCCTCGTCGCTCAAGGCGTGGCTCGACCACCTCACGCGGGCCAATATCACGTTCCGCTACGCGGCCACCGGCCCGGAGGGCTTGATTACGGGCAAAAAAGTGTACCTGGCCCTGGCCAGCGGCGGCATCTATTCCGAAGGCCCCATGCAGCCCTACGATTTCGCGGTGCCCTACCTGCGCTTCATGCTCGGCTTCCTGGGCATGACCGACATAACCGTGGCCCGCGCCGAAGGCGTGAAGGTGCCGGAATTTGAGGCCACTGCCCTGCAAAAGGGCCTCGACAGCGTCAGCGTATAAGGATTCTGCTGGCACCAGGGCGGATTTATAAGCTTCGCTAGAGCCTGTTCTGTACTTTGTGAACAGCAGGGGCAATGGGGCATCAAAACGGCCGCCCCGCAGCGGGATGGGCTTCTAATGCGCTGGCCTAGTGCTCCAGAACCGGCTTTTGACGCAGCAGTGCACAACAGGCGCTGGCTTCCATCCCGGCCCGTGGCTACCGCCTGGCTCGTCAACCACTCATTCTTTAGAAGCTGTTTGCGTTAGCTTTTTTTGTTGATTTTACCAAGACAGGAGAAAGCGGTGGCCTTGGTTTGAACCGTTCTTCTGCCTGCTGTCTAACGTCTCCTGTCTTATTAAGCGCGCACCCAAACAGCTTTTAAGACACCATGCGCGCGCGGTTTGCCGCAATAGCCGGCGCGTGGAGCGTGGCCCAGTTGCCGAGGTCTACGAACAGCGCCAGTAGCGTGTGGCCCAGGGCGGTCAGCTGATACTCGACGCGGGGCGGCACCTGCGCATAGACGGTGCGGCTCACCAGGCCGTCGGCCTCGAGCGAGCGCAGGGTCACGGTCAGCATGCGCTGGGAGATGCCCTCCACGCGCTGCCGCAGGGTACTGAAGCGCAAGCAGCCGGCGGCCCCCAGGTTTAAGACCACCAGGTTGGTCCATTTATCCCCGATGCGGTCCAGAATATCGCGAACGGGGCACAGGGGGAGGCACTCGGCCGGACCCGCTAAAAATTTTTGGGCTGCCGCCACGACCGCAGGTACGTGGGGGTCAGCAATGGTTATGTGCATGTGCCTAAGGAAGAAAAAAGTGCCGTCTTGCGGGCTGTGAATGAGATAGGTACCTTTAAGTTATCAAAAGTAACCATTGCACACTTAACCGCTGAACTTATGCTTGCCATTACCGGCGCCACGGGCCAACTCGGCCAGGCCACCCTTCGTCAGCTCGCCACTAAACTGCCCCCCGACCAACTCGTGGCGGTGGTGCGCGACCCGCAAAAAGCCACGGCCCTGTCGGCGCAAGGCATCCACGTTCGCCAGGGCGATTACAACGACCCGGCGTCCCTGGTCACAGCCTTTGCCGGCGTGACGACGGTGCTGCTCGTCTCCGGCACCGACCTGGCGGCCCGCGCGCAGCAGCATCGCCACGTTATCGACGCGGCCCGCACCACGGGCGTTGCGCGCCTGGTTTACACCAGCGGCCTAAACCCGTCCGCAGCGTCTGCTTTCCCCCCCTCCCCCAGCCACGCGGCCACGGAAGCGTATTTGCGGGCTTCGGGGCTGGCGTACACCATCGTGCGCGACGCCCTGTACCTGGACGTGCTCCCCCTGCTCGTCCGGCCGGAGGCGTTAGCGAACGGCCATTTTCCCTTCGCCGCGGGCAACGGGAGTGCCAGTTTCGCGTTGCGGGCCGAGATTGGGGAGGCCCTGGCCGCCGTGCTCACGACGGAAGGCCACGACAACCAACTCTACGACCTGGCTCCCGCTCCGGCGTATTCGATGCAGGACATAACGCGCGTTATCAGCACGGTCACGAACCGGCCGCTGGAATACGTGCCCGTTTCGGATGACGAGTTAACCGCTAGGTTGCGTCAGCAGGCCGCGCCGGAGCCCATGGTAGCGGCGGTAGTCGGCTTTGCGCGGGCGATGGCGCAAGGGGAGTTCGACGTGACGAGTCCGGTACTGGAGCACCTGCTGGGCCGCCGGCCGACCAGCTTGCAAACCTACGTAGAAACGGCGTTCGCTCGTTAAGAAGCTGGCAGTACCTTTGAATCTCGCAAATTCAACGTAAGATGAAGGCCATTTCGCTCGACCAGTTTTACCAGGACCTGACGACGGCCGTGGACGCGGAGCTAAGCGCCTTGCTGCCCCGCGACATTCAGCAGGAAGTTGGCCATTTCAACGTCTTCAACGTAGCGGAGCTGTTTCAGCGCCTGCGCGAGAAGCAGGGGAAGCACGAGATGCCCTACGACCGCCGGGCCTACTACAAAATCAGCCTCATCAGCGGGCGCAACCGGGCCGAGTACGCCGACAAGGTCATCG
>CAXTCS010000125.1:0-11958 GCA_964242365.1 uncultured Hymenobacter sp. | reverse complement strand
GTGGAGAGTAGGGAGGGTAATAATTAGACACAGTGAAGTGATGGCTGGGGATAGCGGGGGTGAGAAGTCAACGAGTAAAAGCAGGGCCTTCCAAACAGTCCCCAGCACTCCATCACCTTTTACCCTCTCACTTCATTACCTCCTTACTTCATCACCTCACCACCCTGCCGCACCGTGCGCTGCTCGATGCGCTTTTCGTAGTGCGCGCCCTGGTAGATGCGCTGCACGAAAATGCCCGGCGTGTGAACCTGGTTGGGGTCGAGCTCGCCGGCGGGCACCAGCTCTTCCACTTCGGCCACGGTTATTTTGCCCGCCGTGGCCATCATGGGGTTGAAGTTGCGGGCGGTGCCCTTGTAAATCAGGTTGCCGGCGGTGTCGCCGCGCCAGGCTTTCACGAAGGCAAAATCGGCGATGAGGCCGGTTTCGAGCAGGTACATTTTGCCGTTGAACTCGCGGCTTTCCTTGCCTTCGCCCACCTCGGTGCCGTAGCCGGCCGGCGTGAAAAAGGCCGGAATGCCCGCCCCGCCCGCCCGGCAGCGCTCGGCCAGCGTGCCCTGCGGAATCAGTTCCACTTCCAGCTCGCCGCTGAGCAGCTGCCGCTCAAACTCGGCATTTTCGCCCACGTAGCTCGAAATCATCTTGCGCACCTGCTTGGTTTGGAGCAGCCGGCCGATGCCAAAATCATCCACGCCCGCGTTGTTGCTAATGCAGGTCAGGTCCTTTACGCCGAGGCGCAGCAGCTCCTGAATCGAGTTTTCGGGGATGCCGCACAGGCCGAAGCCGCCGAGCATCAGCGTCATGCCATCGGCAATGCCCTGCAACGCGGCCTGGGCATTGGGTACAGTTTTGTTTATCATGGGTGGGATGTGGGCGGCGCGGGGCCGCCGTTAGCGAGCCGAAAATTACGTCACGGCGCGGGCCTGGCGCGGGCGGCGGGCAATGCTGCGACCGGAAATAGCCTGTTTTTCAGGAGGCCCGGTGGTTTTTTAGGGTCTGGCCCGCCGCACTGGCAAGTACCGGAACATCATGCCGAGAAGAACGTCAGGCAAAGAAAAACGTCATGCCGAGCGCAGCCGAGGCATCTCGCTTGTGGTAGTAACTCAATCGATTGGTTTACTCAAACACGCGAGATGCCTCGGCTGCGCTCGGCATGACGTTCCTCTTTGCCTCCTTTACTGCCTTCTTACGGCTGGGCAGAAGCAGAAACGGCAGCCGGAACGTAGTCAAACGGCAAAAATTCGCCTATTCTTTCAAAGCCCCAGTATTCGCCGTTCAGTATGTCCAGCGGGTTCAGCGGGGCGCCGTTGGCCTGAATTTCGGCCTCGTCTTCTTGCAGCCGCAGCCGCGACACCTGCCGCTTGGCCGGGTAAGGCGTGCGCGAAAGGCCCAGCGACGACATCGGCCGGCCGTAGCGCGGGTCGGGCGCCTCGCCGAAGTGGGCCACTTGCAGCTCGCCCGTGAAGCGCAAATACGTGTGCCGCCCGTCGGCCGATACCCGGCGCAGGCTGTCGATGGGCAGCGCGGCCGGGTAGAGCTTGGCGAAGGCCGGGGCCACGCCGCTCCACTTGGCCAGCGAGTCCTGCTCGGCCGCCGTGAACTTGCCGTCGGGCCGGCGGGCCAGCAGGGCGCGGCGCCGGGCGTCGGCGCGCTCGAAGCGGGGGTTGGGCACCAGGCGTATCTGTTGCGTCAGGAAGCCCTCGGCTTGCACGCGGTTGGCGTACACGCTGCGCAGGAAGTGCATGAACGAGCCCAAATACGCCGTGGTGCGGTTGGCCGCCCATTGCTGCCGCTGGCGCTCGTCGCGCGGGGTCATTTCCTCAAATACCGGCTCGCCGTAGTAGGAGATGGAGTGGTCGTCGTTGTCGTAGTCGAATTGCAGCCCGTAGTACTTCAGGCGGTAGCCCAGGGCGTCGTTGTCGACCTGCACAAACTCTTTGGCCCTGGCCGTCAGCTCCTTGGTCGAATCGTCGTAGAACACGCGCACCTGGTCGGGGTTGCTGATGTGGCACTGCTCCGAAAAGCTGGTCCCGCCCAGGAACATGGCGGTAAATTTCTGGAAGTCTTCGGGCCTGTTCGGGGCCGGTTGCACCACTACTTCGCCCAGCTGGTTGCCCGTCGGGGCCAGTTGCAGCGTCAGCTGCTGCGCCGCCCGGCCCACGGTGATGCTCTGCTTGGCCAGGCGGTAGCCCACGTACGAGCCCACCACGTCGTAGGTGCCGGGCGGCACGCGCGGAAACTCAAACTGCCCCTGCTCGGTGGTGGTGGCCCCCAGCGTGGTGTTGGCCAGAAATACGCTCGCAAACGCCAGCGGCTCGTGCGTCACCGAGTCCTGGACTACGCCGCTGAGTTTGCCCTGGGCCTGCGCCGTGCCCAAGGCTGCCAGCCAGCAGCAGCACAGTATTACTAATCGTAAGTAGCTCATTATAAATAGTATAATTGAAGTTGTTTGCTAATTCGATTTTTTATTGTTTGTCATCCTGAGCTTGCGAAGGACCTTCTCACGCCTGCTTCTGTTGACCTGATTCTAGGTTGCGCGGGCGTGAGAAGGTCCTTCGTAAGCTCAGGATGACAGCCTTTCTGAATCATTAAATAGCTTTATTGAAAAAATAGAACGACGGGCTATACCAGTGCTGCTCGTGTGTTCATTGCGTCGCGCGCCAGCTGGGCCGTTAGCGCGGGCAGTCCGTCGTATTTCTCCTCTGCCCGCAGCCAGGCCACGAATTCCAGCGTCAGAAGCTGGTCGTATAAATCACCGCTGAAATCCAGTAAATTCACCTCAATAGTTTGCGCCAAATCATCGCCAATCGTGGGTCGCACCCCGATGCTGAGCATGGCCGGGTGCCGGGTGCCGGCCGCCGTGGTGGCCCACACCGCGTAGATTCCGCGCGCCGGCACCAGCTTCAACGCTTCGCCAACCAAAATATTGGCCGTCGGGTAGCCTATCGTGCGCCCCAGCTTCTGCCCGTGCACCACCGTGCCCGTGAGGGCATATTGATAGCCGAGGTAGCGGTTGGCGGTGGCGACGTCGCCCTGGCGTAGCGCCTGCCGGATGCGGGTGCTGCTCACGCCCACGGCGTCCACGTCCTCGCGCGGAATTTCTTCCACCGCCAGGCCGTAGCGGTTGGCGTGCTGGCGGAGGTAGTCGAAGCCGCCTTCCCGGTTTTTGCCAAAGCGGTGGTCGTAGCCGATGACCAACTGCCTGGTGCCCACCGTTTTCAGCAGCAGGTTTTGGATATATTCTTCCGAAGTCCACTGCGCAAATTCGCGGGTGAACGGCACGATGAGCAGGTAATCGACCCCAAATTCCGCCAGTTTGGCCACGCGCTCTTCCAACGTGTTGAGCAGCTGCAATTCGAGCAGCTCCGGGTGCGAGGGCGGCGGGCCCAGCACCAGCCGCGGGTGCGGCCAGTAGGTGATGACCACCGCCGGCCCGCCGCTGGCTCGCGCCACTTCGCGCAGCCGCGCCAGAATGCGCTGGTGCCCCAGATGAACGCCATCAAAAGTGCCGCTCGTGACGACGGCATTCGTCAGGAAAGGAAATAGGGCCGGGTCGCGGATGACGTGCATGAGGCGCCGGGGAAGCGAATGAAGAATAAAAAAAGCACCGCGAAGGTAACGGGCGCCCGCCTGAACTGCGCGCCGCCGCACCGCGCCGAAAACCGGCACGGCGGCTGAAGCAAGCTGAAACGGTTATTCCAGCGTGCTGGGCAGAATGGGCGCGGAATCGGTGGCCTCGTGCTGCTGGTGTTCCTTCGCGGCCAGGGCATCGGCTTGCAGGGCGGCGAAATATTGCAGCCCGGCGCGGTTGGGGGCCGTGCCGGGGCGGTTGCGCGGGTTGGGTGCGGCCTCGCCCTCGGGGCGCGGCGGGCGCAGGGCCTGAATGGCATCCAGCGAAAACGCGTCCTCCACCCGAAACTCGCCGATGCGGGTGCGCACCAGGCGCGTGAGGTGGGCGCCGCAGCCCAAGGCCACGCCCAGGTCGCGGGCCAGGCTGCGGATGTACGTGCCCTTGGAGCACACCACCCGGAAATCGACTTCGGGCAGCGCGATGCGCGTCAGCTCGAAGGTTTTGATTTCCACGGTTTTGGCTTTGATTTCGGCCTCCAGACCCTTGCGGGCAATTTCGTAGGCGCGCTGGCCGTCGATTTTCACGGCCGAGAACAGCGGCGGGGTTTGCTGAATGGTGCCGACAAACGGGCGCGTGGCGGCCGCAATTTCCTCGTCGGTGAGGTGGGCGTAGGGCCGGGCCATGTCCACGGCGGTTTCCAGGTCGAAGCTGGGCGTGGTTTCGCCGAGGCGGAAGGTACCGGCGTATTCTTTTTCCTGGGCCTGAATCTGGTCGATGTTCTTGGTTTTCCGGCCGGTGCAGAGAATGAGCAGGCCGGTGGCCAGCGGGTCGAGCGTGCCCGCGTGGCCGATTTTTTTGATGCGCAGCGCGTTCTTCACCTTGCGCACCACGTCGAATGACGTCCACGTCAGGGGCTTGTCGAGCAGCAGGACTTCGCCCGATTCAAAGTCGAAATCGGCCAGGGTTTTCGCGCTCATACCAGCTGTAGGTTAATCCCTAACGCAATCATAATCAACAGCACGCCGCCTGCGATGATGCGGTAGATGCCGAACGCCCGAAAGCCGTACTTGGTCACGAAGCCCACAAACAGCCGGATGGCCAGCAGCGCCACCACAAACGCCACCACGTTGCCCAGCGCCAGCTGCTTCGCCTGCTCGGCCGAAAACAAATGGCCTAAGTCAACCCCTTGAGCCTTTGCATCTTTGTAGTAGTCGTAAATATCTTTGACGGCAGCGGCGGCCATGGTCGGCATGGCCAGGAAGAAGGCAAATTCGGCCGCGGCGCGGCGCGTCAGCTTCTGGGTGAGGCCGCCGATGATGGTGGCGGCCGAGCGGCTCGTGCCCGGCACCACCGCCAGGCACTGAAACAGGCCGATGATAAATGCCTCCTTAAAGCTCGGGTTCGTGACGGGGTGGCCGCCTTCCTTCGGGTCTTCCTGCGGAAACCAGCGGTCGATGAACAGCAGCACTATGCCGCCGAGCAGCAGCATCACGGCCACGGTAGTGACCGATTCGAGAAGGGCGTCGATGTATTTTTTTAGCAGCAGGCCCACCAGCACGATGGGCAAAAAGGCCACCAGCAGCTTCAGATAGAAGTCGACGCTCTGAAAAAAACGCCGCCAGTACACCGCAAATACCGATAAAATCGCGCCCAGCTGAATAACCACGAGGTAGAGCTTGGCAAAAGGCGTCATCTGGATGCCCACCAGCGCCGAAGCGATAATCATGTGCCCGGTGCTGGAAACGGGCAAAAACTCGGTGATGCCCTCCACGATGGCGAGGAGCAGCGCGTGCCAATAAGTCATAACGAAGAATTACAGGCGCTTGTAGGCAGGAGCAGTGGGCGTGGCGGCTACCGGTTCGGCGGCAATGCCCTGGGGCGCAGCAAGCGCCGCCGGAGCGGCCGACAGCGTTTTATCGCGCACCATGATGGCCGCGAATTCAACCCCAAACCCGGCAATGAGCAGCAGCGGCCCCAGCGTGATGCCGACAAAATCCTCGCCGTAATTCTCCTTGTCGCCAAACATCATGGTGACGAAACCGGCGGCCAGCAGGGCGAGGCCGAGCCACATAAAGCGGTAATTGCGAGGCCCAAAGGCGAAAGTTTTCATTCAACAATTATCATTTAACATTTAACAATCTGGTCGATTAACATTTGTCGGTTAACATTTAACAGTTGTTCCAGCGGCGCTTACCTGGTGTCTCAGAACGGTTGTCAACTGTTAAATGATAATTGTTAAATGACTCTAATACAGCTCGTCGAGCGACATTTTCAAATACTTGTGCACGGCGCGGGCCGAGCTGAAAAAGCCAATGACCACGCCCAGGCCGATGACGCCCAGCAGGAGCAGGCCCAGGCGGAGGTCGTCGCGCAGCAGGCGCAGCTCGCTTACTTCGAGGTAGGCGTATTGCAGCAGCGCCACCAGCAGCAACGCTGCCAGCACGCCGCTGGCCAGCCCCTGCCAGGTGGCGCGCCGCAAAAACGGCTGCTGGATAAAGAGCCGCGTCGCGCCCACCAGTTGCATGGAGCGGATAAGAAACCGCTGCGAAAACAGGGCGAGCTTAATCGTATTGTTAATCAGAATCACGACCACCAGCACCAGCACCGCCGCGAAGCCCAGCAGCACGAGGCTCACCCGCGTCAGGTTTTCGTTGATGCTGGCGAACAGGTTTTGGGGGTACTGCACCTCAAATACGCCGCGTTGGGTCGATACGCTCCGCTCTAGTTGGCGCAGGTGCAGCGTGTCGGTAAATTCAGGCTTGATTTTGAGCACGTAAGCATCGCGCAGCGGGTTGTCGCCGAGGAACTGGCGGAAGTCCTCGCCGGTGCTTTGCAGCAGCTGGCGGGCCCCTTCTTCCTTGCTCACGAAGCGAATCTGGGGCTTGCCGTTGCGCTCAGTCACGAAGGGCTGCTGGCCCAGGTCCTGCTGCAGGCGCAGCAGCTCCGTTTCGGGCAGGTCGCGGTCGAGGTACACCTGCACCTCCAGGTTTTCGCGCACCACTTCCGAGAGCTTTTGGGCGTGGAGGAGCAGCAAGCCGAACAAGCCAATCACGACCAAGGCCAGCGTAATGCTGAACACCACGAGCAAAGTAGGGTAGGAGCCGAGCTTTTTCTTGCGGGTGGTGGGAGTGGCCATATTTGGCAAAGGTAGCAGCGTAGCGGTTTAGGGAAATGAAGTAGGATGAAGGAACGTCATGCTGAGCGCAGCCGAGGCATCTCGCGCGAGGTAGTAACTCAATCGTTGCAACGATGCGAGCGAGATGCCTCGGCTGCGCTCGGCATGACGTTCTTTGATTCTGCGCGAGTCAATAAACCTACAAATTCGTTCTGGGGTCTTCGTCCACGGTCAGCACTTCTTTGCCTTCGCGGGCTTTTTGGGTGTTGCGCTCTTTCTTTTTAGGGTTTTTGCGGCTGAACAGCTCTCCGAACGTGTTGAACTGCTCGGTGTGCAATAAGGAGAGGCCGGCGCGGGGCTGGTTGATGGTTTCCAAGTCGCGCGGCGTGGTTTCGTAGCGCAGCTTGGTGCGGAACTTGCCGTCGGGGCGCAGGTAGTATTCCAGGCTGAGGTCGCCCAGCAGCGAGGCCTGGCCGGCGGTGTTGCCCGTGGTCGTGCCCGTGCCCGTGCCGCCGGAATTTACCAGGTTGGAGTTGCTGGTGAAGCCGCCTTCGCGGGTCACGCGCAGGCGGCCGTTCAGGAAGGAGTAGCTCAGGCGCACTTGCAGGGCCTGCAACTGCTCGGAGGTGAGGCCGTTGATGTTGAAGTCGATTTCCAGGTTCTGGTCGATTTGCGAGGTGAGCAGGCCCAGCTGCGTGCTCAGAATCTGGCCCAGGCTGTTTTGCACCGTGTTGTCCTGGCCGCGCAGCGAAATGGTGTTGCCAAAAGAGCCCAGGGGCGAAAGCTGCTTGAATACCAACAAGCTGAAAACCTGGCGGTTCAGCTCCTGCTCGTCGTTGCGGAGCAGCGCCGTGAAGTTTGCCAAATCGCCTTGCAGCGTGCCCGGCGTGTCGTTGAATTCGAGCCCCAGCCGGATGGCGGGCAGCAGCAGCGGGCCGGTCAGGTTCATCACGGCCGTCACGGGCACCACGGCGCCGCTGCTGGTGGTGCCGGCGCCCAGCACGGGCGCCAGCGAGGTGCGCTGGGTGTAGGTGGCCGTCACGTTCATCTCGCCGGCCAGCGGGTCGCCGTTCCACGAGATGATGCCGCCGGGCTGCACCGCGAACTCCTTGTTTACCAGGCCTTGCAGGGTGAAGTTGTAGGCGCCGCGCACGATTTCTACCTGGCCGTACATGTTGAATTCGCCCCGCGTGTCGATGGCCATGCGCAGCTGCCCGGCCGCCGAGCCGCGAATGATGTCGCCCGTGCTTTCGTCGAGCAGGATTTCCATGTAGGCATCCGGCGTGATGGTCAGGTTCATGTTGAGCGTGATGCCCGAGAGGTCGACTTTGTCCTGCACCGCCACTTTTTGGGCCTTTTTGGTGATGACGGTATCGCCCACCGGGTTGTTGTTCACGAACTTGATGTAGCCGGCTTTCTCGGCCTTGGCGGCGTTGTCGAGGGGCAGCGAAATGCGGGTGCCCGACTCGCTGCTGGCCCGCACGGTGATGGTCAGGTCGTCGGTGGGGCCGCTCACCTGGGCCGTGCCGGTGGCGTAGGCCGTGCCGAAATACAGGTCGTTGTCTTTGCGCGTGGTGTTGAGCACCTGCATCTTGCGGAAGCTGGCCGCGATGTCGAGGCTCATGTTCTTAAAGCCGTGGTGGCGCACCACACCGTCGACGGTGCCGGTGTTGCCCAGCACGTCGCGCAGCTGAACGTTGTGAAACCCGATGCTGGTGTTGGTGAAGCTGATGCGGTCGGAAAAGGTGTACGTGGTGCCCAGGTAGCCGAACGTGAGGCGGCCGTTGCTCACGTCCACTGCGCCGGTGAGGTTGGGCGCCCCAAACAGGCCCGTTAGCCGCAGCTCGCCCCGGCCCGTGCCGCCCAGGTTCTTAAACAAGGAGCCCAAAAAGGGCTGCGCCAGCACAATGGGCGCGTCGTTGAGCGTGCCCGTGAGGTTGAATTGGTTGGTCGGGTCTTTCGGGGCGAGGTCGCCGAGCACGGTGAGCACCGACTGGCCCCCGCGGGCCACGTCCAGGTTCACGCGCAGCTTGCCGGCGGCGTTGTCCCAGTCGCCGCGGCCCGCCACTTGCCCGATGAGGGTGCCGTCGTAGCGCAGCGAGTCCACGCCCAGCGTGCTGCTGATGGTGAGCGGGCCGTACACGCCGCTCACGCTGCCCTGGGCGTTCACGCGGCCGGCGAGGCGTTGGCCAGTCAGGCTGGTGAGGGTGGCCAGCTCAAAATCCTTCACTTGCAGCTGGAGCGGCGGCTTGCTGGCATCGGGCGAGATGAAGCCCTGGGCGGCCACAAACTGCTCGCCGTTGCTCAGGGTCAGGTTTTTGATGTCAAACTCGCGGCCGTACTCCGAAATCCGCACCGAGTTATTGGCCGCGATGGTCCAGTCTTTGTCGAGCAAATGCACGCCCGATTTTTGAAACACGATTTCAATCGCGCGCGGCAGGAAGCCCAGCGAGCCGTTGATGGTGGCCTTGTCGGTGGTGCCCGTTTTGGCCAGCGAGGTCGAAAAATTGATGCGCTGCTGGTCCCACACGCCTTCGACGACAAATTTTTCGGTGCGCCCCAGGGCGGGCAGCACCTGGCGGTCGCTCGTGATGCTGGCCTGGGCCAGGATGTCGGCCTTGTCTGGCAGCTTCGAGGTCAGGAAGTCGAAGTTGTCGTTCACCGTTTGCACGGGGCCGTAGCGCAGGCTGTCGAGGTGGCCGCCGAGCTGGAAAATCGACGTTTCGCCGTTGCGGAACGACCCGTCGATGCGGCTGCCGTTGGCCACCTGCAAGTTGGGCACAAAAAGCGCCAGTATCGGGTTGGGCCGCTTCAGATTCATCAGCAAGTCAACCTGATACACGGGCAGGGCCCGCTGGCGCTTGCGGCGGTAGTACTCGGCCGTGGCCGCGGCGTTGCTTTCAAAATTGAGCCGGTACTCGGCAATGAGCGTCTGCACGTCGCGCACCACGTCGGAGGTGTTGAACGTGCCGGCCACGCTGGCATCTACCGCCTCCGAGCGCAGCGTTACGCGGCGCTGGTTCAGGCGGTTGCGGGTGCTCACAACGTCGAGCGTGTCCAGGCTCAGCTTGCGGCCGGCCAGGGCAAAGCGTGACTTGCGCAGGTAGGCGTGGCCGATGAGCGAGTCGAGCTGCACTCCCCGGAATTTCACGTCGGCGGTGGTCGACACGGTCAGGTGCTGGCTCGTCAGGCCCAGCACGCTCAGGTCGGCGTGGTCGATTTTGGCTTTGATGTCCACGTCCTGGTGGGCCCGGTCGAGGTCGACGTGGCCGTCGGCCACGAGGCGCACGGCCGGGTCGCTCACGCTCAGGTGCCCGCTGAAGGCTCGCTGGTGAAAGTCGCCGTTGAGCGCGATGTTGTGGTAGCGGTAGCCGTTCAGCCAGATGCTGGGCACCGTGGCCGTGGCCCGGCCCCGCGCAAACGGCGGCAAAAAGCCCGTGCCGGCCACCTTGCCGTTCATCGTCACGTCCCGAATCACCGATTCATCGCCCAAAAACCTGCCCAGCTGGAAGGCGTTGGTGCGCACCGCGCCTTCGTAAGTGGCGTGGGTGAGGTCAGTTGTGGTCTTGAGGTTCACGTCGGTCGCCACAAACCCCAGGGCGGTGTCGAACGAGGCATTGGCCACGAAGTCGTTGTAGAAGCCCAGCACCTGGCCTTGCAGCTTCACGGTGCCGAGGCGCTGCACGATTTTGTTGGCGGAGGCCGGCAGCCATTTTTTCAAGTCGCTGGCCAACACCACCGACGGCATCAAACGCAGGTCGATAAAGCTCTCTTTGTAGTGCGGCAGGTTGTCGGCGTGGGCGCGCCTGGCCACGATGTGCGTGCCCTTGCCGTAGCGCACGTCGAGGTTGTTCACCTTGAAATCGCGCACGTAGCCCGAGGCATCGCCCGAAATAGCCACCGATTCGTGGAGGGTGGTCAGCTGCGGGGCAAACTTGGCGATGTCGTCGGTGAACACCCGCGCGCCGCGCAGGCGGGTGATGGTTTTGACCGAGTCGTTGTAATTGGGAAAATTTCGGAACACCCGGAACTCAAACCGCAGGTAGTCTTTGATTTGGCTGCGGCCCACGCGCAGGCTCAGGTTGTTGAACTCCCAGAAGTGCGCCCCGTACTTCATGTCGGCCGTGATTTCGCGGAGCTGCGTTTGCGAGGGCGTTTCGACGGCGTGCAGGTGGCTGATGCGCAGGGCCAGCGTGTCGCCGAGGTGCACCTGCGAGATGTCGGCGTAGATGCTGTCGGCGACGAGGTGGGCGTAGTCGATGCTTTTGCCGTAGGTGGGCGCACGCGGGGCGTCGGCTTTCTCGATGGCAAAGTGGCCGTTGCGCAGGGCAATGGTGGCAATCTGAAAGTCGAACGGGGCCTTCCTGGTCGTGTCGGTCGAGGGCCCGACCAGCCGCTTCACCGCCTTCATAAACTGGCTGAACGTGGTGGTGTCGGGCTGGCCGGCCAGGTTTTTCAGCTCAAACCGGGGCTCGTTCAGCGTGAGCGTGGCAATGTGCAGGTGCCGCGGGTCGAACACCGAAAACAGGCTGATGTCGGCATCGGCCCGGCCAATGCTGAACAGTTCGCCGCCGCGCCGGTCCTGCCCCCGCACGCCGTCGAGCAGCACCCGCGAAAACGGCCGCACGTCGACCCGCCCAATCGTGACGGTTTGCCCGAGCTTTTGGGTGAGCACGTCGGCTGCCTGGTGGGCCAGCCGGGTTTGCACGCTCGGCACCCGCAGCGCCACCAGCGCCCCCACCACGGCCAGCACCAGCAGCAGCCCGAGGCCCAGCAGCACTTTTAGCAAAATGGAGAAGAAACGACGCACCAGGGACAGGGAATGAATGCGAAAAACGCGGGTCAATCCGCAAAGTTGCGGTTTTTTAGCCGTTGAACATAACTGGCAGAGCGGCTTAGCCAACTATCGCGCCAATGGAACGGCCGGGGTTGGGCCGGGGTTCAACTCCTTGGGCCGAACTTTGCGCGTGACCAAGGTCGGGCCAATTTCGCCTACTCGTGTCGTTATTGGCCTCACCGCGCACGTTTTCTTGCCGTATTTTATTGCCTCATTTAGTCGGGCGCGGGCAAATTTGCGTCCGACCCCAAATACCCCCATGTTCGCCCACCCCATCATCCTCGCCATCGAATCTTCCTGCGACGACACCGGCGCGGCCGTGCTGGCCGGCGGCCAGCTGCTGAGCAACGTGGTGGCCACCCAAAAAGTACACGAGCAGTACGGCGGCGTGGTGCCCGAGCTGGCTTCGCGGGCGCACCAGCAGCACCTGCTGCCCGT
>CAXTCS010000124.1:0-12031 GCA_964242365.1 uncultured Hymenobacter sp. | reverse complement strand
CTGGTCCACGATTTCGCAGCCGCCGTAGTAGCGCTTGCCGGGCAGGCCCTCGGCGTACTTGTTGGTGAGCACGGAGCCCTGGGCGGCCATCACCTGTTCCGAAACGTAGTTTTCGGAGGCAATGAGTTCCAGGCCGTGGGTTTGGCGGGTTTTCTCCTGGGCAATGAGGTCGAAAATGACGGCATCGAGGAGGCGAGCGGGGGCGGCTGTTTGCATGGGCGCAAAGGTAATGAGGGAAGGCGGGAAGGGTTAGGAAGTTGGGAAGTGGGAAATGGGAAATGGTAAGGACGTAAACAGAACGTCATGCTCATCTGGCGTCCGCGCAGCCGAAGCATCTCGCGTGCTTCGTTGCAACCGTAATGAATTACTACCACAAGCGAGATGCTTTGGCTGCGCGGACGCCAGATGAGCATGACGGGCTTTTACCCTTGCTCATTCTCCCACCTCCCCTGCTTCCCCCTCCCTCCACTTCCCCGTTTCCGTTGTTACTTGCCAGTGCCTTCGCCTTTCTGCTATTATGTCCGCGCCCCTCGCCGAAACCCTTACCCAGCTGCGTGTCGGCAATCAGAAGTTTCTGATTGACTTTTACCAGCGCAGCCGCTACCTGTTCGAGCGCTGGGCCCAGCGCAAGCACCGGCTCACGGCGCTTCAGGCCCGCGGGCTGCTGCAAGACACCCTGCTCGATTTTTACGACCAGGTAGCCGATGGCCGCCTCACGCTGATGCCCGCCGACCTGCGCGCGCACCTCTACGGCATGGCCCGCGAGCGGCTCGATGCCGCCGTGCCGGCTCACCAGCCCTTGCCGGCCGCCGAAGCCAGCCGCCGGCAGCGCTTGCTGGCCCAGTTCGGCCAGCTAAGCGCCGATTGCCAGCAGCTGCTGACCTACTTTTACTTCCACGGCTACCACTTTGAAAAGATGGGCGGCAAAATGGGCTTCCCCAACGCCACCGTGGCCCGGCTCCAGAAAAGCACCTGCCTGCGCAAACTTTACGAGTTGGTGATGAAGTAATGAGGTGATGAAGGTGCTGGGGTGAGAAGGGAAGGAGGTGCTGGGGTGAGGAGGTGATGAGAATTGCTGCATATTAACCTCCTCACCTCCTTCCCTTCTCACCCCAGCACCTCCTCCCCTCCTCACCCCATCACCTCCTCACCCCATCACTTCATTCCCCATGGACCTGCGCCCCTATTTCGATGAACTCGAACGCTTCGCCGACGGCCAAATGACGCCGGCCGAGCAGGAGGCGTTCGAAGTACGGCTGGAACAGGACGAGCCCCTGGCCGATGCCTACGCCGCTTACGAGCAGCTCACGGCCGACCTGCGCTGGGCCGCCGGCCACGACGCGCTGCGCCTGCGCCTGCAAGCCCTCGACGAGCGCATGAACGAGCGCGGCAAGGCCGTGGCCCGTGCCCAACGCCTGGTGCAGCTCCGGCAGCGGCGCGGAACGATATTGGGCATTTTGGGGGCCGTTCTGCTGCTGGCCGCTGGCTTGGTGGCCTGGTATTTCAGCCGACCTGGCCCGACCCGCGCCCCCCGCAACTGGGAGGCCTATTACCAGCCCGACCCCGGCCCCGCCGTGACTACCGGGCTCCTTCACCGCCGCCCCTTGTTCGGCGAAGTACTGGACCAGTACCAGGCCGGCCACTACCCGGCGGCCCTGCACTCGCTCGGCCGCGTGTCGCCCGCCACCGTGGGGGCCGACACGCTGCTCTACCTGCGGGGCCTCATTCTGCTGCGCGAAGGCCAGGGCAACGCCGCCCAGCTCTACCTCCGCCGCCTGGGCGAGGCCGGCGCCACGGGCGAGCTGGCCCGCCGCGCCCGCTACCACCTCGGCATGGCCTACTGGCAAGCCCAGGAGCTGGCTCCGGCCCTCGCCACGCTGCGGGCCGTGGCCGCCGATTCGCTCAATCCCTACCGCGCCCCGGCCCAGCGGGCAGTAGCCGCAGGCGTGCTGGAGGGCAAGTAAGCCAACTTGGATTTCTGACTGTCGCCCCGACTTCCGCCCCAGTATTTCGCGCAGGGTTGCGGGGTGTTCAGCCAGGGCTCAGCGCTTGCCGACGGCGTAGGCCGGCTCGCGGTTGGCCACCAGGGTTAGCTCCCAGGTATCGAGGTTGAGGGCGGCGAGGTGCGCCAGCTCGGCGTTGTGGCGGTACACGCAGCCGGTATCGAGGCCCAACGCGCCGGGGTGGGCGGCGGCTTTGGCCCGGACCTGGGCCGTGGGCGTGGGCACATGGCCGTGCAGCAGGCGCTTGCCCCCCAGCCGCGACGGGTCGTAAACGTATTTTTTGGTATTGAGCATGGTGGCGTGGTCCTGCCGCATGGCGGCCGGGGGCAAGGCAAAATCATAGCCCGCGTGCACGAGCACGAAGTCGGGCAGCTCGATTTCGTAGGGCAGCGCGGCCAGCCAGCAGAGGTAGTGCACGGGGATGTCGGCCAGGCGCGCCACCCCGAAGCTGCGCAGCGTGGGCAGCCGGCCGCGTGGCCCCAGCCAGTCCCAGCGCCAGCGGTGGCGGGCGGCATCGAGCAGGGCTTGGTCGTGGTTGCCGCGCAGGCAGTGCACCTGGTAGCCGGCATTTTGCAGGTGCATGAGGTAGTCGAGCACGCCGCGGCTGTCGGGGCCTTTGTTCACGTAGTCGCCCAGCAGGTACAGCTCGTCGTGCCGGGTCAGGCACAATTCTTCTTCCACGAGGTAGCGAAAGGTGTGCAGGCAGCCGTGCAGGTCGGTGGTGGCGTAGCGCACGAAGAAACGGTTACGAGTGGAAGGAACGAACAAAAAAACGTCATGCCGAGCTGGCCGAAGCCCCTTTACCGTGGGAGTAGTTGCCAAGGTGGTAAAGAGGCTTCGGCCAGCTCAGCATGACGCGCGGCTGAATCAAACGGGCGTTTTAGTGGCCGCCGCCGTAGGCCGGCTTGTCGAGGTCGGGCTTGTCTTCGCTGCGGTTGGGGTGGCGCAGGCCGGCATCGAGGGCATCCTGCTCCAGCTGGTCGTCGTTGTCCTCGTTGGGTTCATTCACTGGCAGCGGTCCGGCTTTGGACTGGCCCTCAAGGTGGCGCTTATCGGGCTGCTCGTTGTCTTTTCGGTCGGCGTGGTGAGTGGGCATAGCGGCGAGGATTGAAGTGTGGAAAAGAAAAGCCAGCGGGGCCAGTTGCTTACTGGTCGATGGCCGTATCGGTGGCGTTGGGGTCGTTGAGCTCGGCGTTGGTGTCGGTGCCGGTGACGGGCCGGATGGCGCGGGGCTCCATCTGGCCCATGCCCACGCGGGAGTTGGGGTTGAGCATCTCGTCGACGCCGGGGCGCATGTCGTGGGCGTCGAGCTCATCGACGGGGCGGCCGCTGGGAATTATCGAGTCGGTGTATTCGTCGGCCGGGGGCAGGTCCTGGTTGGCGCGGTCGGGGCGGCCTTCGTCGTTCGAGCGCATGTTGTCGTGCGGCGGGCTCATGTTGTCGGCCGTTTCGTTCACGCCCACGGCCGTTTCGCCGCCCGAGGTGTCGGAGCCGAAGCCTTCCTTGCCGTCGCGGTTGCCGAAGCCGCCGCGGGCCGCGTCGTTCTTGGGCGGGTCGGCGTTGGGGATGTGGTGGCCGGCCTCCATTTCTTCGTTGCTGGTGTCGTCGTTGATGACGCGGATGGGGCGGTTGTTGGGGTCGATGGCCATTTTGGGTTCGCTAATGAAATGATGGGGACGAGGCAATGGGAGAAAGGTGTACTTTGGATTACTCCTTTGGGTTGTACCCAAGCGCCACCGTACCGATTTCCTAGCTTCACTAAATATAGCGAAAAGTATGTGGATTGAAACCAACAATAGCCTCGACCGTAGCTTTCGCTTCGCCGATTTCAAAACCGCCTTCGCTTTCCTCACCGAAGTCGCCGCCGAAGCCGAGCGCCTCGACCATCACCCGTGGTTCAGCAACGAGTACAACGTGGTGGAATTTCGCCTGCGCACCCACGACGCCGGCAACACCGTGACCAGGCGCGACCACCGCCTGGCCGCCGCCATCGACGCCGTGGCGGCAAAGTATGGCCCGCCAGCCGGCGCAGAATAGAACGACAAATTCCCCGCCTTGGCTAAGGAGGGGACGCGGCCACGCAGTGGCCGCTGGGGTGGTTTGATTCGTTGAACGATGCCCGAACGATGATTACTGCACTGTTCTCCGGGTCGTTCGGGCACCGTTCAACGAATCAAACCACCCCCGTTCAGCCTGACGGCTCGAACATCCCCTCCTTATCCAAGGAGGGGAGTTTGTCGTTCTACTCCCTCCTCGCCAACCCGCTACCTTTGCCGCATGCCCAACACGGTCCTTTACCTGGTGCCCACGCCCATTGGCAATCTGGAAGACATTACCCTGCGGGCCATCCGCATTCTGGGCGAAGTGGGCACCGTGCTGTGCGAAGACACCCGCACCAGCGGCCGCCTCATGCAGCATTTGGGCCTGAAAAAGCCCCTGCTTTCCTACCACCTGCACAACGAGCACCAGCAAGTGCCGCGCCTGCTGGAGCGCCTGGCGAAGGGCGAAATCATGGCCCTGATTTCCGATGCCGGCACGCCGGGAATCTCCGACCCCGGCTTTTTGTTGGTGCGCGAGTGCCTGGCGCAGGGCCTGGGCGTGGAGTGCCTGCCCGGCGCCACGGCCTTCGTACCCGCCTTGCTGAAGTCGGGTTTTGGGGCCGAGCGGTTCACGTTCGAAGGGTTTTTGCCGGTGAAGAAGGGCCGGCAAACCCGCCTGCGGGAGCTGGCCGCCGAAACCCGGACCATGATATTCTACGAGTCGCCGCACCGCATCGTCAAAACCCTGGGCCAGCTGGCCGAGGTGCTCGGGCCGGCGCGGCCGGCCTCGGTAAGCCGCGAATTGACCAAATTATTTGAAGAAACCGTGAACGGCACGCTGGCCAGCCTGGAAGCTGATTTCGCGGCCCGACCCACCATTAAAGGAGAACTTGTCATTGTCGTCGAAGGAAATCTTGCCCCGCCCCCCCGCGAGCCCCGCCCCGGCCGCGAAGACCGCTACCGCCGCGCCGACGATGCCGACGACGACCTCGACGGCGACGACTAGCCTGTTCCGGCAGCCGGCGGCGCTGGCCGTGCTGGGCGCCCTGCTGCTTTGGGGCGGCTGGGCGCCGCACCCCACGGCCCTGCTGGCGCCGCTGCTGTTCATCGGCTGGGTGCCGTATTTGGTGCTGGAGCGGCAGCTCACGCTGGCAGGCGCCCGCAAGCGCCGGGTGTTTGCCAGCACGTATTTGTTTCTGCTGCTCTGGAACGCCCTAACTACCTGGTGGGTGAGCTACGCCGACCTGGCCGCCGGCATCGCCGCCGTGGTGCTCAACGCACTGCTCATGTGCCTGCCGCTCATGGCCTTCCGCCAGACCAAGAAGCGGCTGGGCAACCGCATCGGCTACCTATCACTGCCCGTTTTTTGGATTGCCTTCGAGCAACTGCACCTGCATTGGGACCTCACCTGGCCCTGGCTCACGCTCGGCAACGGCTTTGCCGCCGCGCCGCAGTGGGTGCAGTGGTATGAGTATACCGGCTTTTTGGGCGGAAGTGTGTGGGTGTGGGCGGTCAATTTGCTCTTTTTCAAAGAGCTAATGAAGAATGAAGAATTAAGAATGAAGAATGGGGGCATGAATGCAGAAGCCAGCAACGGCTCCACGTCCGCGCAGCCGTTCCCATTGCACAGTGCTAAATTCTTCATTCCTCATTCCTCATTCCTCATTCCAATTCTGGCCATCACCTTGCCCATCGGCCTGTCCTACCTCATCGGCGCCGCTTACCAGGAAAAAGGCCCGACGGCCGAAGTCGTGGTGGTACAGCCCAACATCGACCCTTACGTGGAAAAGTTTGAGGGCGGCGCCAAATTCATTCCCTACGACGAGCAGCTGACCCGGATGCTCAGCCTTTCCGAGCAGCACCTCACGCCCCAAACCCGCCTCGTGCTCTGGCCCGAAACCGCGCTGGAAGAAGCCTACTGGGAAAACACGATTGAGAGCAACCCCAAAATCCGCCGCATTCGGGCGTGGCTGGCGCGGCACCCCGGCGTGGCGCTGCTCACGGGCATCACCACCATCAACTCGTACCCCAACAAGGAGGCGGCCAGCGAAACGGCCCGCCACCGCGACGACCTCGGCTACTACGACATCTTCAATACCAGTGCGTATTTTGCCTCGGCCGCCGCACCCATCGCCTTCTACCACAAGTCGCGCCTGGTGCCCGGCGTCGAAAAAGTGCCGCCGGTGCTCACGGCCCTGGTTTCGCATATCGACCTGGGCGGCACCGTGGGCAGCGTGGGCAGCCAGGCCGAACGCACGGTGTACCCCGCGCCGGCCAACGCCCCCGCCCTGCGCGTGGCCCCGGTCATTTGCTACGAGTCGATTTACGGCGATTTCGTGGGCGAATACGCCCGCAACGGCGCCACACTGCTGGGCCTCGTCACCAACGACGCCTGGTGGCACGACTCGCCCGGCTACCGCCAGCTGCTGAGCTACGGCCAGCTGCGCTGCATCGAAACGCGCCGCGACCTGGCCCGCTCGGCCAACACCGGCTTTACGGGCTTCATCAACCAGAAAGGCGAAATCACCCAGCGCGAGCCGGCCTGGGTGCCCGCCGCCAGCCGCGCCACCGTGCACCTCAACGATGCGGTGACCTTTTACGCCCGCTTCGGCGAGCTGATTGGGCGCGGGGCGCAGGCGCTGGCCGTGTTGCTGTTGCTGCTGGCTTTCTGGCAGGGCCCGCGCAACCGTTGAACGACAACTCCCCTCCTTTTTTCAAGGAGGGGACATTTCAGCAAAGCTGAAATTGGGGTGGTGAAGTCGTTGAACGATACCAGCGCCAGTCGTTCGTCCATCGTTCAGCGAGCGCAACCACCCCCGTCCGAGCCGTTGGCTCGAACATCCCCTCCTTAAAATAAGGAGGGGAGTTAACCGACCACTGTTCCAAACCATGACCACCGATTTCGCTCAGCTCTCGCACGCCCTCGCGGCCCTGTGCCGCAGCACCGCCGGGTTCATCCGCCAGGAAGCGGCCACCTTCGACCGCGGCAAAATCGAGCACAAAGGCGTGCACGACCTCGTGAGCTACGTCGACCAGGAAACCGAGCGCCGCCTGGTGGCCGGCCTGCGCCAGCTGCTGCCCGAGGCCGGCTTCATCACCGAAGAAGGCACCACCGGCCCCGACACCCACAGCGAAGAATTTGTCTGGATAATCGACCCGCTCGACGGCACCACCAACTTCGTGCACGGCCTGCCGGTGTACTCCATCAGCGTGGCGCTGCTGCACCAGAAGGAGTTGGTGGTGGGCGTGGTGCACGAGGTAAACCGCGACGAGAGCTTCCGGGCCGTGCGCGGCGGCGGGGCGTTTTGCAACGACCAGCCCATCCACGTCACCGACATTCCCGACCTCAACAGCGCCCTCATCGCCACCGGCTTTCCCTATAAGGACTTTGGAAAAATGGATAAGTTTCTGCAAATCCTGGGCGCTTTCTTTTCCCGTACCCACGGGGTGCGCCGCCTCGGCTCGGCTGCCGTCGACCTTGCCTACGTGGCCGCCGGGCGCTGCGAAGGCTTTTTCGAGTTCAACCTGAATGCCTACGATGTGGCGGCCGGCATTTTGCTGGTGCGCGAGGCGGGCGGGCGCGTCACGCAGTTTTTGGTGGATGGCGACCCGCTGTTCAGCGGCGAGGTGGTGGCCAGCAACGGGCACCTGCACACCGAAATGCAGCAGACGATTGGGGAGTTCTGGCAGTAGCAAGATGTTAGGCGGTAGCAAGATGTTACAAAAACGGTCATGCAGAGCGCAGCGAAGCATCTTGCCCGCTTCGTTGCCACTAGCATTGATTAGTGACTGCGGGCAAGATGCTTCGCTGCGCTCTGCATGACCGTTTTTGTAATAGCCCTCCCGCAAACTATTATTCCTCCCACGCAGTTTACCCATCATGCTCCTGCTTGCCCTCACTTCCGTCGAAATCCAGTATTTCCTGATTGGCGCGCTGTTCGTGGCGGCGGCGTTTTACGTGGGCCGAATTTTCTACCGGGCCTTTTTCAGCAAAACGGCGGCGGGCTGCGCCAAGGGCTGCGGCGGCGCCTGCGGCCAGCTCGATATCAACGCCCTGCAACGCACCATTGAGGCCCGCGCCCGGCCCTAGCGGCCGGTTCCTTTTCTGCGGCGCTGCATAACCCGCCCCCGCCCCGGCTCCGTATAGCCGGAGCGGGGGCGGGCTGCGTTTGCACCCGGCCGCTCCGCTTTTCCATCCCAAACACCCCACCGCCATGCAGGACAAAGAAGAAGAACGGTCGCTCGTCAACGTTGAAAACAAACTGACCCAGGACGGCTACACCCAGGATTTCAAAGTAACCGATGGCCGCCTCCACACCCTCGACCCGCAATCGCCCAAAAGCTACGCCCCCGACGAAGTAACCATCGTCGATTTCTACCGCTTCGAAGGCGAAAGCAACCCCGACGATACGTCCATTCTCTACGCCATCGAGGCCACCGACGGCGTGAAAGGCACCATTGCCTCGGCCTACGGCGTGTACGCCGATTCCGACACCGACGACTTCCTAAAGCAAGTCGAAGACCTCGGCAAAAACCTAATGAAAGGACACAAATAAGGAAATTATAAGTTTTGAATTATGAATTATGAATGAGGCAGTTGACCACCATTTATAATTCATAATTCAAAACTCATAATTCAAGTCACCCCCACACCTTGGTGCCTTCCGAGCAGTTGCGGCACATCTCAATCTGGTCGCGGCCTTTGAGGAGGCTGGTCCGGAATTGCTGGTATTTCGGGCCGCGCCAGAGCTGGCGGAAGGTTTCGGTTTTGAGGTCGCCCTGGCGGTATTCGGCGTCTTTGTCGAAGCAGCAGGGCACCACGAGGCCGTCCCAGGTGATGACGCAGGAGTGCCACATTTTCCAGCAGTGGTCCAGCAGCTGGTTTTTCAGGCTCCAGGTGTTGTTGCCGTTGTTCTGGTAGCGCGAGTAGTAATCGATGGTCGGGATGAGCGGCGAGCCGTGCGCGTGGTCGTAAATCTGGGCGGTTTTGAACCACACGTCGTCCACGCCCAGGGCGTCGGCCAGCTGCTTGGCGTCGTCAATCTGGTGCTCGTTGGGCCGCACCACCAAAAACTGAAAGATGATGCGCGGCGTGCTCGATTTCAGCTCTTTGCGCCAGCGCACCACGTTGCGGGTGCCTTCGAGCACCTTTTCGAGCTTGCCGCCCACGCGGTACTGCTGGTACACGTCCTGGGTGGTGCCGTCGAGCGAGATGATGAGGCGGTCGAGGCCGCTTTCCACCGTGCGGCGGGCGTTTTGGTCGGTGAGGTAGTGGGCGTTGGTGCTGGTGGCGGTGTAAATGCCTTTGTCGGCCGCGTACTTCACCAAGTCCAGAAACTGCGGGTGCAAGTACGGCTCGCCCTGAAAGTAAAAAATCAGGTACCAGAGCCGGCTGGCCACCTCGTCAATCGTCTTCTTGAACAAATCGGCCGGCAGCATGCCCGTGGGCCGCGTGAAGGAGCGCAGGCCGCTGGGGCACTCCGGGCAGCGCAGGTTGCAGCTGGTGGTGGGCTCGAAGCTGAGGGCCAGCGGCAGGCCCCGGTGCCGGGCCTTGCCGGTGAGCTTGCTCAGGATGTAGGAGCCGACAATCTGCGTGGCGTTCCACACCCGCAAGGGCGTGGCTTTGGATAAAACATTGAGGCTATCGGCGAACAAGGACATAAAAGCGGACTAAAGCAGTAGCGCGAACTTTGTAGTTCGCGTCCCGGCAGCTGGTGGGCGTGGGGACGCGAACTACAAAGTTCGCGCTACTTCGGTTGCGTCGCGTCGGACGCTTATTTTTTGGCCGCCGGAAACTCGATGGCGCTGGTGTAGGTACTGGCCTTGCCAAACGACTCGTTGATTTCGTCGACGGCGGCGCGGCTGCTCAGGCGCTTGGGCTTGGTGTTGAGGAACGTACCGTCTTCGCCCACCAGAAAATACGTGGGCACTTCCTGCAAGGCGTAGGCCTGGGCCGTGGCCGAGCGCAGGCCGCCGCTGGCCACGCGCACCTGCACGCCGGGCAGCTTTTTAATGTTCACCAGCTGGCGCCAGGCGCCTTCGTTTTCGTCGAGGGCGATGTTGATGAAGGTAATGTTTTTGCCTTCGAACTTGCGCATCAGCTCCTGGGCGTAGGCCAGGTCGCGCAGGCACAGGCCGTTGGTGGTTTTCCAGAAGTTGAGGTACACCAGCTTGCCCTGGAAATCGTGCAGGTGCACGGTGTCGCCGGTGGCCGAAACCAGCTTGAAATCGGGCGCGGGCGCGCCGATGGCGAAGTCCTTGTGCCGGTCAAAATCGGCCCGCAGCGTGGGCAGGTACGCGTTTTTCGGGTCGTAGTTGCGGAAATCGGCCAGCATGGCGGCCGACTGCTTCACGTGCCCAAACCGGAAGGACTCCTGCAACACGCGCCCCAGAATGATGGCCCGCGTGGGGCCGTTGAGCTTCTTGCTGGCCAGCGCGTAGCAGGCCGGGTAGAAGTCGGGGTCGGAGCGCAGGTGCTTGTCCTGGGCCACGGCAAAGTGCACGTAGTTGAGCAGGAACTCGTGGTACAGCTCGCTCTGGGCCGCGTTGGGCTCGTTGAGCAGGCCCGGCTCGCGCAGAAAACTGTAGTAGGTGGGCTCCATTTTCAGGCGGCCCTCGGTGTTTACTACTTGTTCGCGCAGGTCCTGAAACGTGAGCCGGTCGTTGGCGTAGGCGTACACCACCTCGGCGTGCGCGTAGTTGTAAAAGTCCTGGGTGAACGACTGCTTGGCCGCGTGGTCTTCCAGGAAGTTGAACTCGTGCTTGCGGCGGTATTCGAGAAACGACAGGAACGGCGCTTCGTAGAGCTGAATGTTGTCGGGCAGGACCTGAAAACCGTCGTTTTCCACGAACTGGGCATCGGCCTCGACCAGGTAGTTGTTGGCGTTGGCGGCCTGCTGGCGGTGGCGCTGCTCGCCGGTCAGGTTCGTGCCGTTGCGCAGCTTGGTGGCCAGGCCTGTGGGCACGTCGTTGGGCCGGAACTTCAGCGAGCCCGACATGTCGCTGCCCTTGAAGCGCACGTCGATGTCGGTGCCGGGGTCGAGAAACAGCGGCGCCACGTCGTCGCCGTACACCAGGTCGGCCTTGGTGGGGCCGCTCACGGGCACCACCAGCTTGAAGTCGCCTTTGTCGTTGACGAAGGTCCGAAAGAGCTTCTCTTTCGGGTCGAGGGGGTTTTCGCGCAGCGAAACGGCCACCGAATCGTTGGTGACGCCGCTCACCCGGCCGGTGAGGGTGGCCACGCCCGCGGGCTCGGCCGCGGCCCGGTTTTGGGCTCCGCCCGTGGCCGAAGTCGCCTTGGTCTGGCCGTGCCCCAGCAGCGGGGTCAGCAGCAGCGCCACGCCCAGTAGCCGGCGCGCGCAAGTGGTAAAAGATGATATCATAACGCAAAAAATCTAGTGGCAGGCGCCCGCCAACGACCACCAACAACAGGCCAAAGATATGATAGAACCAACCGACCCTTCCCATCAATTCGCGGGAAAAGCCTATCAGCACTCCGAAGATAAGGCTTTTTGATTTATAAAATGCAAATTGTTGCCCAAGCATTTTTCAGAGCCGCTCCGGAAGGGCGTGCCGGGGCCGCCTTGGGCCGCGCCGGTCACGGGCTGATAATCAGCGCGCTCTTCTATTAGCCAAATAAGCCGCTTAATACCTCATCGAGCCGGCTCACGGCGTGCACTTTCAGGCCGAAGCGGGCCAGGTCGAGGCCCTTGCCGTTGAATTGGGAAACATACATTTCACGAAAACCTAACTTCTCGGCCTCGGCCAGGCGCTGGTCGAGGCGCGACACGGCCCGGATTTCGCCGCTCAGCCCAACCTCGGCGGCCAGGCACACGTGGCCCGGAATGGGCAGGTCGTTGAGCGAGGAAACCACGGCCGCGCACACGGCCATGTCGAGGGCGGGGTCGTCGAGGCGCAGGCCGCCGGCAATGTTCAGGAACACGTCGTGCTGGCCCAGGCGCAGGCCGGCGCGCTTTTCGAGCACGGCCA
>CAXTCS010000123.1:0-12068 GCA_964242365.1 uncultured Hymenobacter sp. | reverse complement strand
TGTAGCCGAGCTGGGTGGCGTGCGTGCCCAGGTCGCGGTAGCTTTTGCCCAGCAGCCGCTTCACCGAATAAATGGTGCGCTGCGGGTCGGTGAGCAGGAATTCGCGGGCGTCGGTGCCCACGACCGGGTCGGCCCCATCGGCCGGAAAGTGCACCACCGAGGGCACGATGCTGCCCCGGCCCTGGTCGTTGATGGCCACGGGCAGGCGGCTTTCGGGGTGCACGTAGGCCACCAGGCTGTTGGTGGTGCCCAGGTCGATGCCCACGATGATTTCCTCTTGCTGGAAGCTGCCGGTGGCGAGGTTGATAGCGACTGTAGCCATATAAACACGGGGCCGAGGGTAGCAGCGGCCCAAAGAATTAATAAAATAACGCCCACTGGCGCAGCACAAAAGTAGCTGCCAAACCCGCCTGCCCTTAAAGCAGCGCTAATGTGGGAACGAAGACCCCGGAAAGGACAAAATGTTTTCAGGATATTTTCGCGGAATTACAAACCGAATTTCAAATGCTTCTCGTAGGGATTACATAGCTGAACAATATCGTCGGAGAAGATTATTGTTAGCGCTTTCACGGCGTTAGTGTTCAGTTTACTGCATTCCTTCATTTACCCTTTCACCCCAACCCTCATTTTCATTTTATGAAGAAGCTTCTTACTCGTCCTCTTTTCCACGTTGCTCTGCTCGCAACTTCGGTAGGAGGCATGCTGGCCTGGAGTGGCCAGCACAACACGCTGGAGGCTTCGAGCCACCGCGAAGCCCCGCTCATCGCCGACGACCCGTTGGCCGATAACACCGACCTGTACGCCTTCCGTAGCCCAGACGACCCGACGACCGTTACCATCATCGCCAACTATATACCGTTTGAGCTGCCCCAGGGCGGCCCGAACTTTAATACGTTTGGCGAAAACGTACGCTACGAAATCCATATCAAAAACAACGCCGCCACGGCGTCCGACCCGGTAGACGACATTACCTACCGTTTCACGTTTAAGCGCGTCAACGAAGACCCGTCCACCTTTTTCAACATCCGGCTGGGCAAGCAGAACCTGAAAACTACCTACACGGTGGAGCGGAGCGATAAGGGCGGAGCCTTCGCGGCGTTTATTACCGATGGAGTAGTGCCCCCGCCCAACATCGGCCCACGCTCTATTTCTCAGACAACCCCCCCCGTGGGCTTGGCTACGCCATACAATACCTTGATGGCCAATGCCATCAAGACAGGTACGGCGAATGGCGGTACTTACAAAATATTCTGCGGCCCGGTAGACGACCCGTTCTTTGCTGATTTGGGCGGCATCTTCGATTTGGGCGGCATTCGTGCCGGCTCGGCCCGCGACGGCCTGGCCCGCAAGAACTGCCATGCTATCGTGATGCAGCTCCCTATTGCCTTGCTGCAGAAGAACAACCAGCCGGTTTCGGCTGCCACCAGCATTCTGGATGATAACTATATTATTGGCGTGTGGGCTTCGGCCAGTCGCCCCATGCTGCGCACCCTGAACGGCACTTCGCCCGCGGCTGGTCAGCCTTTCGTGGGCCAGACTTTCTCGGGTAACTACGTGCAGGTGTCGCGCCTGGGCATGCCCCTCACCAACGAGGTAGTGCAGCCCATTGGCCTGAAAGACGAGTGGAACGCCGGCAATCCCTACGGCATGGTACCTAAGTTCGATGCCGGTGCCAAGAACCCGGAGCTGGGCCTGTACATGGCCGATAACGCCCCTACTGCCACCACGGCTCCCAAGCCAGCTAACCAGACTTATTACGGCGAAGCCGTACCCGGCCTGGCAGCGTTGCGCATTCAGAGCAAGTCGTTGGCGGGCCAGCCGGGTTTGCCTGCTTCGGGTTTCGACTTCCGGAATGGCGCACCGGGTTTGTTCCCGCTCAAAGGCACCACATTTGTGGCCGGTACGGCATTGGCCGATGCTGCTTTCGGCGGCTATTTGCTCCAGGCAGGCCAGCCCCGCTCGGTCGATTTGCTGCCCATTTTCCACACCGGCGTGCCAAACCTCATTCCTTACCAGCTGGCTACTGGCAAAACGCCGCTGGCTGCCGGCAAACCAGCTGTTAATCCCCTAACCGCCGGCAAGCCGTTCATCAACAACTTCCTGCCGACGTATGGCGACATGCTGCGCCTGAACATGGCCGTGCCGCCCACGCCGCGTAACTCCCCCGACTTCAGCAACCAAGGCCTGCTGGCCGCCGCCAGGCTGGGCCTCACCGATACGCGCTACAATGCCAGCAATGCCCTGCAAAGCATCCCCAACATGGATGGATTTCCGAACGGTCGTCGTCTGGAAGATGCTGTTGACCAGATTGAGCTGAAAGCAGTAGGTGGCGTTGTTTTGGCTGCTATCGGTCTGTGGTACGACGACTTTACCCCTGCTTCTACTACCCCCGTTACGGCGCAATTGGGTGGCGTGCTGGGCTTTACCACCGGGGTGGAGCGCAACGATACCACGTTCAAGGCCACTTATCCCTACGTGCAGACGCCTTGGAGCGGTACCAACGCCCAGCGTGTGGCCTTGGCCCAGCGCTCGTCGAGCCTTGGGCTGTCGCCTAACCTGACCGTGGCCCAGGCTTACCCCAATCCTTTTATTGACCGCACGACGCTGCGCTTTGAGCTGCCCACCAAAGGCACCATGAGCATCGTCATCAGCGACGTGACGGGCCGCCGCGTTGCGACCGTTGCCAAGGACAGGTCTTTTGCTTCGGGCGTCAACGAAGTGTCGTGGCAGCCAGGCCGCGACGTGAAAGCCGGGCAGTACATCGCCACGCTTTATAACGGCAACACGGTCGTACAATCGGTACGCATTGAGCGCCAATAAGCTGCTTTAGCTACTAAGATAAGAGCCGCCGTTGGGTCCTGATAAGGGGGCTGGCGGCGGCTCTTTTTTGTTGCTTATTTTTGGATACCCGTTTCTTTCCATTTATTTCTTCGGTCTTGAAAAAGTACTTGTACCCTGGTCTGCTGCTTGTTTTTGGCGCTTTGGCAGTGGCTATTTTCTTGTTTAAAAAACCTGAACTCCGCACGCCCACGTTGCATGAGCGCCACGGCGACTTGTCGGCGGGCAAGGAATGGGTGAACACGAAGGCCGCCGTTGAAGGGCTTTTGGCCAAGCTGCGGAGCAATCCCAATGACCAGAAAAGCCGCCTGCTGCTGGCCCAGGCCTACATGCAGGAAGGCCGCGTGACCGGCGACCACCCGTATTATGACGGCGCCGCCATGCAATTGCTGGAAGAAGTGCTGCAAGCCGACCCCGAAAACTTTGAGGCGCTGTGCTGCAAAGCTTCGTTGTGCCTCACGCAGCACCACTTTGCCCAAGGCCTCGGCATTGCCCAGCAGGCCCAGAAAATCAACCCCAACAGCGGCTTCGTGTACGGCCTGCTCACCGACGCCAACGTGGAAATGGGCCACTACGACGAAGCCGTGAAAATGGCCGACAAGATGAACGCCCTCCGGCCCGACCTGCCCGCGTATGCGCGGGTGAGCTACCTGCGCGAAATTTATGGCGACGTGCCGGGCGCTATTGAGGCCATGGACATGGCCACCAAAGCCGGCTACACCGGCCTGGAGCAAACCGAGTGGACCCGCGTGGCCCTGGGCCACCTCTACGAAGTGAGCGGCGACACGGCCCGCGCGCGTAGCCATTACCTGATGGCGCTGGACGCCCGCCCGGGCTACGCCTACGCGCTGGCCGGCCTGGGCCGCATCGCCGCCGCGCACAAGGATTATGCTACCGCCATCAAGCGCTACCAGCAAGCCCGCATTACGGTGAAAGACTATGCCTTTGCCGATGAGCTGACGGACCTCTACCGCCTGAACGGCCAGGTTGAGGAGTCGAAAAAGATGGCCGAAGAGTCCATCGATATGCTGGCCAACGCGGCGAAAAAGGCCGACAGCAACGAGCAAATGGGCCACTACGCCGACCGCGAGCTGGCCTACGCCTACCTCAAAACCAACGAGCTGGACAAGGCCCTGGAGCACGCCAAAATCGAGTACGCCCGCCGCCCCGACAACATCGACGTGAACGAAACCATGGCTTGGGTGCTCTACAAGCGGGGCGAATTTGCCGAAGCCCAAAAATACATGCAAGTGGCCCGCCGCACCGGCTCGCAAAACCCCGTGCTGCTGTGCCGCGCCGGCCTCATCCTCAGTAAATTGGGGAAAACGGCCGAGGGCGCGGCGTTGATTGAAAAAGCGTTGCGAACCGCGCCCTACCTCAATCCCGACGTGGAAGCAGAAGGCAAAAAGCTGCTGGCCGCCCGCTAGCCCGGCGGTCTGGCAGCGGTTTTTCGGGCCGATGGATGGGCGGCTCGTAGGGGCACGACCGGAAATAGGCCCTTGCCGGGCAGGGTAACAAGAGCCGCCGCCGGGCTGTGGCGCCAACAACAAGCCGCAAAATGCTACGGCGCTACCTACCTTGTTTGACCGCCGTACACTGATTTGAGAACTGCCCTATACTTTACTTAACCATGAGCCTGACCGGAGCCCTGCAACGCCTGAGCCTGCCGCGCCGCGCCGCGGTGGCGCTGCCGCTGCTGGCGCTGTTGGTGCTGCCGGCCGCCGCGCACGTCCTCAACACGGACCTGTCGAAGCTGTCGCGCACCGAGATTTTTGGGACGTACCTCCAGCTCGGGTTCACGCACATCATTCCGCTGGGGTTCGACCACATCCTGTTCATCATCAGCCTCTACATTCTGGAGCCGCGCCTCAAGCCGGTGCTCACGCAGGCCACGGCGTTTACGGTGGCGCACTCCATCACGCTGGGGCTGGCCATGTACGGGTTTATCCGGCCGCCGGCGGCCATTATCGAGCCCATTATCGCGCTGTCCATCCTGTTTGTGGCCATCGAAAACATCATCACCGACCGGCTGAACCCGTGGCGGGTGGCCATCGTGTTCGGCTTCGGGCTGGTGCACGGCATGGGCTTCGCCAGCGCGCTGACCGGGCTGGGCCTGCCGCAGAAGGACTATTTCGGGTCGCTCATTTCCTTCAACCTGGGCGTCGAGCTGGGCCAGGTGACGGTGATTTTGCTGGCCTGGGCGCTGGTGGGCCGCTGGGCAGCCAATAAAACCTGGTACAAGCAGCGGGTCGTTGTTCCGGTGTCGGTGGTTATCGGGCTGGTGGCGGCGTACTGGACGGTGGAGCGCGTGTTTTTTAGCTGAAAAATTTAAGTCACCAAATACATCTATCTTGAGTCAATATAGCGTAATTAGTAACTGCTGTTATGCAGTTGCCGCGGAAGCAAGCGCTTTGGTTGCTCGTTGCTCGTTGCTGGTTGCTGGTTGCTGGTTTTCCGTTGGTAATTAACCAGAAATAAGCAACGAGCAACCAGCAACCAGCAACGAGCAACCAGCAACCCCTTGCCACGGCCAGCGGCGTGAAGGCCCTGTGTAACAGCAGTTAGTAATTAGCTGTTGACCCCTTATTCGTTTTGCCCGTGCCTTTTCGCTCGCACCTGACGCTGCTGCTGCTGCTCAACTACCTGCTGGTGGTGGGGGCTGGCCTCGTCGAGCGCCCAGCGCGAATAATCGACCGCCCGTTTGCTTACGTGCACAGCCGCGATTGCCAGCTGCGCCACACCCTGCGCATCGGCTGTTTCGACGACTGCAACGGCGTGCAGTACACGGTGAAAAAAAACGGCGAGCGCCTGCCCTTGCAGCAGCTGCTCACCTCCCTCAAAGGCCTGGATACGCACTGCCTGCCCGCCGAGCGGGCCGCCTTTGCGACGCCCGCTTTTGGCTTGCTTGCGCTTCGGCTGGCCGCCTACGAGGCGGCCGTGCCCACGGGCTACCGGGGCCAGATTGAGTTGCCGCCCCGTCGGGGATAAGCCGTGCGCCGGCCTCTGCGGAGGCCGCCCGGTGCCGGATGCGCTGCATCCGGGCCGTTTCGTCTTATCCGATAACCCGACGTTGCTTGCCGGGCCGTGGTGCCTGGGCGCGTCCAACGCTGCAATGGTATGAATTTCTGGGCCAATCCCCTCCAACCCGTAGCGGGCGCTACGGGCGTCATCCCCCGTGTGCAACTGCCGGTGGCTGGCCGTGTTGCCAACGCCCTTTTCGGCCCCGGCAATGGCCGGCCGCTGCCGCCTATTGTCCCCGCGGCCCTGCGCGACCACCCGCACCCCGGCGTGGCCATGCACCGGGCGCAGCACCGCGCCCAATGCCGCGCCGCCTGCATGAGCAAGGCCAACTTCTAACCGTTGCCGTCGGGGCGGGGCGCTCTGATTTTTCAATTCGAAATTTTCTGGTTGGAGGCTCCGCCCAAGCGGGGCCTCCCATCGGGCTTAACTTCTTTGGTAATGAAGCAATTATTTACTACCCTGTCAAATAAGTGGGGATTTCTGGTCGGGCTGTTGTTGCTGGCGCAAGCGGCCCGGGGGCAAGGCGCGGCCACGCTGCGCGGCACCGTGGCCGATTCGCTTTCGGGCCAGCCGGTGGCGGGCGTGAGCGTGGGCCTGCAAGGCCAGCCCGGCGGCACGGCCACCGACGCGCTCGGCAACTTCAGGCTCGGCGGCATCGCGGCCGGCGCTTACACGCTGCGGGTGGGCGCGCTGGGCTACCGGGCCCAAACCATCGCGGTGACGCTGGCCGCCGGCGAAACCCGCCGCCTGGCCGTGGCCCTGCCCACGGCCGCGCTCAGCCTGGCCGAAGTAACCGTGAGCCAGCCCCGCGACCCCAACCAGAGCCTGGCCGCCATCTCGCACATCGACCAGGTGCTGCGGCCCCTGAACTCGGCCCAGGACCTGCTGCGGCTGGTGCCGGGCTTGTTCATCGCGCAGCACGCGGGCGGCGGCAAGGCCGAACAGATTTTCCTGCGCGGCTTCGACTGCGACCACGGCACCGACTTTGCCGTGAGCATCGACGGGCTGCCGGTGAACATGGTGAGCCACGCCCACGGCCAGGGCTACGCCGATTTTCACTTCGTGATACCCGAAACGGTGGAGCAGCTGAAGGTGTACAAAGGCCCCTACACGGCGCGCTTTGGCGATTTTGCCACCTCCGGCGCGGGCGAGTTCATCACCAAAACCCGGCTCGACCACAGCCAGGTGAAGCTCGAAGTGGGCCAGTTTGATACCCGCCGGGCGCTGGTGATGCTCGACCTGCTGGGCCAGGGCAAGCACTTGTTCAGCCAGAAATCGGAGAGTGCCTACGCGGCCGCCGAGTACTACTTCACCAATTCCTACTTCGACGCCAAGCAGCACTTCAAGCGCTTCAACGGCCTGGCCAAGTACACCGGCCAGCTCTCGGACAACACCTCGCTGACCTTGCTCGGCTCGCACTTCAACTCGAACTGGGACGCCAGCGGCCAGATTCCGGAGCGCGGCGTGCGCGAGGGCCTCATCTCGCGCTACGGCAGCATCGACCCCAGCGAAGGCGGCCGCACCGACCGCACCAACGCCTCGGCCATCCTCACCACGGCCCTGCCGCACGACGCCGTGCTGCGCCAGCAGGTGTACTATTCAAACTACCATTTCAACCTGTTTTCCGACTTCACCTTCTTTCTGGAACACCCCGAAACCGGCGACGAAATCAACCAAACCGAGACCGGCCGCAACCTTTACGGCTACACCGGCACCTACGACCGCGACACCCGGCTCGGCGCCCGCACCCTGCACAGCACCCTGGGCGTGGGCACCCGCATCGACGACGCCGGCCTGGCCCTGCGCCACGCCGTGCGCCGCACCATCACCGACACCATTACCTCGGGCCGGCTTTTCGAGCAAAACATCAACGCGTACCTCGACGAAACCCTGCCCCTCACCGACCGCCTGACGCTGAACGCGGCCGTGCGGCTCGACGTGTTCACGTTTGATTTCCGGGGGCTGCTGGCCAACGAAAACACCGGGGCGCTGGCGCCGCTGCGCGGCCGCCTCACGCGCTCCCTCGTCTCGCCCAAGCTGAATTTGTACTACCAGCTTTCGCCCGCCGTGCAGCTGTTTGCCCGCTCCGGTTTCGGGTTTCATTCGAATGACGCGCGGGGCGTGATTCGCGGCACCAACGAAACCGTGCTGCCCCGCGCCCTGGGCTACGAGGTGGGCAGCACCTTCAAGCCCGTGCCCAGCCTGGTCGTAAACGTGGCCTTGTGGGGCCTGCACCTGCAAAACGAGCTGGTGTACGTGGGCGACGACGGCAACGTGGAAAACACCGGCCCCACCCAGCGCTACGGCGTCGACCTGGCCGCCCGCTACCAGCTCAGCGCCCGCCTGTTTCTCGACACCGACGTTAACTACAACCACGGCCGGCAGACGGAAGCGCCCAAAGAGGCCAACTACATCCCGCTGGCGCCCACGTTCACCACCATCGGCGGGCTCACCTACAAAGCGCCCAAGGGCCTGAGCGGTAGCCTGCGCTACCGCCACATCGACAGCCGCCCGGCCAACGACGACGGCAGCATCCGGGCGCGCGGCTACTTCCTGGCCGATGCCGTGGTGAGCTACACCAAAGCCCGCTTCCAGCTCGGCGCCACCGCCGAAAACCTGTTCAACGTGCAGTGGAACCAGGCCCAGTTCGCCACCCAAAGCCGCCTGCCCAGCGAAGGACCCGAAGGCACGGATGAGCTGCATTTCACGCCCGGCACCCCGTTTTATTTGAAGCTGAACGCGAGCGTGTTCTTCTGATTTATCAGAAGCGGTTTTCCGGTCGGCATACGGAATGTAGAGACGCAACATTTTGCGTCTTGTCGTTGAACGACCGGAACCGCGCCGTTGCTGCGCAGTCATAACAACATCCGCAACGACGAGCCGCAAAATGTTGCGTCTCTACCCCGTTCAACGGCCGTACCCTAACCTGAGAACCGCTCTAGAAGCCGGTTGAGTTTATTTTCAGGCCTCTGAAACGGTGTAGAGACGCATACTTGCGTCTCTACACCGGGCTGGCTAGCTCAAACCGCTTTTCGGAAAAGACCCGGCCACAGGTCATTTTTATAAATAAAGTACTACCAATAACGTAAAAAATTCTATGGAAGAGCCTGCTAGAACGGTAGCTGAGCCTACTGGCGCAGCGGGCGGGGCTACCGAAACCGGGGCTGCGCCTACCAGCGCCCAGACGGGGCTTGCGGGCGCTCGGGGCCAGCGAACCGGCGGGCCGGCCGGGGCGCGGCCACCCGATTGACAAAGTCTCCTGACGGAGGCAGTCCCGGCACGGCAGGGCCTTCGCACCGAAAGGCAGGCGGGGCTTTGCCCGGCGCTGAAGCGGAGGGTTGCTGCGGAAGCCTGGCTTTAGCGACTCGCTCCAGGGTTAGTGGCTGTGCGCAAGGGGGTAGTCATGCCGCTGATTGTGGTGAAAGCGGGCCGCAATAGCGGCAAATGCCACCGCCAGCCGTACTTTCAGGGCATGTTTGGGTTGAATAAGACGAGGGTTGCTTTTGGGGGGGCGTTTGGGCGCCGTTGCTTGGGGCCCTTGGTGGGGCTGGCTTTGGTAGCTGCCGGCTGCCAGCGGCGGCCCGACGAGGCGCGGATTCGGGCCGATGTACCGCGCGCCGACGCCGCGCCGGTCTTCCGGGCCACGGCCCAAAATGGGCCCTCTGCACTACCCCCGGCGGCAGTTGCCGCCCCGCCTAGCCCGCCCGATTCGCTCCGCCTTACGCCGGTGCCCGCGCTGGCTGGCGTGCCCGATACGCTGCACCGGGCCATCTGGCAGCTGCACGTCGCCCTTGGCCCCGCCGCGGCCGGCCTGCGCCCCGAAGTGCTGGAGCAAGCCTGCGTGGGCTACCTCACGCTGCACCCCACCGGCCGCATCGAGCGCGCCGGCCTGCTGGCCGTGGCCGACATGGACCTGCCCAACACCACCGAGCGCCTCTGGGTGCTGGACCTGAAAAACGCCCGCGTGCTGCACCGCAGCCTCGTGGCCCACGGCGAGGGCTCGGGCCACCTGCGCGCCCGGCGGTTTTCCAACGACGAGGAATCGGCCTGCACCTCGCTGGGCTTCTACCGCACGGCCGGTACCTACGACGGCATTCACGGCTACTCGCGCCGCATCGAGGGCCTGGACAAGGGCCAGAACGCCAACGCCTTCGACCGCTACGTGGTGCTGCACGCCGCCGATTACGTTAGTCCGGGCTACGTTCGCGAGCACGGCCACCTGGGCTACAGCCGGGGCTGCCCGGCCCTGCCGCCCGAGCAGTTCAAAGCCATCATTGCCACCCTGCGCGTGGGCAGCCTGCTGCTGCTGAGCGGCCCCGGGCTGGCGTCGCGCTGGCTCGACGGGCAGGCGGCCGGGCGGCGGTTTTTGGCGCGGGGCTGGAAATAGGCCCCCGCCGGCGGGGCCTTCGGAATCTTTTGGGAAGGGCGGGCGTTTATAATGGCACCTCGGGGCCAAGTTCCCGTATAAGGGTTTAAACCAGCGGCTGCTTGCGTGGCAGCTGGTTTTTTAGCCAGCAGCTATTCCTTCGAAATCATGCACCAGACCAGCGTAGTTCAGCGGAAACGAAAATCGCAGCGGCGGAGCCAGCGGATTGCGCGGCGCGTGCTGCCCTTCCTGGCGTCGTTGTTTTTGGCCACGCCCATGGCCGGCCCCGTCACCAAATCGATGGCCGGCGGCTCGAAAAACGAGTTGCGGATGCCGAACGTCGCCAAGGCGTTTTCGCCCCAGGCGCGGTACGACGAGCAGCTGCGCACCACTTACAAGGCGCTCGGCGCCGAGCAGGAAGGCCTGCGCTTCGAAACCTTCGCCAAAGCCATGACCGGCTACCTCAACCTGCGCCAGGCCGGCAAGCTGGCCGAGAACAAGCAGCTGCTGACGGTTATCGATTTTGACCTGCCCTCGACCGAAAAGCGCCTCTGGGTGCTCGATTTGGCCAACAACGAAATCCTGTTTCACACCCTCGTGGCCCACGGCCACAATTCCGGCGAAAACGAAGCCACCAGCTTCTCCAACACCGACCAGAGCAACATGAGCAGCCTCGGCTTCTACGCCACGGGCAGCGAGTACGAGGGGAAGCACGGCCATTCCCTGCGCCTCGAAGGCCTCGACGAAGGCTTCAACACCAACGCCGCCGCCCGCTCGGTGGTGATGCACGGCGCCGACTACGTGAGCGAAGCGTTTATCAAGCAAAACGGCCGCCTCGGCCGCAGCCTCGGCTGCCCGGCGCTGCCCCTCGACCAGTATTCCCAGATTATCGACGCGGTGAACGGCGGCACCTGCCTTTTCCTGAACAAGTCCGACGCCGGATATTCGTCGCGGTTTCTGAACCAGGAAGTAGCCATCGCCGCCCTGGTGCCGGCCGCCAATCACCTTTCGTAAAGTTTTAGCAGTTGAAGCCAAAAAAGCCCTCCGCACCGTGCGGAGGGCTTTTTTGGCTTTACGGGTTATCCATTCCTACGCCGGCGCGCGTTTGCAACGCGCTGCCGGCTGGTTTCGAGCCTCGGGCTCGCCGCGTGAACGGTTTCCGACCGCCGTGCGCAACGGCCGCGTCAGAGACGCGAAACCAGTCGGCAGCGCGTTGCAAACGCGCGCCAGCGTGGGGCGTGCTTATAGCTTGAGCCCGAATTTTGCACCCACGCCTTCCAGGTCTTTCACCACGGCCTCTAGCAGCGGAATGCCTTCGAGCAGCCGCACGGCCGCTATTTCGCGCTCCGGGTCGCCGGGAATCAGCACCTTTTTGCCTTCCACGGCGTGGGCATTGCGGAAGGTCGAAATCCAGTTGTCCATGTGGGCTTTGAACTCGTCGGCGGGCCGGAAGGCATCGACGCGCATGGCCCCGAAAAAGTGGCCCAGGCCCTGGCCCACCGGGTTGGCCGAGGGCTGCAAAAAGGCCACGAACGGCGGCACCCACGGCCCATAATTCGCCCCCGACAGCACGGCCGAAAAAATATCGACGATGCTGCCCAGCGCGTAGCCTTTGTGCGAGCCCGTGGCTCCGCCCAGCGGGAGCAGGGCCCCACCGTTTTTCACAGCGTCGGCGTCGGTTGAAGGCTGTCCGTCAGCGGTCTGTACCCAGCCGTCGGGCACGGGTAGGCCCTTGCGCTGCGCGATTTCAAGCTTGCCGTTGGCGGCGGTGGTGGTGGCCATGTCGGCCACGAAATCGGGCTGCTCGCCGGCGGGCACGGCCACGGCAATGGGGTTGGTGCCG
>CAXTCS010000122.1:0-12112 GCA_964242365.1 uncultured Hymenobacter sp. | reverse complement strand
ATGCTGGCGGGGCTTTTCTATTCTGAAACCAGGCTATCGAAAGCTGCTTAGGAATTCTTGCAAGCTGACGATGGGTACCCGTGGAAATTCAAGCTGTTTGAGTACCTCAAAGTGCCGGTCGTTGGTGACCAAGTAGTCGGCGTTGGCGGCAATGGCTACGTCGACAAACTTGTTATCGTCGGGGTCGGCTTCAATTAGCTGCCATTTGTAGTACGCTTCCTGTAGATAGGTGTTGGGAGCCGTAATCAGCACTTCGTGGACCTGCTGCGCGGTGCCGACCGAGTAGCGGCGCGTAACCTGCTCCTCATACTCCATCAGGATTTCGTTGCTGATTACCCATTCGAAAGCCTTGGCGATGAACAGCTCATAAAGTTGAAAGTACGCGCCGCGTGGGTTAATTGATGCCAGTAAACAATTGGTATCTACGACCAAGCGCTGCATCAGGACGGGTCGTTGAGCATGGCTTCAACATCGGCCGCGGTGTAGCCGCGTTCCTCGTTCACGCGCTCTACTTCCGCCAGTAGCTTCTTCGACATGTGCGCGACCAGCAGCTGCCGGATTTCCAGAATCTCCTCGTCGCTCATGCCCCGGTCGAAAAGGCGGAGCAGACTAATTTGTAAGCTGTTGAGCTTGGTGGGCTGAATGGGAGCAGTGGTGGGAGTCATGGCAGTAAGGCGGCTGGTGCTGTAGCAAGATAACGACGCTTCCTTAAAGAATGGTGCCCACTGCCGCGTAGGCATCCAGCTCGAAGCCACCGGCGAAGTGCTCGATTACCTGGGCGAAGCCGGCTTCGACCCGCAGTTCGGCGCCCGCCCGCTGAAGCGCGTGTTGCAGCGCGTGATTCTGAACGAGTTGTCGAACGACATCCTCGCGGGCCGCGTGAGCAAAGACGCCGTGGTAGAAGCCGTGGTAGAAGCCGTGCTGGAAGACGGCGCGGTGAAGTTTGAGAACGTGGAGATGCCGGCGGTGTAAGTCCGGTTGGGTTTGAATGGAAAAGCCCCGTCAGCGTTGTGCTGGCGGGGCTTTCCTGTGAAAAAGGCAGTACTTTACATTATGAATGTTTTTAACAGATTCGCAACTCCACTAGCAGTTTTGCTTTTTATTCATGGTTACGTGAGTCCTATCTTGGTTTTTTTTGCAGGCTTCACCATTCATCCCGGAATATTGAGTGATTTGGAAAATGAGAAAAGAGCTGGGGAAGTAATGTATATATGGGTTTTACTCGCATTTTTATTTACCGTGACAAGTATTGCTCCTACTTATAATACCAGCAATAAGGTTATAAATAGGTTTGGTAAGTGGCTGTTTGTTATAATTGCGAGTGGACCACTAGTATTTTTATTCTATATAATGTGTCATTCTGCAACTGCTTACATTAGAGTATTATAAGGCCCAAAAATTGGTGTGAATTAAGTGGAACTGCCTATCTCCATCGCACGCCTGCGAGAAACTCCCGCTACCCTAACCCTTACTCCCACTTGCAGGGTAAGCTGGAATAAATCCTACCCAAGCCCTCCAGCCGCTTCTCCAGCCTCTCCAGTTCCAAGGGAAGCCCCAAAAGGACTTTTAGGCCCTACCTGGGAGCCAGGTGAGTCCCAAAACGGCTTTTGCGGCTCACCTGGCTCCCAGGTAAGCTCCAAAACTGCTTTTACAGCCTACCTGGGAACCAGGTAAGCCGCCCACGCACATTGGAGGCCTATCCAGGCGGCACCCCCGCACGGCGCGGACAAATACCCAGTTGTATACCTTCCATTCAAATCCTCCGTATTTTTGGTAACTCAATTACCCTCGCCGCTTATGGACACCGCCGCTATCACCGCCTACATTGAACTGAACCCGCAGGTGCGCTTTGGCAAGCCGGTGGTGAAGGGTACGCGCACGACCGTGGCCGAAGTGCTGGAAATGCTGGCCAACGACATGAGCGCGGCCGACATTCAGGAGGACTTTCCGGCCATTGGTCCGGCGCAGGTGCGCGCCTGTTTGCTGTATGCGGCTTATAAGGAAAGCGTGGTGCTGCTGGCGGCGGCGTAGTTAATTATGCGCCTGCTGCTGGATGAGAATATTTCCTGGCGACTCGCGCCTTACCTGCGGCCGCATTGCGCGGTGGTGCTGCATGTTCGGGATATTCAACTGGATAATAGTCCCGATACCAGCATCTGGCGCTACGCCAAGCAACACGGCTACGATGTAGTTACCAAAGACGAGGATTTCCTGCGGCTGGTACTGGCCGAAGGTTTTCCGCCCCGTGTGGTAGCCGTGCAAAATGCGCAGGTGCCAGTGGCGAAGCTGGCGGAGTTTCTACTGGCGCAGCTACCGCAATTAGAAGCCTTTTTGGGCGAGCAAACGGAATTTGGTTTGTTACAGCTTCGCCTGCCATAACGCGGGGGAAAGCCCCCAACCACGCTCCCAGCGGCTTTTCCAGCCTACCCAGTTCCCAGGTAGCCCCAAAAGGACTTTTAGGCCCCATCTGGGAGCCGGGTGAGCCCCAAAACGGTTTTTGCGGCCTGTCGGGCTCCTGGGTAGAGCCTAAAAGCAGCGGTACCTCCTACCTCGGAGCCAGGTAAGCCGCCCGGCACGGGCCAATGCCAGAACGAGTGTACTTCCACCGCACTATTTCAATCTTTTTCCTTTTTCGATGCAGCCCACGCCTACCCTGAACACCCCGACATCTACCCCGGCCATCCCCACCACCCTGCGCGGCCAGGCCGATTTAGCCCTGCGCCTGAAAGACGCCTGGCCCGCCACCCCCCAGCTGGTGTTCCTCTGGACCACGGCGGCCGAGTTCGGGCCGAAAGCTGTGGCCTTCGAGGCGGCCGTGACGGCCCGCGAAACCGCCGGCCAGCTGCGCCCCCAGGTGTCGGGCGACCTGCGCGCCCTCGACGCCAAGATGGAGGATGGGCTGAACTACGTGAAGGGCTATATCGCCGAGAAGTTCACCAAAGCCCGCGCCAAGGAGCACTACGCCCAGTTCGGCATCGTCACCTACCGCGACAGCTACATCCTGCCCGCCGACCAGGGCGAGCGCCTCAAGGCCCTCGACAAGCTGCTGGCCGCCCTGCCGGCCACCGGCCTCGATGGCCGCGACTACGGCACGGCCTTCTGGCAGCCCATCCGCACGGCCTACGCCACGGCCACCGGCCAGGCCACCGACGCGGCCCAGGGCGTAACCAAAGCCATTGCCGACCGCGAACCGCTGCAAGCCTACGTGCTGGACGTGTTGCAGGCCATCCTCAGCCTGCTCGACGCGCAGTACCGCGACCCGCAGGCGCGCGCCGCCAAGCGCCGCGAGCTGGGGTATTTGGTCGAGTTCAACTAGCCCAGCCGCGCCAGGGCACGCCTGCCGAAACGCCCGCCGCTTCAGCCACAGCGGCGAGGTGGGGGCGGGGAATGGAAGAACCGCGCAAGGAACCGGAAAACATGGATTACGGGTTTTGCTGTATCTTGCTTAGGCCAGATTAGTCAAAACATACAACCCCGTCGTGAAAATGAACCAACCAGAGGATGTGCCGGCTGAAGTGTTGCGGGCAGCGGCGCGTCAGGCTTCTTTGCGGGCTGTGAGCGAAAGCCGCGCCCTGGGCCTGACGGTGACCGTATTTGAAAACGGCCAGTTGGTGCGCGTCCACGCCAACGGGCGGCGCGAGGTGGTGGCCGACGAGTACCGCGACACCACCCGCGAAGCGTAGCGTATGGCGGATGTTACGGTGCCGCGCCTCCGGCTTTTTGGGGGCCCTAACGGTTCGGGCAAATCGGCGTTGTTGGAAGAGTTGCGTGGGAAGTTCAATTTGGGTATCTACGTAAATGCCGATGAGGTTGAGAAGCTGTTGGTAAGGCAGAAGTTTCTGCACGCCTCCGATTACCAGCTACAAATTTCACAAGCTGATTTCGCCGCATTTTTAGCAAGTGGCCAAACGGCGGTGGGCGCGCAAACCAGTGAGATGCTGGGCTTGCGGATTGCCGAAAATATCATCGTTATGCAGCCGGGAGTAGTAATGAATTCCTATGTGGCCGCGACCGTAGCCGACTTTCTGCGGCACCAACTGCTGGCCGCTGGGGTGAGCTTCACATTTGAATCGGTGATGTCGCACCGCTCCAAGCTGGAGTTTCTGCGTTTGGCAACCGCCAAAGGCTATCGGACTTACTTGTACTACATTGCCACCGAGACACCGGCGGTAAATGTAGGCCGAGTAAGCAACCGGGTCAGCAAAGGAGGACACGGCGTTTCAACCGAGAAAATAGTGAGCCGCTACGCGAAAAGCTTGGCGCTGCTGGTCGAAACAATGCAGGCAGTAGACCGGGCTTATCTGTTTGACAATTCGGGAGCTGCTATTTGGTGGTTCGCAGAATACGAGCCGAAAAAGCCGACGATAATTGGCGAAGAACTGCCGGAGTGGTTCAGGCGAACGTGGATGAGTGAAGTCTGAAACACTCATCGCCAGAAACTGCCGCTACCCCCGCTGCGTCAGCCACGGCGGCGGGGCGGGGGTAGCGAGCAGCCCGTCGAATTGTATCTTGCGCTCCACTAGTCGCGTAGCTCGCTCATGGAACCCGTTCGCACCAAAGCCGAAGTCATTGCCCGCCTGCAAGGGCAGCGCGAGCAGCTGCGGGCAATGGGGGTGGCCCAATTAGGTTTGTTCGGCTCATTCGTGCGCGACGAGGCCGGACCGACGAGCGACGTAGACTTGCTCGTGGATTTTCAGGAAGGGCGCAAGACGTTTGAAGGCTTCTTCGCGGTGATTGACTTTCTGGAAGAGCTGCTTGGTCGTGAAGTGGAACTGCTGACGCGGCCGGGATTATCGAAATACATTGGGCCGCATATTTTACGCACCACGGAATATGTCCTCCCCGCTGCCGATTGAGCGGCTGATGCACATTCGCGACGAAGTGCTTTTCCTGCAACGGTGCAGGGCGAAACTGCCCGACTTGGTGGCGCTAGTGGCCGACGAAGTCATGAGCCGGGCCATCGTCAAGAGCATCGAAATTATTGGAGAAGCCACCAAAAACTTGCCTGTCGAGTGGCGAGAAGCTTACCCGGAAATTCAGTGGCGCAACATCGCCCGAATGCGCGATAAATTGACGCACCGCTATTTCGACACTGATTTTGAGTTTGTGTGGGTCGTGCTCCAGAAGCTGATTGACCCATTGGGCGAAACTGTGCTGCGGATGCTGAAAGAATTGCCAAGAGGCGAGGCGCAATAGAACAGATTTGTTCTTCCGAAACTCCCGCTCCTCCTCCGCAGCAGCCACGGCAGGGGGCGCGTGGAAGGAGTCAGCCGCCCAGCCCAACCGGTTGGAGGAAAACTTAGCGCTGAAGCACGACCTGGCCGGCCTCTGCCGGGACTGGATACTGGACGGCCATACCCAGATGGGCGAGCCGGAAGGCTTCGACTTTTAACCTCCGAGGCCCGGCCAATTCTGCGCTTACTGACTTAGCGCAGGTAACGCCCCAGCTTGCGGGTGACTTTTGCGGGAAGCTGATGGTTTGCTTCGTACTCGGCAATGACCTTGGCTTCGTGCCTGGGGCCATAGGCAATGAGCTGCTGAATGCCCGGAACCAAGACCGGAGTAAGCAGTACGGTATAGAACAGCGCATAGCCGCCGAAACCAAATTGAAGGAGCGGCCCGCTAATGAGGCCGCCATAGCCGCCGCTCCCATGAGAGTAGCCGGCGTTTTCGTTAGCCGCCGAAATACCCGCCAAAACCACATCGGCCCCCACGGCTCCCGCCGTCATGATGCCGCCAATGCGCCGGTGCCGGGCGTATAGGCGGCGAATGGCTTGCACGGTATCGGCAGCGGTCCGGGGACCGGGGGCTGCGATGGCAGGGCCAGCGATTGGCCCGGGGTCCGTGGTTTGGGCGGCCGCCGAACCAGCGAACAGGAGTAGGAGGGAAGCGGTGCGAAGCATGGGGTTGCAGAAATGAAGGAGTGCCGGGACGAAGTAAGAGGTTGCTGCACGAAGCGCCAAATACTGTCCCTGCCATGATAAAGTCCTTTTTGTAAAATAATAAAATGCGTTTCCGAACTAATAGAAGCAGATTCCTGGCCGCGAATAGCGTTGGTAAAAGTCTGATTGCCGCAAGTTTTTTTGGAGCCGGATAGGTCGGCGTCATTGAGCTGACTGAATCGCGGGGCGCTGAAAAACGTAGTTTTGCTGCATGGGTTCTGTTTTTGAGGCATATTTCGGGCTCGGTTTTCTGCACATCTGTACGCCGCGCGCGGCCGACCACCTCACGTTTTTGCTGGCCCTGTGCGCGCCCTACGTGCTGGCCGACTGGCGGCGGGTGCTGGCGCTGGTCACCAGCTTCACGGTGGGGCACTCGCTCACGCTGGCGCTGGCGACGCTGGGCGTAGTGTCCTTCAAGCCGGCTATTATTGAGGCGTTGATTCCCCTGACGATTATGGTTACGGCGCTGGTTAATTTGCGCGGGGCCGGCCGCGTGCTCACGCCCCGCCCGCGCTTGCTGAACGCCGCCCCAAATGCGCTGGCGCTGGGGTTTGGCCTCATTCACGGCTTGGGGTTTTCTAACTACCTGCGGGCTTTGCTGGGCGCGACCAGCCGCCCCGTGCGCGAGCTGTTTGCGTTCAATGTGGGCGTAGAAGCCGGGCAGGTACTTATCGTGACGGTTATTTTGTTGGTGGGCGCGGGGTTGCTGCGGGGCCTGCGCGTGGCGCGCCGCGACTGGCTGCTGACCACCAGCGGCGCGGCCCTGGGCATTGCCACGGTGTTGCTCTTGCAGCAGCTGTGGCCGTAGCGCCCGGCGTGCCGTTATTTGTAAAATAGCACGGCGGCGTGCCGCAACCCTGGCGCCTATTTGCCGCCTTTTCCAGTCCTGACTTTTCTCACTTAGGTTTTTTCTATGCGTCGTCTTTTATTTGCCGGCTTGGTGCTGGCTTTGGCGGGACCGCGGCTCGCCGCCGCCCAAACCACCAACTCGGGCACCGACAAATTTGCGCAACTCGAAACGCTGCTGCCCACGCCCAATAGCTACCGCACCGCCAGCGGCGCGCCCGGCCGCGACTACTGGCAGCAGCGCGCCGACTACGACATCAAGGTCACGCTCGACGACGCCAAGCAGGCCATCAGCGGGCGCGAAACCATCACTTACACCAACCTGTCGCCCGACGTGCTGCCGTACCTGTGGGTGCAGCTCGACCAGAACATCCTGGACAAGAACTCGATAACGGCCGCCACGCAGGTGAGTCAGCTCCAGGATAAGGTGTCGTTCCAAACCCTGGAAGGCTTGTTGTCGGATTTCGACGGCGGCTTCAAGATTGAGAGCGTGACCGGCAAGGACGGCAAGGCCCTGAAAACGGTGACCAACCACACCATGATGCGCGTGGATTTGCCCGCGCCGCTGCACCCGCACCAGTCCGTGTCGTTCAGCGTGAAGTGGCACTACAACATCAACGACCAGCTGAAAATAAGCGAGCGCAGCGGCTACGAGTTTTTCCCGGAAGACAAAAATTACCTCTACGAAATCGCGCAGTTTTACCCGCGCATGGCCGTGTATTCCGACAACCAGGGCTGGCAGCACAAGCAGTTTTTGGGCAATGGCGAGTTCACCCTGCCTTTCGGCGACTACCGCGTGAGCATCACCGCGCCGGCCGACCACGTGGTGGGCGCCACCGGCACGCTGCTGAACGCCGCGCAGGTGCTCACCGCCACGCAGCAGAAGCGTTTTGCGCAAGCCAAAACCGCCAAAAAGCCGGTGCTCATCGTGAGCCAGGAAGAAGCGGTGCGCAACGAAAAGAGCCACGCCACCGGCACCAAAACCTGGACGTTTGCCGCCAAAAACGTGCGCGATTTTGCCTGGGCCAGCTCGCGCAAATTCATCTGGGACGCCATGGGCATCAGCCAGAACGGCACGCCGGTGATGTGCATGTCGTACTACCCGAAAGAGGGCAACCCGCTTTGGGGCCAGTACTCGACGCAGGTGGTGGCGCACACCATCAAGACGTATTCCAAGTTTACCATTCCGTACGCGTACCCGGTGGCCATCTCGGTGCACGGCCCGGTGGGCGGCATGGAATACCCGATGCTGTGCTTCAACGGCGGCCGGCCCGAGAAGGACGGCACGTACTCGGCCGACCGGAAATACGGGATGATTTCGGTGATTATTCACGAAGTGGGCCACAACTTCTTTCCCATGATTATCAACTCCGACGAGCGGCAGTGGACGTGGATGGACGAGGGCCTGAACTCCTTTTGCCAGTACCTGACCGAGCAGGAGTGGGAGCGCAACTACCCCAGCCGCCGCGGCGAGCCCCGCAACATCGTGGCTTATATGCAGACCGATAAAAGCCTGCAAACGCCGATTATGACCAACTCGGAATCGGTGCTGCAATTCGGCAATAATGCCTACGGCAAGCCCGCCACGGCCCTCAACGTGCTGCGCGAAACGGTGATGGGCCGCGAGCTGTTCGACTACGCCTTCAAAACCTACGCCACGCGCTGGGCCTACAAGCACCCCACGCCGGCCGACTTTTTCCGCACGATGGAAGACGCTTCGGCCGTGGATTTGGACTGGTTCTGGCGCGGCTGGTTCTACGGCACCGACCGCTGCGACATCGCCCTCGAATCGGTGAAATCTTACAACGTGAGCACCAAAAACCCGCAGCTGGAAAACGCGCGCCTGCAACAGCAGCAAGCCGCAGCGCCGCTCTCGGTTTCGGCCCAGCGCAACGCCACCGACATCAAGCAAACCCTGGTGGAGGAGAAGCCCGAGCTGAAGGACTTCTACAACGGTTTCGACCCGCTGGCCGTCACCGCCGCCGACCAGCAGCGCTACACCGCCTACCTGGGCACGCTCAGCCCCGAGCAGCAGCAGCACCTCGGCGATTCGCAGAACTTCTACGAGCTGAGCCTGCACAACATCGGCGGCCTGGTCATGCCCGTCATTTTGCAGCTCACCTACGCCGACAACACCCAGGAAATTCAAACCATTCCGGCCGAAATCTGGCGCAAAAACAACGAGAAAGTGACGAAGATTATCGTTACGAAAAAGCCGGTCATCAGCTTCGTGCTCGACCCCTTCCAGCAGACGGCCGACACGGACCTGAGCAACAACGCCTTTCCGCGCCAGCCGGCGGCTTCCCGTTTTGAGCTGTTTCAGCAGCAGCAACCCACCCCGCCCAACCCCATGCAGCAGGCTCAGACCAGCCCGCTGCAAAAGCAGGAGCAGAAGCCGGTGGGCGGCGGGCAGTAACCGCACGAAACCAGGAATTAAAAATTAAAAAGGAAGAATTAAAAATGAGCCAGATGCCCGTTAAAGGCCCGGCATTTTTAATTCTTCCCTTTTAATTTTTAATTCAATCGTCCGGCTCCCCTCTTTTTGGCTTCGCGGCTATGAGCGAACTGGGGGCCGGTTACCGCCCGCCCACCATGCGCGAAATCAAGCCGTGGTCTTTGGTCATTTCTGCCCAAACCACGCCGACTACGTGCACCACGAAAAAGGCGATGATGAGGTACATCGTCACGTTGTGGATTTCCTTCATCGGGTGCTCAATCCGGCCCAAAAAGGCCACGTCGTCGGCCCACACCAAGCAGAGGCCGGTGAAAACGATGACGGTGATGAACGCATAAAACAGCGCGTACGTGCTCTTGGAAAACAGTACTTTTCCGGCCGTGCCCTTGTCGGCGGGCGGGGCCAGGCGGTAGCGCCGGGCTACTTCCAGCAGCCGGGCCGAAAACCGCACCGGGGAAGGGCCCCTGAGCTCAATGACCACGCGCAGCAGCCAGAACGCCGCCATTGCCAGGCCGATGTAGATGTGCCACTGCCAGATACGGTCGCTGATGATGTGCGCGAACGAGTTGGCCTGCTTCACCGTCAGCGTGATGTTGTCGCGGCGCAGGGCTTGCAAAAACTCCGGCACCGCCGAGCGCGGACTTACGATAACCTTCAGAAACAGAATGGTGAGCAGCTGGCCACTGACGAGCACGGCGGTGCCCCAGTGCCATACCCGCAGCGGGGCGCGGTAGTCCTGGGTGGGGGCGTCGGTGGTGGGGGCAAGGGTGGGGTTCATCGGCTGGCGCGGGTCAGATGGTAAGGGCAGTGGCGGTTTCTACGGCCGCGGCGGGCAGCGGGTCGGTGCGGCCGGGGTACTCGCGCAGGGCGTGTTCGAGGCAGGTAAAAGCAGCGGCGAGGTCGGTGCGGTTGATGACGTAGGCAATGCGGACTTCCTGCTTGCCCAGGCCGGGCGTTTGGTAGAAACCGTTGGCCGGCGACAGTATCAGGGTTTGGTTCTGGTACGAAAACGACTCCAGCAGCCATTGGCCAAACCGTTCGGTGTCGTCCACGGGCAGGTGGGCCAGCACGTAAAAGGCCCCGCCGGGGCGGGGGCACACCACGCCGGGCATGGCTTGCAGCCGCGCCACGGTGAGGTCGCGCCGGGCCTGGTATTCGGCCTTGCTGCCGTCGAAGTACGAATCGGGCAGCTCGGCCGCCGCCTCGGCCAGCAGCATGCCCAGGCCGGGCGGGCTCACGCGCATCTGGGCGAAGCGGAACGCCGCCACGTACACTTCCTTGTTGAGCGTGACCAGGGCGCCCACCCGCGCCCCGCAGGCACTGTAGCGCTTCGAAATGGTGTCCACCACCACCACGTTGGGCTCGGCCCCGGCCAGCTCGAGGGCACTCACGTACGGCGCGTCGTAGCAGAACTCGCGGTACGCCTCGTCCGAAATCAGGTACAGGTTGTGGGCTTTGCACAGCGCCAGCATGCTTTCCAGCTCGGCGCGGCTGTACACGTAGCCGGTCGGGTTGCTGGGGTTGCAGACGAGGATGGCGCGGGTGCGCGGCGTGATGGCCCGCTCGAAATCGGCCAGCGGCGGCAGCGCAAAATTGTCCTCAATCCGGGCCGTGACGGGCACGATATCCACACCGGCCGCGATGGCAAACGCCGTGTAGGTGCCGTAAAACGGCTCCTGAATAATCACCTCGTCGCCGGGGTTGAGGCAGGTGAGCAGCGCAAACAAAATGGCCTCGCTGCCGCCCGTGGTCACGATAATGTCTTCCATGACCACCGGCAGGCCGGCCCGCTGGTAGTAGGCGGCCAGCTTGCGGCGGTAGCTTTCGGTGCCCGCGCCGTGGCTGTAGCCCAGCACCCGGATGTCGGCGTTGCGCACGGCGGCCAGCGCAGCCGGCGGCGTCTCGATGTCGGGCTGCCCGATGTTCAGCGGGTAAACGATTTTGCCCTGTTTTCGGGCCATCTCGGCATACGGCGCCAACTTACGAAAAGGGGAAACGGGCATGGCCCGCCCCCGTTGGGATATTTCTAACATAAAACAATATTAAAGCCCACGGCCCGCGCTGGGGCGGCAACGGGCCTTCACAATCTGTTAAATATAACGGCCAACGCCTGTTCACAAGCACTTCCTGTACAGGTTATACAAAATCCGGTTGTCGGCCTCGGTGAGCGGCGCGTTCACATCCTGCTGAATAAAATGCAGCTTAAACGCCCGAATAGCCGCCGGCAAATCCCGGGTATCGTACCCGATAATGCGCAACGCCTCCCGCTGATTAAACGGAGTTATCGGGCCATTGAGGCGGGCAAGCTGGCGGTCCAGCGTCGTTGTATCAGCCTGAGCATCAGCCGGCGGTGCCTCCTCAATATTGGCGGGTTTTGGGGTCAGCAGCCGGCCGGCCAGCGCAACCGCGCTATCGGGCCCAAACGGACTGGGCAGCGGTCCGGCATCGTACCATAAGCCAAAGCCTGCGCCAGCCAGCCGCTTCCAGGGAAAGGAGGCGCTGGGGTCGTTTTTGCGGCTCGGGGCAATGTCGGCGTGGCCAATGAAGTTGCTTGCCGGGATGCCGTAGGCTTTTTTCAGCCCCGCCAGCACCTTCAGCAAGCTGGCTATCTGGGGCTCGGCGAAGGGCTCGGTGCCGTTGTTGTCCAGCTCGATGCCAATGGAGCTGGAGTTGATGTCGGTCGAGTTGCCCCACTTGGCCACGCCGCCGTGCCAGGCCCGCAAGTAGTCGTTCAGCAGGTGGTACACCCGGCCGTCGCGCCCAATCACGTAATGCGCGCTCACCTGCGTGCTGGGCAAGGTGAAGGTCTTGAGCGTCTGGGCCGTCGAGTCCTGGGCCGTGTGGTGGATGACGACGTAATTCGGCTTGC
>CAXTCS010000121.1:0-12224 GCA_964242365.1 uncultured Hymenobacter sp. | reverse complement strand
TGCACATGTCCAGGATTTCCCAGAACTGCGGGTGCAGCGTGGGCTCGCCGCCCGAAATTTGCACCACGTCGGGCTCACCCTCGTTGGCCACCACCAGGTCCACCATCGCCTCCACTTCCGCCAGGGTGCGGTGCCGGCCGTGGGTGGGGCTGCTTTCGGCGTAGCAAGTGGGGCAGGTGAGGTTGCAGCGGTCGGTTATCTCGATGACGGTGAGGCAGCTGTGCTGCTCGTGGTCGGTGCACAAGCCGCAATCATATGGACAGCCAAAATGCGTGGCCATGTTGAAGCGGCGCGGCGTTTCGCTGGGCTTCACGTAGTTGCGGATGCTTTTGTAATACGCAATGTCGGTGGCAATGCGCACCTTTTGCCGCCCGTGCTCCGGGCAGCGCTTGAGCATGAACACGTTCCCGTCCTCAAAGACGATTTTGGCCTCGATGCGGCGCAGGCACTGCGGGCACAGGCTCAGCGTGAAGTCGTAGTAGGTGTAGGGCCGTTCGGGCATGGGGCGGAATTATGCAGTAAGATGCTGGTCTAAAATAGTTTTTTCCTGTGTGCTAAGTTGGCTTGTCTTGAAATAGACCGTCATCTTTTCTGGAAGCTTGACGGAATAATATTTAGATTGCCGGAGAATATTTTTAAATGATTCGAATTTAATCGTTGCTGTCACGCCATCTTCCTGCAAGGTTAACTCTTGCTCATTGATGTGTAGGTCAAAGGTTGAGGTTTGAAATAAGGAAGGTCGCATTGCAATAATTAGAGCTGGTTTAAATAGATAATAGATGCCAAAGAAGAAGCAAAAACCACCATAGCCAATTGCAAACCGATTTGACTCAGGATATAAGTGAACGCCACAACCAATAATTAATGGTCCACCAATCATTCGGACTGCGTTGGTCCAAGTTTTATTACCGGTATAGTATTCCCGTAGAAATAATTTAATGCGTTCGGTGCGAGTAATGACTTGATGGGACATGTGATGTATAATATGAGCATTTATCGCTTATGCATTACTGTATCGGTATCGACGAATTCAGATTGCAGCCACCCCCAAACATAATACCCCAGCCCCGGCAGCGGCGGCGTGGGTTTGATAAACTCCACCAACAGCCGGAACAGCAAATACCCGCTCAGAAACGGTAGCCACTAGGGAAACAACAGGCTGCGGAAGGCTGCGGTATCTACCACGAATACACTAGGAAAGCCGACTGTACGGAGCGGCAGAAATTCTCGGTCGTGACTGACGATGCAAACGGCATTGGCACTGATGGCGCAGTCTACAAATTTGTTGTCGTCGGGGTCCCGCAGCAGATTGAAGCGAAATCGTGGGATGACTTGCTCAACGTTAGGCAGGTTTTCCAAGACTCCCATCGTATCAAAGTAGTATTCGCTGCCCATGTGCTGCCCAATTATCTCGCCGTATTCCAGCAATATTTCGGTGCTCACGCACGAGGTAAAACGTTCGGCAATCAGTGCATCGAAAATCCAGCGAAACCGGGAGCGCGGCGAAATAGAGACGAGTAGCACATTGGTGTCCAAGACAACTTTCATGCTCCTAGGCTGATTTGCGGCGCATTTTTGTGTTTAGCAGTTCTTCCATTTTTTCATCATTCCAGCCTTGTTCGTCCCAAACCTGGTCGGCCCGCCGGCTGAGCTTGTCGGCGAAATAATGGGCCAGCAGGCGCTTGATTTCCAATAAGTCAGTTTCGGGAACATCGCGCGAAAACAGCTTAAGCAATTCCAATTGCACGTTGCTGAAACGGGGCGAAGAATCAGGAATGGGTTGCATGGCTACAGGTTTGAATAAGGGGTAGCTAATGTACACCAAACGCATTGCTACGCGGGCTGGTGCCTTCTTGCATCCATACCCAACCATAATACCCCAGCCCCGCCACGCACGCCCACTGAATCGCCGTGAGCCCCAGCCCCGGCAGCGCCGGCGTCGGCTTAATAAACTCGACCAGCAGCCGGAACAGCAAATACCCGCTCAAAAACAGCTGAAACCGCCGGCCATCGGCCAAAGGCCGCCGCCGTTCCAGCAGCCACAGCAGCAGCAGCGCCAGGGCCCCCAGAAACAGGATTTCGTACAAATTGGTGGGGTGGCGGTGGATGCCGTCGCCGAAATCGATGCCCCACGGCAGGGCCGTGGCCGTGCCGTAGGTGCCATCTTCCAGCCCGCTGAGAAAGCAGCCGAGCCGCCCGATGCCCAGCCCCAGCACGATGGGAAACACCATGAGGTCGCCGCTGCTGGCCGTGATGCCCAGACGCTTTTTGGTCAGTTCTACGCCGATGAGGCCGCCCAGAAAACCGCCCACGATGGTTTTGTTGGTGAAATAGTAGAGCCAGCCGCCGGGCGGGTGCAGCAGCATTTCGGGGTGTTCGAGCAGGCCCAGCAGGCGCGAGCCGAACAATGCCCCGGCGGCGGCACCCACGAAAATCCATTGCCGGTGCGCGTCGCTGATGCGGTCGGCGTGGCCGGCGCGCAAGCGGGTGTAGAGGCGGTAGCCGAGGGTGTACGCCAGCACCTCACACAGCAGGTGCACGGGCAGACGCGCGGGACCCAGGGCCAGCTCAACGGGAAAATGCATGGCCTAAATCTAGCGCGAGTTTACAGCAGTTTCCTATTCAGCGCACCGTTTTTAGGGAAATTAAAAATTAAAAATGAATAATTAAAAATCTGTCCGTTCTCCAAAGCTGAAACGGCTCTAGCATCGAAAGGACCAATCGCTATTCGGAGAGCTTCTTATTATTCCACTCGTCGTAATTCTTTTTCATGCCCCACAGCGTCGCCAATAGAGCTGTCGAAAGTATCAGCCCGAAGATGACGCCTGCGAATAAAAATACGCCGAAAGAGGCCACGATTAAATAGATGCGCAGGCCTACTTTGCGGTATTCGTCGTCCCGCAACGGGTATTTGCTCAGCTGGAAGCCAATGATGCTGGCCCAAAGCAAAATGGCCCAGGACAACACGCCCAGGAAGAAAATCCCATTCAGCTGCATCATCATGATGCCGCTGCTCACAAGGCCGACCACTGACAAAACAATGGCCACGATGGCAAAGGCACGGATGGTTTTGGGCTGGTACATGGAGCTGCGGGGAATGGATGCTCCGAAAGTACGGGCTGGCCAGCAGTTGCCACGGCGCGGCGGGTTTTACGCCTCGTTGTTTTTCGCGGCGGCTTTGCGGGTGAGCGCCGTAAGCGGCGAGCGGGTGATTTCCGATTCGCTTTCGAAGCCGGTGCGGCGCACGTTGGCGGCGGGGCTTTCGCCGGTGGCGGGCAGGGCGCGGTTCATCCAGCTCAGAATGTCGGTGGTGGTGCCGGGCAGCAAGCCGTGGAAGGCCGCCAGAAACTTGGCCGGCAGCGAAAGAATAACTTCGCCATCGCCGCGCCGACAAGCGTTCCAGATTTGGCGGGCGCCCTGCTCGGCGCTCATCGTGAGGCCGGGTAGCGCGTCGGCAATGCTGAACCAGGCAAACTCCTTTTTGTGCTGGCCCTTCACCTCGGCGTGGTCGGGGCTGCCGGTGCGCAGCAGGCCGGGGCACACCGTCGTCACGCTGATGCCGTACTGGCGCAGCTCGGCCCGAAAGCCTTCCGACAGCCCCACCAGGGCAAATTTGCTGGCGCTGTACGGGGCCATGTGCGGCATCGCTACCTTGCCGCCCAGCGACGAAATGTTGACAATGCGGCCCGAGCCCCGGCGGCGCATGCTGGGCAGCACGGCCTGCATGGCAAACAGCGGCGCCCAGAAGTGCGTGGCCATCGAGTCCTCAAAATCGCGCACGTCCATGTTGTCCAGCGGCCCGGCCGTGATAATGCCGGCGTTGTTGATGAGCACGTCGACCGGCCCGAGGCGGGTTTCGACCTCGGCCACCATCGTGCGCACCTCCGCCTCGTTGGTGACGTCGCGGGCCAGGGCGAACACGTCGGCTTCGGCCCCGCCGGCCAGCAGCAAGTCCTGGCGGGCACGGGCCAGCTCGGCCTCGTCGCGGGCGCAAATGGCCACGCGGGCGCCCTCGGCCACGGCCTGGCGGGCCAGCACGAGGCCCAGCCCGCGCGAGCCGCCGGTGATGAGCACCACGCGGCGGCTCAGGTCGTAGGCGCCCCGGCGGTTGCCCCAGAGGGTGGCGGCCAGGGTGGCGGCGCCGAGGCCGGCGGCCAGCAGCCAGTTGGTTTTGGTACGCTTGGCGTTTCTCATGGAAGGTTGTATGCCAAAACGGGCCGAAAGGTTGCACGGGCCCGGCCAACGGCCCGTATTTTGGGCCGGCTCTGGCACGAAACATGAAGGACGCCGCGTTCGAACCGCAGCGGGCCGGGTTTTGGCCCGATATTTACCCCGCCCGTGCGGCCCCTATTTCCGGTCGCTCGCATTTTCTCTTACCAGCTTATGAAACTGTTGTTGCTTTCGTCGTTGCTCTGCCTGGCCACCGCGCCGGCCGTGCGGGCGCAATCCCCGGCCACGGCCACCGTCAAAACCAAAATAAAGCCCGTGGGCCAGCCCAGCGTCAAGACCAAAACCACCCAGCCCGGTGCCGACGTCACCCCCGCCGACGCGGCCGGCCCCTCCGATGCCGTGATTGACGCCAAGGCCAACGCCCTCACCGCCAACATGCAGAAAAACCTGGGCCTCTCGCCCCAGCAAACCGAAAAAGTGCGCGTCATCAACCGCCGCGGGGTTGATGCCGTCGAGTCCGGCCGCGTGCGCTACCGCACCGACCCGCGCAAGCTCGCCGGCCTCATCGAAAGCGCCAGCCGCTCGCGCCTCGAAGCCCTAAAAGACGTGCTGGCGCCCGCCCAATTCGAAAAATACCAGCGCAAGCGCGAAGAAAAAATGGGCGTCCCCAGCGTGCAAGGCACGCAGGGCACGCCGCCCCCCGGCCTCGGCGGCGACCAGTAAGCGCCGCCGTCGCGCGGCCCTAACCGCAAAAGCGCCAGGCTCGCCCGAGTCTGGCGCTTTTGCGGTTACTGGCGTCACCGCCGGCAAGGCGCGCCGGGGCGTATTTTGCCTCATGATTAAATCCGCCGCGCCCGCGCCCAACCGGTTTGCCGCGCTGCTCGCCCGCGCCGGGCTCGACTGGTTCCTGCTGGCGCTGCTGGGGGTGGTGGCACTGGCCTATTTCCAGCCCGGCCTGGGCAGCAAAGCCAGCCCCGTGCCCTGGAAAGCCGTCACGACCGCCGGCGTGGCCCTCGTGTTCTTCTTTTACGGCCTGAAGCTCAGCTTCGAAAAGCTGCGCGCCGGCATGCGCAACTGGCGGCTGCACACGCTCGTGCAGCTGGCCACGTTTGGCCTGTTTCCGGCGCTGGCCCTGCTGGCAAGGCCCTTTTTCGGGTCCGAAAGCGGTGACTTGCTGTGGCAAAGCATCTTCTTTCTCTGCGCGCTGCCCAGCACGGTTTCCACGTCGGTGGTCATGGTGAGCATCGCGGGCGGCAACGTGCCGGCGGCCATCTTCAACGCCAGCATTTCCAGCCTGCTGGGCATCGTCATCACGCCGCTGCTCACCAGCGCGTTCCTGCACACCGGCACCGGGGGCGGCCAGCTTTGGGGCCTCGCCGGGCAGCTGCTCTGGCAGGTGGTGCTGCCGGTAGGAGCGGGGGTGCTGCTCAATGCCCGCTTCAACGCCTTCGCCGAGCGCCACAAAGCCGGCCTGCGCTACTTCGACCAAACCACCATCCTGCTCATCGTCTTCACGGCCTTTTGCGACTCCTTTGCCCAAGGCATTTTCGGCCGCTACCGCCCGGCCGACGTCCTCAAACTGGGCGCCGGCATGGTGGCGCTCTACCTGCTGGTTTTTGGGCTTATTTGGGGCCTGAGCCGGTCGCTGCGCTTTTCGCGGGCCGACCAAATCGTGGCCGTGTTCTGCGGCTCCAAAAAGTCCCTGGTGCACGGCAGCGTCATGGCCAGCCTGCTATTCCCGGCCAGCGCCGCCACGGGCCTCATTTTGCTGCCCCTCATGCTCTACCACGCCCTGCAAATCGTGCTGGCCAGCAGCATGGCGCAGTACCTGGGCCGGCAGGTGGTGGCCGGGCCGGCGGCCGCTGCGGCGTAAGTTGAATCAAGGATGCAGGCGAATGCAAAGCCCGTGAACGTAACAAAGAACGTCATGCTGAGCGGAGCCGAAGCATCTCGCCCGCGCAAGTAATTCATTTACTATTGCACGCGAGATGCTTCGGCTCCGCTCAGCATGACGTTCTTCTATCCAGCCGACTCCTTACCCCAGCTTCTCCTTGAAAAAAGCCAGCGTCAGCGCCCACGCTTCCTTCGCGGCTTCGGGGTGGTAGCTCGGCCGCTCGTCGCAGTTAAAGCCGTGGTCGGCGTAAGAAATCACCGTGTTGATGAAAGGCTTGCCAGCCGCCGTCACCGCCGCCGTCACTTCATCAATATTCTCTTTGCTGATGTGCGCATCGAGCCCGCCCCAGAAAAACAGGTGCGGCGCGTGCAGGTCCGGGGCGCGGTCTTTCAGCAGGTGCGTGCCCCCGCCGTAGTACGACACGGCCGCCGCCAGCGGCAGCACCGCATTGGCCAAAAACGACACGCGCCCCCCCAGGCAAAACCCGATGCTGCCGATTTTATCGGCCACCACCAACGCCTGGTTTTGCAGCCAGTCGTAGGCCGCCTGCAAGTCCGACGTCAGCCCCTCGGGGCTAATGGCCGCGAAGTGCGGCATGGCGCTGGGAAAGTCCGAGTACGAAATTTCCAGCCCTGGCGCGGCCGACCGATGAAACAGCTCGGGAGCAACCACGGCGTAGCCCGCCGCCGCCAGCCGGTCGGCCACGCTGCGGATGTGGTGGTTGACGCCAAAGGCCTCTTGCAGCAGAATAACGCCCGGCACCGGGCCCGTAGCATCGGGGAAAGCCGTGTACGCACGCATCTCGGTGCCGTCGGCCACGGCTAGCGTCACAAAATTCTGGTCGCTCATTAGATAAGGAAATGGTTGAAAGTTCGGATGCGTAACAGCTCAGGCGGCAATTGTTCATCGCCAGCCCCGTGCCACCGCGCGAATGCCAGCTGGCTCGAGAGCAGTTCTCAGGACGACGTACCAATCGTCTGGCTCCCCTCTCTTTTGGAGAGGGGTCGGGGGTGAGGTTCCCCACCGCCCCGCCCCTCGAACCGGAAGCCCCGGCCATCGGTTCTGAAGGCGTATTTCCGTTCTTAATTGATTATGACCGCCACCCCCAAACTTCGCCTCAACGTGCTCGACCAGTCCCCCATCCGGCCGGGGGCCACGGCGCGCCAGGCCATCCTCGAAACCGTCGAGCTCGCCCAACTGGCTGATTGCCTGGGCTACACCCGCTTCTGGGTGAGCGAGCACCACAACACCAACCTGCTGGCCGGCTCCACCCCCGAGGTGCTCATCGCCTACCTCGGCAGCCAGACCCAGCGCATTCGCCTCGGCTCGGGCGGCGTCATGCTGCCCCACTACAGCGCCCTGAAGGTGGCCGAAAACTTCCGGATGCTCGAAACCCTGTTCCCCGGCCGCATCGACCTGGGCATGGGCCGCGCCCCCGGCGCCGACCGCCTCACCGCCCACGCCCTCAACCCCGCCAACACCTTCAGCGAGCAGGACTTCGTGGAGCAATTGATGGACCTGCAAGCCTACCTGCGCGACGAAAAAGTGCCCGACACCATCCACGCGCAGGTGATGGCCATTCCGCAGGCCCCCACCGCCCCCGAGCTGTGGATACTGAGCTCGAGCGGCCAAAGCGGCTTGTTTGCCGCGCACCTGGGCATGGCGTTTTCGTTCGCCCAGTTCATCAACGGCCACGGCGGCCCGCAGGCCGTGCGCCAGTACCGCGAGCGGTTTCAGCCCTCGAAAGAGCTGGCCGCGCCGCTGGCCAACATGGCCGTATTTGTGCTCTGCGCCGACACCGAAGCCAAAGCCACCGAGCTGCGCCAGGCCATGGATTTGCAGCTCTTACGCTTCGGCAAAGGCGAGCGCGGCTCGTTCCCTTCCCCCGAAGAAGTGCGCGACTACCGGTTTTCGGCCGAAGACCGGGCGCATTTGGCCCACAACCGTGGCCGCGTCGTGAGCGGCACCCCCGGGCAAGTCCACGCCCAACTCACCAACCTCGCCGCCGATTACGCCGTGGACGAGCTAACGGCCGTCACCATCACCGCCGATTTCCAGGACCGGCGCCGCTCCTACGAGCTGCTGGCCGAAGCCTTCGAGCTGGCACCAACACCAGCCAAACGAGAAGCCGAATTGGTGTAATGCGGCCCACGTAATTTAAATCCCTGTTCAGAAAGCGGACCTGCTGAATAAAAAATAGGCCATCCTGCCGAACGCAGCATCTTGCCCGGCGCAACCTCACCCCCTGACTCCCCTCTCCAAAAAAGAGGGGGCACCGGAAATGAGCTAACGTCTGGCTCCCCTCTCTTTTGGAGAGGGGCCGGGGGTGAGGTTCCCCCAGTCGCACCGCTGTAAAACATTGCCAAAATGCCCGGCCCTTCAGCCGGGCATTTTTTATTGATAATCAATTCATTATCCACAAAAAGAAATTTCATAACCAAAGACCGGCCAGTTAAAGCGCGTTATTTCGCAGACAATTATTTGTAATCATTCTAAATAGCTACCACCTTTGTGTACTATTTAGAATGATTACAGATAAACCCATGCGCAATTTCTTCTTCCCCCTGCTTTTTGCGGCCCTTTTCCGGCCCGCCGTTGCGCTGGCCCAGACCGATGCGTCCCAGCGCCCGCACGGGAAGCACAGCGGCGCGGCCGGCACCATAACCGGGCGCGTGCTGCTGGCCGACGGCCAGCCCGCCGAGCAGGTTTCGGTGCGGCTGAAGGGCACCGAGCGCGGCACCACCCCCAATGCCGACGGCAGTTTCCAGCTGAAAGCCCCCGCCGGCTGGCAAGTGCTGACCGTGAGCAGCCTGGGCTATGCCGCGCAAGAGCAGCCCGTTGAGGTAAAAGACGGCCAGACCACCGCCCTGCCGCCCCTCACCCTGGCCCGCGGCAGCCAGGAGCTAAAGGAAGTGACCGTGACCGGCGCCAAAAGCCTGAACCAGCGCCCCGCCAGCGTGGGCAAGCTGCCCATCGCCCCCCTCGACAACCCCCAAAGCACCGTCACCATCGAGCGGGCCGTGCTCGAACAGCAGCAGGCCCTGCGCCTGAGCGACGTGCTCGCCAACGTAGCCGGCGTGTACGTGATGGGCACCACCGGCGGCACCCAGGAGGAAATTGCCAGCCGCGGTTTCGCCTACACCAGCGCCAACACGTTCAAAAACGGCGTCCGCTTCAACAACGGAATCATGCCCGAAGTCAGCTCCCTCGAACGCCTGGAGGTGCTGAAAGGCAGCGCCGCCATTCTCTACGGCAACGTGGCCGCCGGCGGCGTGCTGAACCTGGTCACCAAAAAGCCGCAGTTTGAGCGGGGCGGCTCGGTGGGGCTGCGCGTGGGCAGCTACGGCTTCGTAAAGCCGCAATTCGACGTGTACGGGGCCGTGGGCGGCAGCGACAAAGTGGCCTTCCGCCTAAACGGCACCTACGAGCGCGCCGACAGCTACCGCGACGGTGTGAAAGCCCACCGCGTGTATGTCAACCCCTCGCTGCTGTTTCGCCTCAGCCCCAAAACCGAGCTGCTGCTCGAAAGCGACTACCTGCGCGACCAGCGCACGCCCGATTTTGGCATTGGCACCATCAATTACCAGATTCAGGACTCGCGCCGCCGCTTCCTCAACACGCCCGACGCCCGCAACGCCACCACCCAAACCAGCGCCACCGCCACCCTCACCACCCACCTCACCGAGGCCTGGCAGCTGCGAACCGTGGGTGCGTTCCAGCGCTACGCCAACGAGCTGCGCAGCGCCACCCGGCCCACGGGCGTCGTGGCCAAGGCCGGGCCAGGCTACGGCGACTGGCTCCGCAGCCTGCAACGCACCCAAACGGCCGAAAACTACTACCTCGCCCAAATCGACCTCACGGGCACCTTCCGTACCGGCCGGGTCGGGCACGCGCTCCTCGTCGGGGCCGACGCCGACCAGTACACGACCAACGCGCTGGCCTACATCAGCCAGGCCTACGATTCGCTCAACATCCTCAATGCCAGCCGCTCGCTGGGCCGGCCCGCCAACCGCGTGGCCGGCTACGAGGCCCTGCGCTACAACACCCGCACCCTGGGCAACACCCGCCGCGCCGGCTTCTACGCCCAGGACCTCATCAGCCTCCTCGACCACGTGAAACTGCTGGCCGGCGTGCGCTGGAGCTACCAGGAAACCCCCAGCGACGTCTACACTTACCCCGCCCTGAGCCTGCCCGCCACCAGCCCGACAACCGTGAAAGAAACCCGGCGCTACGACAACGCGTTTTCGCCGCGCCTGGGCCTGGTGTACCAGCCCGTCAAAACGACGGCGTTTTTTGCCTCCTACGCCAACTCCTTCGCCCCGAATACTGGCATCGACCTCCAAGGCAACAACCTGGCCCCGTCGCTGATTGACCAGTACGAAGTGGGCATCAAAAACGACTTGTTTAAAGGCGCCCTCTCGGCCAACGTCACGGCCTACCGCATCGTCAACAGCAACCAGGCGCAGAGCGTGTTGCCCACCGACCCCCGCTTTGCCACCGCCGCCACCGCCAGCCCGCAGGAGCTCGCCGGCCAGGTCACCAGCAAAGGCGTGGAAGTGGACGTGCAAAGCCGGCCCATGAACGGCGTCTCGCTCATCGCCGGCTACAGCTACAACCACACGGCCTACACCCGCAGCAACCTCTACGAAGCCGGCAGCCGCCTCCGCTACAACCCCGCCCACACCGCCAACCTGAGCTTGTTCTATAGCTTCGGCAGCGCATTCGGCACCAACAGCCTGCTGCGCGGCCTCACCGCCGGCCTCACCGGCTACTACGTGGGCAACCGGCTGGCGGGCCGCAACCCGCGCCTGGTCGATGTCGGCACGGGCAACCCCATCACCGACACCTACCAGCTCATCAGCTTGCCCAACTACTTGCTGTTCGATGCCTCGCTGGGCTACGCCTACGAGCGGTTTTCGGTGCGCTTCAAAATGGCCAACCTCCTCAACGAGCTGAGCTACAACGTGCACGACGACAACAGCGTGAACCCCATCGCGCCCCGCACGTTCGCGGCCACGCTGGGCTACCGGCTGTAAAAACCGGAGGTGCCCCAGCCACTAATCCGTGCCGCGAAACCAGTTATTTGCCGCTCGCTTGCAGGTCATAAAATACGGCCAACACGAAGGGCAGCGCGATTAGCACGGAAATAAGCAGCGGTTTCCAGACCTTTTTGGTTGGGTAATTGGCAGCATCCGGAATGTATTTCGGGAAAAAGTAGCCTGATAAAACCCCGCCGCCAATCAGGTTAATTCCCAGCGTGAGCGAAGACGTGTGCTGCACTGGAATATTCCATAAAAGCACCATTGCCAAAACCGTGTAGCCAATGGAAAACAGCAGCACGCGCCGCGCCGCCGCTTTGTTTCCCAGCTCTTTTAGGTTTTGATAGAGCAGCACCCCGCCAAACACGACCGTGAATAAAACGGAGAATAAGCGCACGGCGCGGGCCGAATACAGCTTTGGCGCCTCGACGTTGAGCGTAGCGGTTTGTTCCATTAACAAGCTGTGAAAAAGTGGCAAAACAAAAGACCTGAGGCAATGCCAAAGCTAGGAAATGCCCAGGGTTTCCCAGCCCAGCTTCAGAATAAACGCACCGACCACCGCCAAAAACAGCACCCGCACAAAGCCGGTGCCGCGTTGCAGCGCCAGCCGCGCGCCCAGCGTCGAGCCCAGCATGTTGCAGGCCGCCATCGGCAACGCCACGCGGTAGAGCACCTGCCCGGTAGAAACAAAGTAGATGAGGCTGGCCACGTTGGTGGCCACGTTCACCACCTTCGCCGAAGCCGAGGCCGCCAGAAAATCGTAGCCGAACAAGCCCACGAAGCCAAACAGCAGCAGGCTGCCCGTGCCCGGCCCAAAAAAGCCATCATAAAACCCCAGCGCCGCGCCCAAGGCTCCGCCCGTCAGAATTTCGCGGCGGCCGTGCAGGCGCGGGGCGTGCAGGCTGCCAAAATCCTTGCGCCAGGCCGTGTACACGGCCATCACCACCAGCAGCCCCAGCACCAAGGGCCGCACGGCTTCCTTGTGCAGCCCACTCACCGCCCGCGCCCCCAGCAGCGCAAACGCGCCCGCCACCAGCGCCGTAACCGCCACCGTGCGCCAGCGCAGCGGCATGGCACCGGGCCCGCCGAGGTAGCGGCGCAGGACCGCCGCCGTGCCCGCC
>CAXTCS010000120.1:0-12649 GCA_964242365.1 uncultured Hymenobacter sp. | reverse complement strand
GCGCCTACCAGGAAAGCCTGAGCGGCTACGGCGGCATCAAGCACTGCCTCATTCCCGCGCCCCAGCACGTCATCCTCGACCGCGCCGCCGACGGCACGCTCACCGACACGGTTTTTGCGCCGCAGCAGGAAGCGGCCAGCATGATGCGGATTCTCGGATACGAATAATTCAATTTTCGCGTTAGGATTTTTTCGCAGAATACAGGCCTGCCTGCTTATCTTTGAAGCCCAACCCCGTCATCCCTCACCCGTTTTTATAGCCATTATGAAAAAGTTTGTTCTGCTCGCCGCGGGCTGCGCGGCCCTCTCGCTGGGCGCCTGCAACCGCCAGAAGTGCCCCGCCTACAGCAGCACCAAGGAAGCCAACCGCGTTTCCTCGCCCATTACGGCCAGCGCGGCCACGCCGGCCCCGCGCCAGTAGGGCTTTCGGGTTTCGCTGCTCCGCTCACAAACCCCAGCAAGACGGGTTTCCACCAGTCTTGCAGCAGTTGTTTCGCACGTTGCTTTCTCATTGCGAGGAAAGAAGTTAGGTGCGTTTCCACCTTCTTCTTTGAAACCCCGGTTGTGTCCAGCAGCCGGGGTTTCGTCTTTTTAGGGACCAGCCGAGGTGAGGTGGAGTAACCGTGCGATGGGCCGAAGAGATGGCCGGGTTTTCGGGTCCGGCGCTAGGCGCCCAGAATAACCGCCGTGGCCGCCCGCAAATCGGCCACGCGGGGCCCGAAATCCCCTGCTTCGGTGGCACCCACCATGATGCCGCGCACGCCGACGCGGGCGCCGGCTTCCATGTCGCTGCGCCGGTCGCCCACTACCCAGCACCGGGCGGGGTCGAGGGCGAAGCGGGCGATGGCTTTCTCAAACATGCCCGATTCGGGCTTGCGCAGGATGGAATTGCTCACGCTGGGGTGCGCGTCGCTGAAATACAGGGCGTCGAGCACGTGGCCGCAGGCGGCTTGCAGTTTGGCGTGGCAGGCCCGAACTTCGGCGGCGGTGTAGAGCTTTTTGGCGATGCCGGCCTGGTTGGTGACGACGACGAGGTAGTAGCCGGCGGCTTTGAGCCGGGCCAGGCTTTCGGGCACGCCGGGGCTGACGATGAATTCGTCGAGCTTCCACACGTAGTCGCCGGTTTCGATGTTCAGCACGCCGTCGCGGTCGAGAAAAATGGCTTTGTTGGTGGTGGTCATGGCGCAAAGCTACGGGCGCTCCGCAAGACGGCGGGGCTAACTTTGCGGCTTCATTCGCGCATCGGTTTTATGAAAGTAGCCATCATCGGCGGCGGCATCAGCGGCCTCACCCTGGCCTGGTACCTGCAAAAGGCCGGCGTGGCCCACGACTTGTTCGAGGCCGACGCCCGCCCCGGCGGCAACCTGCGCAGCTGGGCCACACCCGAAGGCTACCTGCTCGAAGTCGGCCCCAACTCCCTGCAACTAAGCGCCGAGTTCGCAGCCCTGCTCGCCGACCTCGGCCTGAGCGACCAGGTGGAGGACGCCGCCGCCGTGAGCCAGCACCGCTACGTGCTGCGCGCCGGGCGCTACCAGATATTGCCCGGCTCCCCGCCCGCCCTGCTCACCAACGGCTTTTTCAGCCTCAAAGCCAAGTGGCAGCTGCTGCAGGAATTCCGAAAACCCGCCGCGCCCGTGGATGCTACTGAAACCGTGGCCCACTTTTTCCGCCGCCGCTTCGGGGCCGAAATAGTGGACTACGCCGTCAACCCGTTCATGGCCGGCATCTACGCCGGCGACCCCGAACAGCTGCTCCTGCACAAAACCTTCCCGCAGCTGGCCGCCCTCGAGCAGCAGTACGGCTCGGTGCTGCGCGGGCTGGCCAAAACCGGCAAAGGCGCCGCGCGCCGCCGCATCGTCACGCTCAAAAACGGCCTGCAAACCCTGACCGACACGCTCGCGGCCAGGCTCAACAGCTACCAGCCCCGCACGGCCGTCACCGCCATTTCCCGCGCCACCGACGGCACCTACCAGCTCGAGCTGGCGGCCCCGCAAGGCCTGGCCGCCGCCCCCGGCTACACCCACCTGGCCCTGGCCTTGCCCGCATACGCCGCCGCACCGCTGCTCGAAACGCTGTTTCCAGCGGCGGCGGCGGCCTTTGCGGCCGTGCAGTACCCGCCGATGAGCGCCGTGTATTCGGCCTACGACCGGGCCGCCGTGGCGCACCCGCTCAACGGGTTTGGGGCGCTGCACCCGCAGGTGGAAGGCGCCTACGCGGCCGGCTCGGTCTGGACGAGCAGCATTTACCCGCAGCGGGTGCCGACGGGGCAGGTGCTGTTCACCACGTTTGTGGGCGGGGCGCAGTACGAGGCCGCCGCGCGCCAGCCCGAGGCGGCCCAAAAAGCCGCCGTCCACGCCGAGCTGAGTCGTTTTTACGGCATCACGGGCGCTCCGCGCTGGCAGGGCCGCTACGCCTGGCCGCGCAGCATTCCGCAGTTCGACGCGCACATCGTCGGGGCGCACGCCGCCGCCGATGCCCTGGCCACCGATAATATCCTGGCCGTGGCCAACTGGCGCGCCGGGGTCAGCGTGCCCGACTGCGTGCGCTACGCCCAACGCGCGGCGGAGACGCTGTCCTTAATGAAGAATGAGGAATGACGCCTGCGGCTTAATGAGGAATGAAGAATTGTCCTTGCGAAGACGAAGGACGACGCAATCCGTCCTGTAAAAGCGACTTGCCTCCTAATGTGACACGCCCTTTTCTGGGACCGCAAATTCATGGACCGGAAAAAGCCTCTTTTTGGGCAGGGCCAGGGCTTTTTCACATTGGTAAGCTAGTCGCATTGCCAGGACGGATTGCCACGGCCTTCGTCCTCGCAAGGACAATTCTTCATTCCTCATTCTTCATTCCTCATTAAGCCGCAGGCGTCATTCCTCATTCTTCATTAAGCACAGCGCAGCGTGCGTCGAAACCCTATCTTTGAGCCCAATATTGCACTCCTATGAGCGAAAGCCTCGTTTTAATTCCGACGTACAACGAGCGCGAAAATGCGGAGCTGATTATCCGCAAGGTGATGTCGTTGCCGCGGGCGTTCGACGTGCTGATTATCGACGACGGCTCGCCCGATGGCACGGGCGCCATCGTGCGGGGGCTGCAAGCCGTATTTCCGGGCCGCTTGTTTTTGGAAGAGCGCCGCGACAAGCAGGGCCTGGGCACGGCCTACCTCCACGGTTTCCGCTGGGCGCTGGGCCGCGGCTACGAGTACGTGTTTGAGATGGACGCCGACTTTTCGCACAACCCCGACGACCTCGTGCGCCTGTACGACGCCTGCGCCCACGACGGGTTCGACCTGGCCATCGGCTCGCGCTACATTCAGGGCGTGAACGTGGTGAACTGGCCCATGTCGCGGGTGCTCATGTCGTATTTCGCCTCCTGGTACGTGCGCCTGGTCACGGGCATGCCCATCCGCGACGCCACCGCCGGCTTCAAGTGCTACACCGCGCGGGTGCTGCGGACCATCGATTTGGCCAACATTCACTTCGTCGGCTACGCGTTTCAAATCGAGATGAAGTGGCTGGCTTACCAGCTGGGCTTTCGCATCAAGGAAGTGCCCATCATCTTCACCGACCGCACCCGCGGCACGTCCAAAATGTCGAAGGGCATCGTCGAAGAGGCCTTTTTTGGGGTCCTGCAAATGAAGCTGAGCAGCTGGCTGCATCCGCTCAAACCCGTGGTGCGGTAAGCCCGGACGCTGCGTATCTTGCCGATACGCATGAAAAACACTCCCCTGTTTTGGCTGGCCTTCAACGCGTTCGTCGTCGGGCTGCTGTTGCTCGATTTGCTGGTTTTCAACCGCAAAGCCCACGAGATAAAGCTGCGCGAAGCCTTGTGCTGGAGCGTCTTTTGGGTAACGCTCTCGCTCTGCTTCAACCTGCTCGTGTACCGCACCATGGGCCACGAGGCCGGCCTGCAATGGCTCACCGGCTACCTCGTCGAAAAGGCCCTGAGCGTGGACAACCTGTTTGTGTTTCTGCTCATTTTCAGCTACTTTAAGGTGCCGGCGCAGTACCAGCACCGCATCCTGTTCTGGGGCGTGCTGGGCGCGCTCCTGCTGCGGGCGGTGTTCATTCTGGTGGGCGGGGCGCTGCTGGCCCGGTTTCACGTCCTGCTCTACCTGCTCGGCGCCTTTCTGGTCTACACCGGCGTTCGGATGGGCGTGGGGGGCAACGAGCCCGAAATCGACCCCGAAAACAACCCCGTGGTGCGGTTCCTGAGCCGCCACCTGCCCATTACGCGGCAAATGGAAGGCGGCCGGTTCTTCGTCCGAAAAGACGGCCTGCGCTTTGCCACGCCCCTATTTGTGGTGCTGGTGATGGTGGAAACCACCGACGTGGTGTTCGCCGCCGATTCCATTCCGGCCATCCTGGCCATCACGCGCGACACGTTCGTGGTCTTCACCTCCAACGTGTTTGCCCTGCTGGGCCTGCGCGCCATGTACTTCGCCCTGGCCAGCATGATGCGCCTGTTCCACTACCTGCACTACGGCCTGGCGCTCATTCTGGTGTTCATCGGCGGCAAGATTCTGCTCGAAAGCGTGGTGCCTATTTCCATGCCGGTGGCGCTGGGCGTGGTGGGCGGCCTGCTATCGCTGAGCGTGCTGGCCTCGGTGGTCTGGCCAAAAAAAGAAGCGTGCTAGGTGGCCAGTCCCAAGGCAAGGAAACCCACCATCACACGCTGGAACGATACAGCTGCTCAAAGGGCATTCCATAATAATCGGCAGCGCGCTTACCTTTGATTCTTTCAACCGTTCGTTATGCACCCCAGCCCCCCCGAAGCGCCTTATGCCGAACTCGCAGCCGTCGGCAGCCCCGCGGCTGGTCCGCTGTTGCCGGACGTATCGCGGGAAGTCGGGCAGTTTAACGTCTTTCACGTGACGGACCTGATGCGCGACTACGACCACCGGCCCCCCATGGCCTTCGACCGGCGGGCCTTCTACAAAATCAGCCTGGTGCGCGGGCGCAGCCGCCTCGAGTACGCCGACCAGGCGGTGGAGGTCGAGCAGCAGGCCCTCTGGTTTGCCACCTCGCGGGTGCCCTACCGCTGGCTGCCGCACGACTCGGCGCAGGTCGGCTACTTCTGCATCTTCACCGATGAGTTTCTGCTGCCCGCCAACGGGGGCGTCATCCTGAATCAGCTGCCGCTTTTTCAGCCGGGCGGGCGCCCGGTGTGGGAGGTGATGGCCGCCGATTACGCGGCAGTAGAGGCCATTTTTGAGAAGATGACGCGGGAAATCGCGTCCGATTTCACCTACAAGTACGACCTGCTGCGCGCCTACCTGCTGGAGTTGATTTACCTGGGGCAGAAGCTCCAGCCGGCCCCGGCCCCGGTGCCTACCCACTCGGCGTCGGCCCGGCTGGCGACGCGCTTTACCGACCTGCTCGAACGGCAATTTCCGCTCGCCCTGCCGCAGCAGACGCTGCCCCTGCGCACGGCCGCCGACTACGCCGACCGCCTGGCCGTGCACGTCAACCACCTCAACAAGGTGCTCAAGGAAACCACCGGCCACACCACCACCGCCCTGATTAGCAACCGCGTGGCGCAGGAAGCCAAGCTGCTGTTGAAGCAAACCAACTGGAGCATCTCCGAAATCGCCGACAGCCTGCGTTTTACCGACGTGGCTCATTTCTGCAATTTCTTCAAGCGGCAGACCGGGCTGGTCCCAAGTGCTATTCGGAGCCAGGGGCATTGATTGAATGATGCAGTAGATGGATTGACTCGCGCAAGCCTGCTGGCGGCCACCGGCCGGACCTTTGTCAGGTAATCAACTCTCACCAAAAGCAACAAACCATGCGTGTATTTGTCACTGGCGCCACGGGCTTCGTGGGCTCGGCCGTCGTTCAGGAACTAATTGGGGCGGGCCACCAGGTGCTCGGCCTCGCCCGCTCGGAGAAAGCGGCCCACGAGCTGGTGGCCGCGGGGGCCCAAGCGCACATGGGGTCGCTCGACGACGTGGACAGCCTGCGGCGCGGCGCCGAGGCCGCGGAGGGCGTCATCCACCTGGCCTTCGTGCACGACTTCGCCGCTTACGCTGCCGCCGGCGAGACGGACCGACGGGCCATCGGGGCGCTGGGCAGTGCGCTGGCTGGTTCGGACCACCCCTTGGTAGTGACGGCCGGGCTGGCGGGCTTTGCCCTGGGCCGCCCCGCAACCGAGGAAGACGCCCCCGTCGCGGGGCCCCGCCTGTCGGAACAAACGGCGCTAACGCTGGCAACGCAGGGCGTGCGCGCGTCGGTAGTGCGCCTGTCGCCCTCGGTCCACGACAAGGGCGACCATGGCTTCGTGCCGACCCTCATCGGCATTGCCCGCGACAAGGGCGTGGCGGCGTATGTGGGCGAGGGGCTAAACCGCTGGCCGGCCGTGCACCGGCTCGATGCGGCCCGGCTCTTCCGGTTGGTGCTGGAAAAAGGGACCGCCGGCACCCGCTACCACGGAGCCGCCGATGAGGGCGTGCCCATGCGCGACATCGCGGCCGCCATCGGCCGCCACCTGAACCTGCCGGTCGTTTCCAAATCGCCTGAAGAAGCCGCCGACCATTTTGGCTGGATGGCGCGCTTCGTCGGCATGGATGCCCCGGCCTCCAGCCAGCTCACGCAACAGCGGCTGGGCTGGCAGCCCACCCAGTCCGGCCTACTGGCCGACCTGGCGCAAGGGCATTATTTCGAAAGCTAGAAGGCCCAGCGACGGGCGAGGAATTGACGCTATCGGGCAGACAGCCGGGGTTTTGGCAAGTTTATCGTTTGCCCAAAACCAAGTGGAAGCAGTAGGCAATCAAACCATTGGCTTGGTTATGAACAGTAAACCTTGGTTGACCCCGGGCCGGCGCAGTTAGGAAGGGATAGGCACCCCATCCTAACTGCGGAAGCTGCCCCCGGTGACGACAACCTTAATTCTGTAACTTGCTGATTGCCGCTAAAACCTGTTTTGTTTTGTTGATAGGTTTTATTCGACTCACCAACATGCTAAAAAGCAATTGGTTGAGGGTTGTAACGGTAAGGTGCTGACAGCGGGCCGATAGCGCGCCGCACGTAACCCCGACTCAAGCGGCTTCTTCCACGCGTTGCTTCGCTCATCCCATTCCACACCCATGGCGTTCCCCTTCTTGTTTGCCACAGGCATCGAAAACAGCAACCCAACGATTGACGGCGGCCGGGTGCGCGTGGATGAGCTGGAAAAATGCGGCCACTACCAGCACTGGCGCAAGGACTTTGACCTGGTGAGTGAAATGGGCATCGAGTTTCTGCGCTACGGCCCGCCCATTCACACCACCTGGCTGGGGGCAGGAAAGTACGACTGGTCGTTTGCCGACGAGACGTTCCAGGACCTGCGGCGGCGCCGCATCGCGCCCATCGTGGATTTGTGCCACTTCGGCGTGCCCGACTGGCTGGGCAACTTCCAGAACCCGGATTTTCCGGCCCTGTTCGCCGACTACGCCGGGGCCTTTGCCCGGCGCTTTCCGTGGGTGCAGTTCTACACGCCGGTGAACGAGATTTACGTCTGCGCCAAGTTCTCGGCCCTGCACGGGTGGTGGAACGAGCAGCTGGCCAGCGACCGGGCGTTCGTGACGGCCCTCAAGTACTTGGTCAAAGCCAACGTGCTGGCCATGCACGCCATCCTGAAAGTGCGGGCCGATGCCATTTTTATTCAGAGCGAGAGCAGCGAGTACCACCACGCCGAGTGCCTGGCGGCCATGAAAGCGGCCGAAACCCTGAACTACCGGCGCTTCCTGTCGCTGGATTTGAACTACGGCCACCGCGTGGACTCGGGCGTGTACGAGTACCTGCGCGACCACGGCATGACCCGCAAAGAGTACCACTTCTTCCTGGAAAACAAGGTGAAGCACCGCTGCGTGATGGGCAACGACTACTACAACACCAACGAGCACCGCGTGGCCGCCGACGGCAGCGTGCAGCCCGCCGGCGAAGTGTTCGGCTACTACCTCATCACCAAGCAGTACTACGAGCGCTACTACCTGCCCGTGATGCACACCGAAACCAACTTCGCCCAGGGCCCCAACGGCGACGAGGCCGTGAGCTGGCTGTGGAAGCAGTGGGCCAACCTGCTGCGCATTCGCTACGACGGCGTGCCGGTTGTCGGCTTCACCTGGTACTCGCTCACCGACCAGGTGGACTGGGATACCGCGCTGCGCGAAAACAACGGCACGGTCAACCCGCTCGGCCTCTACGACCTGGACCGCAACATCCGGCCCGTGGGCACGGCCTACCAGCAAATCATCCGCGACTGGCGCGACGTGCTGCCCACCCAGCGCCTGTTCACCCAGGAATTCATCGACCTGCCCGCTAAAAGTTAAAAGCGCGCGCCCAGTACCACCGGCCCGCGCCCCCGCCGCATCCAGCAGCTTCCTTGCCCCTACTGCCCCTTCTTTAACCCACTTTCTACTGTTAGCTCGTGAGATTTCAGGATAAAGCAGCCATCGTCAGCGACGGCTCGGGTGGCATCGGCTGGCCGTCGCCCAGCGCCTGGGAGCCGACGGCGCCCGCGTCGTGCTGGTCGGACGGCACGCCGACTCCCGGCCTGCGCAAGCATCGCTGGGGCCTGAGTTAAATCAGGGCCGGATAACCGTCATTTTGAAGGGGCCGCCGTTGGCGGCGGCGTGCGCCACGGCTTCGTTGGCGTGGGCCAGCGCAAATTCGGTCACGTCAAAATTGTCCAGCTTCAGCAACCCGGCCCGCACCAGCCCCGCCAGGCGCTCGGGGGCCTCGCGCGGGTACATCCACTGGCCAATGAGGGTGATGCAGCTGCGCATAATCCAGGGGTACGGCAGGGCCAGGTCGTCGCCGCCCAGCATCCCGACCCCGCCCATCAGCACGGCGCGGCCGTAAGGCCGCACGGCCATCAGGGCGGTGCGCACCACGCGGGTGCTCACGGCGGGGGGCAGGATGTCGAGCACGCAGTCGATGGGGCCGGGGGCCGCCTGCTGCATGCGCGCCCGGTCGTCTTCCTCGTGGCCCGACAGCACCACGGGGCGGACCCGGCTACCGAAGCGACGCACCAAATCGGCCAGGGCCGGCTCGTTGCGGCCCGTCGCGACCACGCAGCCGGCCCCCATCGCCAGGGCCACGGCCACGGCGGCGCTGCCGTAGTTGCCGGTGGCCCCGCTCACCAGCAGCGTTTCGCCGGCCTGCAGGCCCGCCGCCAGCAGCCCGCCGTAGGGCACCAGCAGCACCCCCAGCGCGCACCACTGCGCCGCCGCGGCCGGGTCGAGCGGGCCGAGCGGGATGGCGTTTTCGGTGGGCACCCGCATCTGCTCGGCAAAGGGCCCGTCGTGGTAATACCCTTGCAAGCGCAGGCCGCCCTCGCCGCGGGCGCTCCAGCCTTGCAGGGTGATGTCGGGGTTCGCGGCGTTGTCGCGGGCCCGCACGGTGGGGTCGCACAGCACCCAGTCGCCCACGGCCAGCCGCGTGGCGTCGGGCCCCAGGGCCCGCACCCGGCCGATGGCCCCGCAGCCCGGCGCCACCGGCAGGGTGAGCAGGTATTTCCGCTCCCCGCTGAATACTTCGTTGGCGTAGGACAACACGCCGGTGGCCACGACGTCCACGATGACTTCGCCCGTGCCCAGGGTGGGGTCGGGCACGGTTTCCAGGGTAAGGGGCGTGCCAAACGCGCGCAAAATAGCTGCTTTCATAAGATTGAGAGTGACGAGTGAAACGTTGCGGCCGGCGCTCCACTTGCCAGCCCTAAGCGGACAAGGCAAGTGGATTTGCCGCACTTTAGATTTTAGTGTACGCTAATGGCCGTGTTAAAAGGTAAAGTTGAAGCGTTAAAATCACATCCTTCTGACTTTTAACCCTTTGCTTTTCAGGTCGGCCAGGGCGCTGGCCTGGCGCAGGGTCGCCGTCACCCGGTCGCCGCGCTGCAAGAGCTTTGCAGTTAATAGCCGGCCGAAGTGCCGGGAAGGCGTGAGGATAGTGTTAGCCAGGTAAATTAAAATAGGAAAAACCGCTGGCGGCGGCCCGCACCGGGCGGGGACGTTCCCGGTGCTCTGGCGAACTTTTGACCGAAACCGCTACTCACGCGCCGGCCCGCATCGCGGCAGCGCTGCGCTCGGCCCGCGACGTTGCCCGGCAGCTGGCCGTGCACGTCAACTACCTCAACCGCTGCGTGCGCGCGACGACCGGCAAAACGACCTCCGCCCACCTCGCCGAGCGCCTGGCCGGCGAAGCCCGCGCCCTGCTCCGGCACACGGACTGGAACGTGGCCGAAATCGGCCACAGCCTGGGCTTCGACGAGCCGACCCATTTCAACCACTTTTTCAAGAAGCAGACCGGTTTGGCTCCTTCGGCCGTACGGCGGAGTTGAACTGGGCAAGCATTGGGTTGAATGGAGCAAGTTTTCCTTTGGGGGGCAGCCGACCTTTGTGGCCGTTGAGCGAATACGTCGTTCCAACGCGCACAAACGGCCACTAACGGAAAATTTGCCATGAAGATTTTGATGGTTATGGGCCAGCAATTCACCGGCTTCAGCAACACGGAAGAAGCGGCGGTGCAGCGCGTCGCGGCGGTGCCGTTTCTCCTGGAAGACGACTTGCAGGCCCGGGGCGGCGGACTTTGCGCCCCATCTCATTACCGACGGGCTGCTGCTCACCGGGCAAAACCCGGCTTCGTCGGGCCCGGCGGCCGCGGCGCTCCTGCAGTTGCTACAGGCGGTTCCGGCCTAAATGCGGCCGTGAGGCTGATTTGAGCGCGGCACGGAGCAGGTTGAGCTGGAAGAAGCAGTACGCGCTACCAGTTCGCGCGCGCGCATCGCCTGCAAAAAGCCGTGGACCGCTTGCTGCCGGTGGACGGGGTAGCGGCTTCCTGCTCTGCCTGACTCCACTCTATGCCGTTATGTTGCCGGGTTTGAGACCGTTCACCCACGGTACATGCGGCTTAACCCAGGTGCTTGCGGTAACGCGCACCCGGCGCGGCGATGGCAACGCGATTCAGTTTGTCTTCGTGGTTAGGTGGGCGCAGGCTGAACAAGAGGGATACCAGTTAACTTTACGGTTGAACCGGCTTCATTCAGCTTGAACCTGAATTAAAAAGCAGGTTGTTAGAAGCCACATGCAAATAAGTAGTCGATTCTCCGTGGGCGTGCACGTGCTGACGTTGCTGGCCACCAACCCGGCCGGCGAGCTGCTGACCTCCGACCGCATGGCCGGCAGCGTCAACACCAACCCGGTGGTTATTCGCCGCATCCTGGGGCAGCTCAAGAAAGCGGGCCTGGTGGAGGTGCGGGCGGCGGCCGGCGGCACGTACCTGCGCCGCGACCCGGCCGCCATCACGCTGCTCGACGTGTACCGCGCCGTAGACGTGGTGGAGGAGCGCCTGTTCAGCGTGCACGAGCACCCCAACCCGCACTGCATGGTGGGCCGCAACATCCAGGCCGCTCTCGACGGCACGCTGGCGCGCGCCCAGGCCGCGCTGGAGCACGAACTGGCCACGACCACGCTGGCGCATGTGGTGGCGGGCGTGCGCGAATTGGTGAGCTGATTTTTTTTGCCCCTTATTGTAACCGTTGTAGTTACAATAAGGACTTTGTGCCTACCTTTGTTTGGCCAGCCGCTAGTGGCCGGCCTGCTCATCTTAGTTATCTTAATTATCGTCCCCCATGAAAATTGCCCTCTTAGGTGCCACCGGTTTTGTTGGCACCGCCCTTCTGCACGAAGCCCTTACCCGGGGCCACCAGGTCACCGCCATCCTGCGCGACCCGGCTAAGCTGACCACCCTGAACGAACGGCTAACCGTTGTAACGGGCGACGTGGCCAATGACGCGCACCTTGCCCAGCAGCTGGCCGGCCACGACCTGGTGCTGAGTGCTTACAACGCGGGATGGGGCAACCCAGACCTGTACAATGACTTCCTGGCCGGCTCCCGGGCCATCGAGCACGCCACCGCGCAAGCCGGCGTGCCGCGCCTGGTGGTGGTGGGCGGGGCCGGCAGCCTCTTCATTGACGGCCACCAGTTGGTGGACGGCCCCCAATTTCCGGCCGAGTACAAGGCGGGCGCCACCGCCGCCCGCGACTACCTCAACGAGCTGAAAAAGAACCCGGACCTGGACTGGACCTTTTTCAGTCCGGCCATCGAGATGCACCCCGGCATCGACACCAGCCGCACCGGCCACTACCGCCTCGGCACCGAAAACCCGGTCTTCAACGCCGACGGCCGCAGCTTTCTCTCGGTGGAAGATACCGCCGTGGCCGTGCTCGACGAAGTCGAACAGCACCGCTTTAGCCGCCAGCGCTTCACGGCGGCCTACTAGCCGGATGGCGAACGCGGCGACCGGCCGCGGCGGGCTCGTCCTGCTGCTGGGCCTGCTCACGGCCTTCGGGCCGATGAGCATCGACATGTACCTGCCGGCCTTTCCGGCCATTGCCCGCGAGTTGGGGGTCGACATCGCGCAGGTGCAGTACACGGTGGCCGCCTACATGGGCGGGCTGGCCCTGGGGCAGCTGCTCTACGGCCCGCTGGCCGACCAGTACGGCCGCAAGCCGTTTCTGCTGGCGGGCCTGGCGGTCTACACCGTAGCTGCCGTGGGCTGCGCGGCCAGCACTTCCGTGGAAAGCCTCGTCGGCTGGCGGGTGGTGCAAGCCGTGGGCGGCTGCGCGGGCGCGGTGCTGGGCTTCGCCATCGTGCGCGACGAGTTTGCCGGCA
>CAXTCS010000119.1:0-12669 GCA_964242365.1 uncultured Hymenobacter sp. | reverse complement strand
CGCAGGCGCTTGGCCACCGTGGGCGACTGCCCGTTGGTGGACACGGCCACCTTCAAGGCCCCCTTCTGCACCACCGACGAGAGGTAGAAATCGCACAGAGCGGGCGTGTCGGCCACGTTCACGAGCAGGCGGCGGGCGTGGGCGGCGGCCGCCATGCGGCGGTGCAAAGCGGGGTCGTCGGTAGCGGCAAACACCACATCGGCCTCCGCCAAAAAGGTATCGTCGTAGAAACCAACGTGCAGCCGCACGGCCGGATGCCGCGCCGCCAAGGCCCGCAGCGCGGGCAAAAACGTGAGGCTGACCACGGTCACGGCCGTATCGGGGCTGTTGCGCAGGATGGCCGTGAGCTTTTCCAGGCCCACGTTGCCGCCGCCCACCAGCAGCACGCGCAGCTGCTCAAGCTTGAGAAAAACCGGAAACAGCGGGTTGGCAATGGGCATGGCATCAATGAGGAAAAATGAACGGGATGAACGGCGCGAAGCTACGTCAGGAAGCCACGCGCCGGTCCGCGCTGCCGGCCGCCACGGGCTCGTTCCAAAGCTCGAATTCGGCGACCGGGGCTTCGCAGGTTGGGCAGGTGTAGGCGGGCAAATCGCGCCAGGCCGTGCCGGGCGCGATGCCTTGGGCCGGGTCGCCATACGCGGCATCGTACACGGTGAGGCAGCGGCGGCAGCGGGGCACGGCCACGGCCGGCGTGGCGGTGGCCGTGCCCCGCTGGGCGGCCGGCGGCGCGGTAGCGGGCGTGGCATCAGAGTCGGCGTTGGCATCGGCTTGCGCGTAGAACTGTTGGCACAGCTCGGCCAGGTACCAGCCCAGGTCTTCGCGCTGCACGCGCTGGCGGAAGGCCACGAAGTCCCGCGAATTGGGGTTGAAGTCGCGGGTGTGGAGGATTTCGTACTGCTCGCTGGCCCGGCCCGGCTGCCGGCGGATAACAATGGAGCCGAAAAGCCCGGTCTGGGGCTGGGTTTTGATGGCGAAGCAGAGCTGGTAGGTCCGCACGTCTTCCTCGTTGAGGTAGCGCACCAGCTCGTGCTTGAGGGCCAGGCCGGCGGGGCAGCGGTCTTCCACCTGCCAGTTCAGCTCGTTGGCGGCGTGGCGCACGTTGAGGCGGTGGCGGCAGAGCACGGCGTCCCACAGGGGCCGGTCGGCCGGAGCGAGGCCTTTGATGACCAACGACTTCCACGGCGTGGTGCAGAGCTGGCCCACGCGGGTGAGCAGGCACACCTGGCACAACTCCCGCAAGAAAGCCACCGCAAACAGCTCATCGCGGCGGTAAATGCCCAGCCACAGCTGCTCGCCGGCCCGGTTGAAGCCCTCGTAATACGGCAGCGTGAAGGCCGGCAGCACCAGCGGCGCGGCCACCGGCTGCTGCACCAGCGCCACGGTGGCCCCGATGTGCGCCACCAGCCGCGCCTCGGCCGTCGGAGTGCTCCAAAAACCGGCGGGCTGGGCCAGCACGGCCGTCTCGAGGGCGGCGCTCAGGGCCGGAATGTCTTCGGAATACACCAGGTGCGGCCACGCAACCAGCGCCCCGGCCCGCGGCAGCCGCACGTAGAGGTGCCAGTAATTGGGGGTTTCGGAAGCAATGAAGTTGAGGTGGCCGGTGAAGAACGGCACGAATGCCTGCCGGCTATCCACCAGGTTGATTTTCAGGCGCGGCCGGTAGTCGAACAGGTCCAGGATGTCGCGGTACACGCCCTCGCGCAGCCAGGCGGCGCTGTAAAAAACGTTTTCCCCCACGTAAGAGCTGACGATGTTGGGGTGCGTTTCGGCATCGGCATCGGCCTCGCCCTGCAAATTGGCGGCGGCCAGGGCCGCGAGCAGGGCCTTGCGGCGGGCGGGCTCCACCGCCAGCAACAGCTGCTGGCGGTGCCCAAACTGCACCTGCTCCACGCCGGCCGCTTCGGCAGCGGCCAGCATAAGCAGCAGGTCGCCGGCCGACACGAGGCCGCCGGGCAGGTTCACGGCAACGGTGGAAAGGGCAGTTTGGGGGGCGGGCATTACAAGGTTATGTTCAAACAGCACGTCATGCTCATCTGGCGTCCGCGCAGCCGAAGCATCTCTACCGCGCAAGTAATTTAATCAAAGCAACGAAGCGGTAGAGATGCTTCGACCAGCTCAGCAGGACGTGCTTCTTTCTGGCTCTAAGCAGTCTCAACCGAATCCGCCCCCACCAGTTCGGCCGCCAGAATCCGCTGCACCTCCGGGCGGCACGAGCCGCAACCGCTGCCCGCGCCGGTGCTGGTGCACAGCTGCTTGAGGTTGGTGCAGCCCGCGCCGATGGCCTGGCGCAGGTTGTCGGCCCCCACGTTGTTGCAGCTGCACACCAGCTGGCCCAGCACGGGCGCGGCGGTGGTGCCGCTGCGCAGCAGGTGCAGGCGCTTGTCGCCGAGTTCGGTGCGGTTGGCAATGAGGTCGCGGAACTCCCGGAACTCGGTTTTATCGCCGATGAGGATGGCCCCCACCAGCCGGCCCTGGTGAATGATGCACTTCTTATAGTAGCGCCGGGCCTTGTCGATGAAGACGATTTCCTCGTAATCCGTCGAATTGGGGCACTCCGGCAGGCCGATGGTGCACAGGTCGAAACCGTGGATTTTGATGATGTTCAGGAACGTGCTGCCCCGGTAGAAGCTGCCCACGTCGCCGCTCAGGAAGCGGGCCAGCACGGCGGCCTGCTGCTCGGCGGCGGCCGTGATGCCGTAGAGCGTGCCCGCAAACTCAGCGATTTCGCCCAGCGCAAACACGCTCGGGTCGGAGGTTTGCAGGTGGGCATCCACCACCACGCCGCGCTTGCAGGCCAGACCGCAGTCGCGGGCCAGCTCCAGGTTGGGCACCGTGCCGATGGCCATAACCAGCGCGTCGCACTCGATGCGGCGGCCACTTTTCAGGCCCACGCCCGTGAGGCGCGAGCGGCCGTAGAACAGCTCCACCTCGTCGTTGAAGTACAGGTCGCAGCCCTGGTCCACCATCTCGTCCTGCAACAGCTGGCTGCCCAACGCATCGAGCTGCCGGTTCAAAAACCGCGAAACGCGCTGAATAATGGTGATTCGGGTGCCCATTTCCCGCAGCGAAGCCGCCATTTCCAGCCCCAGCAGGCCGCCGCCCACGATGACGACGTGCGGATTCTCGGGCAGGTGGCGGCGGAAACTGTCGGCATCGGTGCGGCTGCGCATCGTGAAGATGCCGGGCAGCGCGGGCACGTGGCGCGGCACCGCCGCCCGGCTGCCGGTGGCCAGTATCAGCACGTCGTAGTCGGTGCGCTGCCCGCGCGAGTCGACCACGAATTTTCCGGCCCGGTCAATGGTTTCCACGCTCAGGCCGCGCCGCAGGTCGATGCGGTAGGCGGGCTCCTCGGCATCCGGCATTTTCACCAGCTGGCCCCAATTCTGGTGCCCGCTGATGTAGTCGGGCAGCAGCACGCGGTTGTAGAACGGGAAGGCTTCCTTGCTGAAAATCGTGATGGTATCATCCTGGTTCAGCTCGCGGTACGATTTCACAAATCCGTAAGCCCCCGCCCCTGCCCCGATGATGACGATGCGTTGCGGCGGCTTCCGGTAGCGGGCCACCTGCACGGCGCAGAACTTGAAATCGGGCTCTTTGGAAATGGGGTCCACCGCGCCGGAGGTCAGGTTATTGGCCCGGTTCAGGTCCGAGCCCAGGATTTTACCCCAGTGCATGGGCAGCAGCACCACCCCGCGCCGGATGGCGCCCGAAAGCCGCGCCGCCACCCGCACCTCGCCCCGGCGCGAGCGCACCGTCACCAAATCGCCCTCGGCAATGCCCAGGCCGGCCGCGTCCTGCGGATGGATTTCGACGAATGCCTGCGGGTTGTGCTGGGTGAGCTTGCTGACTTTGCCGGTTTTGCTCATCGTGTGCCACTGGTCGCGGATGCGGCCGGTGGTGAGGATGAACGGGAAGTCCGCATCGGGCATTTCGCTGCGAAAAACCGCTTCCACTGGCTGAATTCGCGCCCGGCCCGACGGCGTGTAGAACGTTTGGTCGGTGAAAAGCCGGGCCGTTTCGGCGGCGGCCGCGCCGGCGCGGTAGGGCCACTGCACCGAGCCCCGCGCTTGCAGAATGTCATAATTCAGGCCCGAAATATCCAGCGTGGTGCCGGCCGTGAGCCGGGCGTGCTCCCGGTAAATGGCGGCCGCATCGGGAAAATCGAACCCCGAAAAGCCCAGGGCGCGGGCAAAACGGCAGATGATTTCGGCATCGGGCAGGGCCTCGCCGGGAGCCGCCGCCACCTTCGCCAAGTGGCTGATGCGGCGCTCCGAATTGGTCATCGTGCCCTCCTTTTCGGCCCAGGCGGCGGCGGGCAGCACCACGTCGGCGTAGGCCAGCGTTTCGGGCTTGTTGCTGATTTCCTGCACCACCACGAACCGGGCCTTGGCCAGCGCGGCTTCGGCCTGCCGGGCATTGGGCAGGCTGGTGAGGGGGTTGGTGCAGATTATCCAAATGGCTTTGAGGCGGCCATCTTCCAGGGCCTCAAACATTTCGGTGGCCGTGTAGCCCGGCGTGGCCGCCAGCGGCCCGCTGCCCCAAAACTGCTGCACCTCGGCGCGGTGCGCGGGGTTGGCCAGGTCGCGGTGGGCGGGCAGCAGGTTGCTCAGGCCGCCCACTTCGCGCCCGCCCATTGCATTGGGCTGCCCGGTGAGGGAAAGCGGCCCCGCGCCCGGCCGCCCAATCTGGCCCGTAATCAGGTGCAGGTTGAGCAGGCTCAGGTTTTTGTCCACGCCCACGGCGCTCTGGTTCAGGCCCATGGTCCACATCGACAAAAACGCCTGGGCCGACCCCATGTAGCGGGCCGCAAGCCGGATATCCGCCTCCGGCACCCCGCACAGGGCGGCTGATTCGGCCAGCGGGCGGGCCAGCACAATGGCGCGGTAAGCCTCAAACCCCTCGGCGTGTTGCGCAACAAAGGCCCTGTCCACGTCGCCGGCCTCAATAAGAACCCGCGCCAGGGCCTGGTGCAGCACCACATCCGTGCCCGGAATGAGCTGCAAATGCAGGTCGGCCAGCGCCGCCGAATCGGTGGCGCGGGGGTCGACCACGATGATTTTCGTGGCCGGATTCGCCGCCTTGTGGGCCTCTACGCGCCGCCAGAGAATGGGGTGGCACCAGGCCGGATTCGCCCCGGTCACGAGGAAGCAGTCGGCCAGCTCAATGTCGTCGTAGCACACCGGCACGGAGTCTTCGCCCAACGCCATTTTGTAGCCCGCCACCGCGCTGCTCATGCACAGGCGCGAGTTGGTATCGAGGTTATTACTGCCAATAAAGCCCTTCATGAGCTTGTTGATGACGTAATATTCTTCCGTCAGGCACTGCCCCGAGGCGTAGAACGCCACCGAATCCGGCCCGTACTGCGCAATAAAGGTCTTGAACACGGCGGCGGCGCGGGCCAGTGCGTCGTCCCAGCTCACGCGCTGGAGCGGGCGGCTCTTGCTGTAGCGCATCTGCGGATGCAGCAGCCGGTCGCTGCGGTCGTTCACGGTGTATTCCAGGTTCAGGCCCTTGCTGCACAGCGCGCCCCGGTTCACGGGGTAGTCGGGGTTGCCGGTCACGGTCACGTCGCCGTTCTTTTCCGGCTTAATCAGCACCCCGCAGCCCACGCCGCAATAGCAGCAAATGGACGGGGCAGCGGCGGTTGGAGTGGACATTTTTTGAATTAAAAATTGAGAATTAAAAATTAAAAATTTATTATTAAAATTTGGTAATCAAACTATTGAGCTAGAATCGTTTGAACTCAAAAATTTTTATTTTTAATTCTCAATTTTTAATTAAATCACGCCAGCGCCACCGAGGCTTCCGCCGCCGGCGTGGCAGACTCCTTTACCAGCAGGCGCACCAGCAGCACCACGCCGCCCACGGCGGCCACGGCGCAGCCGATGTAGAGGAAGGCAGTGCTGTAGCTCAGGTCTTTCGACTTGAAGAGGAAGCCCACCAACATGGCCCCCAGGTTGCCGCCCGCGCCCACTACGCCGCTCACGCTGCCAATGGCCTGCCGGTTCACGAAGGGCACGATGGAGTAGGTGCAACCGTTAGCCATTTTCAGGAACAGGGCGAAGAAAATCATGGCCGTGACGGCCAGCGCCAGGCTCGGGGCCAGCGAGAAGAAGCCGATGCCGATGCCTTCGAAGACCAGCATGGCGCTCAGCAGCAGCCACTTGCCTTTAATACCGTAGGCGCGGCCGGCGCGGTCGCTCACGATGCCGCCCAGGGCGCGGGCAAAAATATTCATGAAGCCGAAGCTGCCCGCCAGCAGGCCCGCCGTCACCAGCGTCGCCCCGTAGTGGTCCACGAAGTACACGGCGGCCACATTGTCGATGGTGATTTCGATGCCGAAGCAGGCGCCGTAAGCCAGGGCCAGCAGCCAGGTGCGGTAGTCGCTCAGGGCCGTGAGGAAGGTGCCGGCGGGCTTGGCGGTGGCCTCGCGGCGGATGTCGGCGTAGTTGCCGCGGGGCGTGTCCTCGGTGTAGCGGTAGTAGAGCACGGCCATCACCAGCAGCGCCACGCCGGGCACCACCATCGCCAGCCGCCACGAGTCGGGCTTGGTGGCGAGGCCCAAGGCCACGAACGCGCCGGCCACCAGCGGCATCACCATGTTGGCAATGCCGCCGCCCAGGTTGCCCCAGCCGCCGGCCACCGCGTTGGCGGTGCCCACCACGTTGGGCGCAAACATCATGGACGTGTGAAACTGCGTGATGACGAACGAGGCCCCGATGATGCCAATGGCCAGCCGGAACAGCAAAAAGCTCTCGTAGCTGTGGCTCAAGCCAATGAGCATCACCGGAATAGCCCCCACCACCAGCAGCCAGGTATAGGCCAGACGCGGCCCGATGGTGTCGCAGAGCTTGCCCATGATGAGGCGGCCCAGAATGGTGGCCGACACCGAGGCAATCACAATATTGCCCACCTGCCCCTTGTCCAAATGGAGCTGCTCGCGCACCAGCGGCATGAGCGGCGCAATGCCGAACCAGCCAAAAAAGCAGACGAAAAAGGTGAGCCAGGTGAGGTGGAAGGTTCGCATCGGCACCCCCGCCCCGGAGAGGACGTTGAGCTTTTGCAGCGGCTGATTGGATAATTGAGCTTCCATGTGCAGTCGGAATTAAAGGCGAAATGACGAAAATGGTGGGGTGGGCGGGCGGCGCGAAATCCGCCTTAGTTCTTGAACAGCACTGGTTTGAAGGTCAGCATCACCCAGGCCCACTGGTTGTGCTGCTGGCCGGCGCGGCCCTTCAGGGCATCGAGCGAGGGCGTGGACAAAAAGTGCGAGTAGCCGAGCTTGAAGTTGAATTCCGGGCTCACGTTGGCGTTCAGAATCAGGTCCAGCTCTTCGCCCAGGCGCGAGGCCAGCTTCTGGTCGGTGGTGCCCGGCTGGTACACCGTGGCCGGCGACTCGAAGTGGTGCACGTGGGCCAGCAGGCTGGCTTTGGCCGTCAGCTTGAAGTTGGTTTTGAGGTAGAAATCGGCCAGGCCGGCGGTGCGCCCGCCCTGGCCGTGGTTGTTGCCCACGTAGAAGTAGTCCATGTGGCCGTAAAAGGCGTGGTTGGTGCCGTAGAGCGGCACGAAGGCGTGGTTCTTGGTGTCGGTGGCGTCGGAGCCCGACAGGTAGTCTACGCCCAGCGTCAGGGGCGTGAGCTTGGTGGGCACCGTCACGCTCACGGCCGCCAGGTAGGCGCTGATGGTGCGGCGGGCCACATCATCGCCGGCCTGGTAATAAAACTCGCCCGTGAGGGTGGCGGGGCCGGCTTTTTTCTCGCCCACCAGCCCGTAGGTCTGCCGGGCATACGCGCTGGAATCCGTCCGCTGCCGGCCGTCGTTGAAGAACAGGGCCGAGAGCTTGCCGCTGGCCCAGTCCTTGTGCAGCCACAGGAATTCCATTGATTTATAGTTGTCTACGCCGCCGTAGTAGGTATCGGCCAGCTTGGTGGGCTCCAGCGAAAACGACTGGTTGAAGCCCGCCCCGGCGTGGACCGAAAAGCCGGAGCTGTCGGCATACATCAGCTTCACCGCATCGTGGCTGCGGCCCTGCTGCGCCCAGTCCAGCGCCCCCAGAAAGCGGGCGTTGTCGTAGTCGAGCGCCTGCCGGCCGGCCCGCACCGCCAGGCGGCGCGTGAGCTGGTACTCGCCGTAGGCCTCAAACACGTTGAACAGGTTGGGGTCGACTTTATACACTTGGTTGGTGCTGCCCCAAATCCGCACGTCCTGCATCGAGAGCCGCATTTGCATCTTGCCGTGGCCGTAGCCGATGTTGAGGCGGGAGCGCTGCTCCACGAAGGCCGCCGGCTTTTCGGCGTGGGTATTCACCGTGCGAAACCCGTCGCGCAGCTCGGCGCGGGGCCGGATTTCGGCCGAAATCACCAGCTGTGCCCGCGCTTCCCGCACCGACCCCAGTAAAACAGCCAGCAAAAGAAGTTGTTGAGTAACGGTTTTTTGCATAAAATAGAGAGCGAAGTGGTGATGGTGAAGTTTCTCGGCAAGTGGGCCTGTTTAGGGTTTCAAAAACGAATCGAAACGTCATGCTTATCTGGCGTCCGCGTAGCCGAAGCATGAAGTTCTGGCAAAACGCCAAACAGGCGCAGTATCAGCCAGCCCAGCCGATGTACACGTCCTCGCCTTCCACCCGGATGGGGTAGGTGCGAATGGCGCATTCGTCGCCGTTCAGGCACTCGCCGGTAAGCAGCGAGAAGGTGCGCTTGTGGAACGGGCAGGCCACTTTGGGCTCGCAAGCGTCGCCGGTGCTGCCAATCAGGCCGCGGGCTAGGGCCATTTGCTGCTTGTGGGGGCACAGGTTTTGGGTGGCGTACCACTCGCCGCGCCGGGCGAAGTTGAAAATAGCCACCTGCTCGCCTTCCACTAGGGCGCACGCGCCGCCGTCGGCGGGAATGTCGGTGGTTTTGCACACGGCGAGCCAGGTAATATCGGTGGTGGTTTCCATGATGTCGTTGGTTTGTCGTTGATGCCGCGCTGACGTTCACGCAGTGGCTACTAGGCTTTCACCCGCTTCTGCCCGCGCATGGGCTCAAACGCCATCGTCGGGTCTTTCACCTTGGGCGCGTTCACGAAATGCGTGAACTGCTTGCGCAGCTCCGGGCTGTCCACCACCTGCTTCCATTCGCAGAAATAGTTCTGGATGAGCAGCGCGATTTCGGCCTCCAAATCGGCACAAATACCCAGGCTATCGTTCACAATTACGTTGCGCAGGTAGGCAATGCCGCCGTCCATCTTATTGAGCCACACGGCGGTGCGGGTCAGCGGGTCGGCTGTTTTGATGTAGAACATCAGGAAGCGGTCGAGGTAGCGCACAAGCGTTTCCTTGTCGATGTCGCTAGCCAGCAGCTGGGCGTGCTGGGGCTTGGCCCCGCCGTTGCCGCACACGTACAGGTTCCAGCCCTTCTCGGTGGCGATGACGCCGAAGTCCTTGGCCTGGGCCTCGGCGCACTCGCGCACGCAGCCGCTCACGCCGCTTTTCAGCTTGTGGGGCGAGCGAATGCCTTTGTAGCGGTTTTCCAGCTCGATGGCAAACGTCACGCTGTCGTGCAGGCCGTAGCGGCACCAGGTGCTGCCCACGCAGCTTTTGATGGTGCGCAGGCTCTTGCCGTAGGCGTGCCCGCTCTCAAACCCCTCGTTAATCAGCTCTTCCCAGATGTCGGGCAGGTCGCTCACGTGCGCCCCGAACATATCGATGCGCTGCCCGCCCGTAATCTTGGTGTAGAGGCTGTATTTCTCGGCAATGCGCCCAATGGCCATCAGCTGCTTAGGCGACACCTCGCCGCCCGCCATGCGCGGCATCACCGAGTAGGAGCCGCCCTTCTGGATGTTGGCCAGGTACCGGTCGTTGGTGTCCTGAATCACGTTTTGTTTCACAATCAGGTCGTTCCACAGGCCCGCCAGTATACTGCCCACGGCCGGCTTGCAGGTTTCGCAGCCGTCGCCGGTTCCGAAGTGGTCGAGCGCCGCGCTATACGTCCGAATATCGTTGATTTTCAACAAATCAAACAATTCCTGGCGCGAGTAGTCGAAATGCTCGCAGAGCACGTTTTTGATGTACGCGCCCTGCGCCGTGAGCGTGCCGTTGATGAGGTCCTTGAGCATGGGCACGCAGCCGCCGCAGCCGGTGCCGGCCTTGTTGCACTTCTTCATGGCCTCCACCGTCGTGATGCCCTGGTCCGTCACGGCGGCGCAAATCATGCCCTTCGTCACGGCCTCGCACGAGCAGATGAGCGCCGCGTCGGGCAGGTCGAGCACGTTGGAGCCGCTGTCGCTGCCCTCGCCGCCCCGCGCCCCCAAAATGAGGTCTTCGGGGTGCGGCGGCAGCACAATTTTGTTGTTCACCATTTGCAGCAGCATGTTGTAGGCGTCGGCATCGCCGATGAGCACGCCGCCCAGCAGCTGCTGGCCGTCGGGGCTCACGTTGATGCGCTTGTACACGCCGCCGTGGGTGTCCTCAAACACGATGCTGCGGCTGTGCGGCGCGGCAATAAACGGGTCGCCGAAGCTGGCCACGTCCACCCCAATCAGCTTCAGCTTGCTGCTCATGTCGTAGCCCGTGAAGGCGCGGGAGCCCCGCACGAGCTGGCTGGCCACCACGTCGGCCATGTCGTAGCCGGGCGCTACCAGGCCGTAAACCATGCTGCCGTGCAGCGCACACTCGCCAATGGCGAAAATATGGGGGTCGCTGGTCCGCATCTCGTCGCTCACCACGATGCCGCCGCGCATTCCCACGTCCAGCCCGGCCAGCTTGGCCAGCTCGTCGCGGGGCCGGATGCCGGCCGAAATCACGAGCATGTCCACCGGCAGAATGGAGCCGTCGCCGAAGTGCAGCGCGTCAATCCGGCCCTCGCCGCCAATGCTGGCCGTGGCCTTGCTCAGGTGAATGTTCAGGCCCAGCGCTTCGAGCTTGCGTTGCAGCATGGCGCTGCCGGCCTCGTCAATCTGCCGGGGCATCAGGCGCGGGGCAAACTCCACGACGTGGGTTTCTTCCACCCCCAAATCGAGCAGGGCTTTGGCGGCTTCCAGGCCCAGCAGCCCGCCGCCCAGCACGGCGCCCACGCGGGCCGTGGCGGCGGCCGCTTTTATCTCCTCCAGGTCCTCAATGGTGCGGTACACCATCACGCCGGCCTTTTCCACCCCCGGAATATCGGGCACGAAGGCCGACGAGCCGGTGGCCAGCACCAGGTAATCGTAGGGTTGCGCCAGGCCGCTGCGGGCGTGCACCGTCTGGCTGGCGCGGTCTATTTCCTGCACGGCATTGCCCAGGTGCAGGGTAATGTTATTATCGTAGTACCACTGCTGCGGGACCATGAGCAGGTCGTCGGCCGTTTTGCCGCCGAAGTACTCGCTCAGGTGCACCCGGTCGTAGGCCACGCGGGGCTCTTCGCCGAAAACAACCAGCTGGAAAGCCGTGGATTTTGCGAGGAGCTTCTCGCAAAACTTATAGCCAACCATGCCGTTGCCGATAACGACAACGGTGGGGAGGTGCTGCGATTCCATACTGACCGGGGTTAGTTATAGACGTTGAATAGGCAAGTGGTGAAGTGAGTGGGTGGGATTTAGGAGGGGGCTATGATGCACAAAGCCGTAGATGAGGTTTATTGAAATATGCCTTAATTATTAGGGGCTATTTCAATTGATTATGAGCAAATATAACCAAATGACCCTTTGTTTCAATGTGATATTTATAAATAGCCTCTCATTTTCTTGTAAATGGCCCTAATTATCTAGCCTACGCCTGATATCCCTTGCTGAACGGAAAATTGCGCAGCCGTGGCGAGTGCCTGCTGCTACGCCGGTAGCTTCTGCGTCCGGTTTTTAAGTTGGTTCCTGGTTTCTGGTCTTCAGTCTCTGGTTGGTTTTCGCTTTCAAACGCTTCCAAAGCGTCAAACCAGAAAATAGCAACGGGCCGGTCCAGCGTAAGAGTGGTGGCTTAACCTGCTGTTTAACAGCAATCTATAAACTGAAAGCGGGCGGGCGGCCACTGCCACCCGCCCGCTTTCGGACTTATTACTAGGAAAGTATCCGGTATTGCTAAAACCGCGCAATCAGCCGCAGGTTGACCACGCGCTGCGAGAGGTAGCTGGGCACGGAATACGTCACCCCGTTCACGTCCTGCAAGTAGCTGTAGCCGGCCACGTTGTTGGCTGCCAAAACGTTGAGGATTTCCAGTCCCAGCCACAGGCTGTCGAAGCTGTAAAAATGGACTTTGGGGGCTTTGTCATTTTTGAGGCCAATGACTTTGGAGAAGCCCAAATCGACGCGTTTGTAGCTGGTAACCAAGGCGTCGGTACCGCGCAGGTCGGGCTGGTTGGGCGGGCTGAAGGGCAGGCCGGTGCCGAACACCAGGTTCACGTAGCCGCGCACCGAGGGGTTGTCCGGCAAATGGTCCTGGAAAAACACGCCCACGTTCAGGCGCTGGTCCTGGGGCCGGCGGATGTAGCCCTTGGGCGCGCGGCCGGTGATTTTGCCGGTGCCGTCGGCCACGTTCAGCGAGTCGCCGGCCACGTTTTCGCGGGTGGTGAGCACGCCGAGGCTGAACCACGACTCGGCCCCTTTCACGAACTCGCCGCTCAGGCGGGCATCGAAACCGGCCGCGTAGGCGCGGGCGCTGTTCGTGGCGAAGTAGCGCAGGCGCACGTTGTCCACGTCGTAGGGCACCACGTCGGTGAG
>CAXTCS010000118.1:0-12689 GCA_964242365.1 uncultured Hymenobacter sp. | reverse complement strand
TTTCCATCGTGATGACGGGCGTGGGCATCCTGGCCCTGGCCGGCATCGTGGTGAAAAACGGCATCCTGCTCATTGAGTTTACCGACATTCTGCGGAGCCAGGGCGTAGCCATGCGCGAAGCCCTCGTCGAGGCCGGCCGCACCCGCCTCAACCCCGTGATTCTGACGGCCACGGCCGCCATTCTGGGCCTCATCCCGCTGGCCATTGGCCTGAACGTCAACTTCTACGAGCTGTTCAACTCCGGCCACCCGCACTTCTTCATCGGCGGCGAATCGGTGGTGTTCTGGGGCCCGCTGGCCTGGACCATCATCTTCGGGCTGAGCTTCGCCACCATTATTACGCTGTTGGTCGTGCCGGTGATGTACCTGCTCAGCGAAACGCTCAAGGCAAAAATAAAAGGTCAAAATCCCGACGACCTTGCAACCATTACCGAGGAGGTGGGCTCTGAGGAAATACAGGCGGCGACGCCGCCTGTACTAGCTTAACCATTTAGGCGTTGTGGGTGCTCGCCGGCCGGTTTTGTTGCAGCAATACCACCGGCGGGCACCTTTGCCGCTATCCCCATTAGCTTCCACTCCATCATTTTTCAATTATCATGTACGTATCCGTTACTAGCCCCGCCCATACCGCTTCCATCGAGCAACAGGTTTTCCGCATTATCAGCAAACGCAAAGCCATCCGCGCCAGCCGCGTCCGCACAACCGCCAGCCTCGCCCGCGACCTGCGCTTCGACACCGTCGACGTCGTCGACATCATCCTGGAACTGGAGCGCAACTTCAGCATCACCATCCCCGACGAGGTGCCGCTCTACACCGTGGGCGACTTCGTGCGCTTCGTGCGCGACCACGCCGCCGCCGCCTAACCGAGCGCCAGCCCGGCGTCACTAGCCGAAATGTTAAGCCACAAAAAAGCCCCGCAACGATAGCTGCGGGGCTTTTTTGTGTTCGGCGTGGGAAAGCCTAGCGAACGTTGCCGCCGGTATCGGTCGCGCTGGTGCTGCTTTCGCGGCTGCTGTCGGTGGTGTTGGCGGCCACGTCGGTCGTGCCCGCGTGCTTCGCCGATTCGGTGGCGATGTGCGGCGTCGCGGCGGCGGGCTCGTTCGATTTCGACGGGTACGCGGGCGTCGCGGCAGCCGGAGTCGGCACTGGCGCGTTGGCCGTTGCCACGGCCGGCCGGGTGAGCTCCCATTCGTGGAACTTGTCCATTTCGCCCTTCAGCGTGGTCGAGAACCACGCCACCAGGGCCACGTCGTCGAGCAGGCCCAGCACCGGAATAAAGTCCGGAATCAGGTCAATCGGGCTCAGAAAGTAGACCAGCACGGCCACGGCCGCCGCCACGGTGGTAGTGGGCACGCCGGTGTATTCGCCCGACATCGAAGCCTTGATGAGCCGGAACATGGTCTGGAGGGTTTCCCAGGCTTCGTGCGCCAAGGTGCCCACTTCGTTCTTATCGCTGGCTTTTTGGTAGGCATCCACCAGCAGCTTCTTTAGGCGGGTGGGCTGGCGGATGTAGCCTTCGGCCGTGTTGAGAAACTTCTTGAAAATGGCCGAGCCGGCGACGTCGTTGCTGGTAGGCGGGGTTTGGTTGTTTTGAGCCACGGAATGCGGAGTTAGGGAATACGAAGAGAAGGCGACAAACGCAGTTCACCAGCGCCTGAATACTGTGTTTGGTCCTTCAAGGTTATTGAAAACACGTTTAGCAATCACGCCAAGCGACTGAAGGCCGGAGAAAATATTAATGTAAATACTTAAAATTACAAATACAAACAAAAGCCCGGCTCCAATTTGTGGTGCCGGGCTTTTGTGCTTTAAAGCAGAACCTGGCCCGGTGCTGCCGCTGCCGTTCTATTCGAAGACCTTGACTACGAAGACGTAATCCTGTAGTTTTTTGAGCTGCTGGGGCCGCCCGGCGCCGGCCAGCTGGCCGTAGTGGGGCAGGTGGTAAGGCGCGGCCGGCTTGGCAGCGGCCAGTGAGTCGACGAGGCGCACCAGGTACGACGACTTGGTGGCGAACGCGGCGCTTTGCGCGTCGTTCTGGCGGCCGCTCACCACGCCAATCAGGTTGCCGCGCTCGTCGAGCAGCGGGCCGCCCGAGTTGCCGGGGTTCACCGGGATGCTGACCTGGTAGAACGCCGTGTCGCCCTCGAAGCCCGAGCGGGCACTCAGCGAGCCTTCGCCGTACACGACGTCTTCGCGCGGGTAGCCCAGCGTGAAAACCCGTTCGCCCAGGTCGGCCTGGCCCGATTTGATGGCGTAGGGCAGCCGGCCGAAGCCGGTGAATTTCTTGTCGGTAATGCGCAGGATGGCCAGGTCGTGCGCGCGGTCGGAGTACACCGGCTCGGCGTGGTAGCGCTGCCGGTCGCGGCCTTCAACCAGCAGCGAGTCAGCGCCTTGGATAACATGATAGCTGGTCACCAAATAGCCTTCTGAGGTGAGGGCAAAGCCCGTGCCGCTGAACTTGCCGGAATTCACCGCCGGTGCCGTTGTCGTGCCTTGGGTAATAATGGTTTGGGTGAGCGCGCGCTGGTTGCGCTTGAGCTTGTCCATCTCCCGGCGCAGCATCGTGTAGCCGTACAGCGAGGGCTGCGTCTTGGCAGTGCGCCACAAATCGAGTCCTAGCAGCGTGGCAAAAACGGCCATAACGGCCACCGAAGCGGCCACGCCCACGGTGGCCCGGTGGCCGCTCCAAAACTCGCGCAGCCGCCGCTCGGTGCGCGAAATGCGCAGCATCGGGTTCACCGAATGCGTCAGCAGGGTTGCGGGCTGGGCAATTTCTGCCGGCGCATCGGCGGCCAGCATGGCGGCGTGGATGCCGCGCAGCAGCTGCCGGGCCTGCTGGCGCTGGCCAAAGGTGCGCAGGGTGCCGGCCAGTTCGGTGAAGTCGGCGTAGCGCAGGGCCAGGGCCGGGTCGGCAGCCAGGCGTGCTTCGAGGTTGGCGCGGGCGGGCCCGGCCAGCTCGCCGTGCGCGTAGGCTTCAAATAAGGCGTAGTAGTCGGCTTCAGTCATCATATAATCGGTGAGCGATTATCAGCGAGCAATTATCAATGAACAGTGAGCAATTATCAATGAGCAATTATCAATGAGCAAATTTCTGCTAGCCAGCCAAGTGAAATCTGCTTACTGTTCATTGCTCATTGATAATTGCTCATTGATTTTCCTCAGATAGGCTCTTCTTTGTAATGGGCAAAAAATAATTTTTTCAGGCGCACCAGGCACTTATATTTTTGATTTTTGGCGTTGTCGGCGTTGGTGTAGCCGAATTCCGCGCTCAGGTCCTGCATCGACTTATCGAGCAGGTAAAAGCCTTCTAAAAGCGAGCGACAGGGCTCGCCGAGGTGGTTCAGGGCCTCGCTCATGGTGGCGAAGCGGCGGTCCTGTTCCTCGGCGGCGAGCAGGTCTTCCTCGGCTCCCGTGTTCAGGTACGGGCCGTGCTCCTCGTCGTCGAGCAAGCGCACGCCGAAGCGGCTTTTGCTGGTCAGGCGCTTGAGCCACAGGCGGCGGCACACGGCGTAGAGGTAGGTTTTAATCTGGCAGCTCAGCTCGAGGGAGCCGTCGCGGACCTTCTCATAAAACACCATCACGCCTTCCTGGTACACGTCCTGGGCGTCGTCTTCCGAGCCGCTGTTTTGCAGCACGAAGTGCGACACCATGGGCCAGTGCAGCCGGTAGAGGTGGGCCAGGGCCCGCTCATCGCCGCTGCAAATGGCGGCAATCAGCGCGTCGTCGGTGGGAGTCGAAGAAGAGGAATTGCCCCTGCTCATTCACTTTGGGGGTTAATACAAATGCGGGCGGCAAGTAACCCGATAAAAAAAATATTTTTCCGGGCCGGGTTACCTTTTCAGTAAGCCGGCATAAAGGGCGTTTTTAAGCTAACCCATTTTCAAAATTACCCCCAAAATGAAGAACCTCCTGAAAGTTGCTGCCCTGGGCCTGGCCCTGACCGCTGGTCTGTCGTCGTGCGAGTCGAAGAAGACCGAAGAAACCACTGTTGAGACTCCTGCTACCGGCACCACCACCGACGCAACCTCGACCACTACCACGGCAACCGACAGCTCGGCTATGTCGACGGCTCCTGCTGCTGATGCCAAAATGGACGGCGCTACGGCTCCTGCTACCGGCACCACCACCGGCACTTCGACCACCACGACCACCGAAGAGAAGAAGTAGTTGGCCGCTGGCCTTGCGCCGGCTCCAATGCTTTGCCATTCAAGCCAGCCCGGATTTTCCAGTAGGAAAGTCCGGGCTGGTTTTTTTGTGGGCATGGCCGAACGCCCGCCGGTGTGGCTGCTTCAGGCTATCAACCCCAGCAAATCGGCGGCGATGCCGGGCCAGGGTTGGTGCAGGTTGAGGGTGACAACGCGCACCGGGTGCCCGCCCAGCGTGTAGCGGACGTCGACAATTTGGGTGGCGGCGGGGTAGAGGAGGATGCCTTCCAGGGTTTGGCCGGGGCCGGGGCGCTGGTTTTGGAGGTAGGCGTAGAGCTGGTAGAGGTGCGGGGCGATGAGGCGCGGCCGGTCGTAGCGCGGGCGCAGGGCGGCGGCGTAGTACTTGGTGTCGAGGATGATTTTGCGGTCGGGCGCGTCGAGGGTCGTGTCGGTGAGCATGGTGGGCAGCAGGGCGAGGTCGGCGGGCTGGCTGGCTTCGGCTTGCCAGGCGATGGTTTCGGCGTATACGCGGTAGCGGCGCTGCTCGCGGCGGTAGAAATTGCGGGTAAACTGCTCGAACAAGCGGGCCATCAGCACGTCGTCGCGCCGGAAGTCGGCGAAGCGCCGGCGGCCGGCGGCGGTGGGCTCGGGCAGCGCGGTTTGCCACACCAGCTCGCACACGTGCAGCAGAAAAGCGGCCTGGCTGCCGGGCCGCTGCCGGCGCAGCTCGCGAAACGTGGCGGCCGTGGGCGAGGCCGTGGCATGGGCGCGGGTGAGCGACGCTGGAAACCGCTGGCGCGTTCGGCTCAGCTCCTGGCGCAGCGCGGCGGGCAAATCGGTGGCACTCGCCAGGGCCGCCAGCGTGTGAGCCAGGAGGCGGTGCAGGGGCGAGTCGGGGCTCAGCTCGTCGAAGGTGCAGATGGCGCGGCCGCGGTTCAGCAGGCCGCGGCTGAGCGAGGGCGCCAGCTCGATGCGGCCCCGCAGGCTGGTCAGCTCGGCTTCCTGGGGTGCGAAGGTGCGCGGCAGGCCGGTTTTGAGCAAGCGGCGGACGCCGTGCAGCAGCACCTGCGCCAGCAGCCCCAGCGGCCGGTGAAACGGCGTGGCTTCGCTGGCTTGCAGCACGGCCGGCTCGGGCAGCCGGTTCCAGGCGTAGCACAGGAAATAGTAGAGCGTGGGCAGCGGTATCATCGATTGGACTGGAAATAGGCCCTTTTGGCAGAGGGTACGTAATGCGGCCGGCAGAACCTCGCGGGACCCGGTTCGCTCATAGCCGCGAAGCCCAAAAGGAGGGGCGCCGGACGACCTGTACACGTATTCGCGGCGCTACGCCAGCAGCTTGCGCAGCTGAGCGGTGGCCGTGGCGGGCTGTTCGCGCCAATAGTCGGCCAGCAGCGGGCCGATTTCCTGTTCCACAATTAAATGGAACCAGGTCGGGGCTTGCGCTGAGGCGGGTGGGGGCTGGCAGAAATAGCTGTGGCCGATTTCAAAATCGGGGCCGAGCTCGGGGTCGTCGGCAATGGTTTGGTTGAGCGCGGCCATGCGGGTGCACAGCTGGTCGATGAGGGCGGCGGGGACTTGCCGGGCCGCCAGAAACTGCCGCAGCGGCGCCCCGAACTGCGGGCGCATCGCTACGAAGGCAAAGCGGCGGCGCAGGGCGTAATCGAGCGGGCTCAGCGAGCGGTCGGCCAGGTTGAGGGTGCCGATGACGTACAGGTTGTCGGGCACGAAAAAGCGCGGGGCCTCGGCCGGCGCGTAGGGCAGGCGCAGGGCGTGGGCGGGGCCGCGCTTGTCGGCTTCCAGCAGCAAGAGTAATTCGCCGAAGATGCGGGGCACGTTGCCACGGTTCACCTCGTCAATCAACAGAAAATAAGGCCTTTTGGGGTCGGCGGCGGCGCGCTGGCACAGGAGCGGGAGCACGCCGGGCACCAGGTGGAAGCGCCCGGCGGCATCGGGCCGGAAGCCCAGCATGAAGTCTTCGTAGCCGTAGCTGGGATGAAACTGCACCAGCTCGATGCGCGCTTCGTCTTGCCCGCCCAGCAGCAGCCACGCCAGTCGGCGCGCCAGAAAGGTTTTGCCCGTACCGGGCGGCCCTTGCAGCAGCAGGTTGCGGCGCCGCGCCAGGCCGGCCAGGGCCGCGTCGAGCCCGGTTTCGTCGATGAACAGCTCGGCCAGGGCGTCGGCGCGGGCGTAGGCAGGGGCGGCGTAGGCAGCGGTGGGCTCGGCGGCGTTGGCCGCATCGGGCCGGGGTTCTGCCGCGTCTTTGGGCAGGCCCGTGTACAAGTCTTCGGCTTGCTGGCGGGCGGTTTCGTCGCCGTCGGGGCCCGAGCCGGAGGTGAGCACCGGCCGCTTCGTGCTGATGGTGAAGTCCAGGCCTTCGAGCAGCGCGTTGGTGGGGGCGCCAGCCGGGCGCGGCCAGTGGGCACCGGGGTTGCCGGTGGCCAGGCGGTAGGCCAACTCGGCCACGGCGCGGGGCGGGTAGCGGCGGCCGCGGTACACCAGCTCGTACACGGTGCCGGGCGGCAGGGGGCGGCCTTCGCGGGCTATCTGGCGCAGGGCCCGCAGCACCTGCTCGCGGTTGAGCAGCGGCGCGGGGGCAGCGGCAGCATCGGGCAAAAAAGGCGGCATAGCGGGCAAGGTAGCGCCGGAGCGCCAAACGGTTTCAACCCAAAAAAGTCCCCCGGCCGGGCCAGGAGACTTTTTGGAAATTCGTAACGAAAGAGTGGCGGCGCTATCGGCGCCGGCAGGAGTTACGGCGCGACCGTGAACTTGCGCGTTACCGAGTTGTACGGGCCGGGAATCATGGTGCCGCTGGCGTCGACCAGCTCCAGCTTCACGGTGTTTTCGCCGGCGGGCAGGCCTTCCATCTGGTAAGGCATCCAGCGGTCGAGCATGAATTCGGTGCCGTTGATGGTGGCGCGCACGCGGTTTCCGCCGGGCTCCAGGGTGGTGTTCACCAGGTAAAAGTCGAGCATGATGCGCTTGGCATCGGCGCCGGAATACGTGTCTTTCGGGCGGCTGTAAAACAGGTTAGGCGCCTTCGTGTCGATGATGGGCGTGGCGGCGGGCGGCGTGTTGCCCACGTTGATGATGCGCAGGTCGTAGGCGCCGCGGTGCTTCAGGCTTTCGTGGTAGGAGCGCGAGAGAAACGACAGCACGACGTGCTGGCCGTCGGGAATGGCCTTGGTGAACTTGGTGTCGTAGTGTGCCGTGTAGGGCTCGTTGTCGACGATGTTGTGGATGTGCTGGCCTTTCATGGAGTTGGCCATTTGGGCCATGCGGGGGCCGCCGCTCATCTTGGTGAGCTGGAAATTGGTAATCTGGTAGTCAAAAGCTACTTCGCCGCTGGGCAGGGTCGCGCCCGCGATGGGGGCCTGCAACTGCATCTGGGCTTCGGGAAATTTGGGCGAATCGCCGAAGGGCGTCAGGCGAATGCCGTTCGACTCCAGGCTCTCGCCGGTGCCGGCGCCGCTGGCGTTGGGGCTGGTGCTGCCGGCCGAGGCACTGACATCGGTGGCGGGCTTGCTCGTTTCGCAGCTGGCCAGCAGGGCCAGGGTAAGGGTCGTGCCGCAGAGCAGCAAGAGGGGACGTTTCATCTAGAGGAGTCTCAAAAAAGTTTTTTAGCAATTACAATCACAAAGTAAGCTGCTTACGGTTGAGGTCCGGTGCGGGGTTTTGCCTAACTTGCGTCGTTGCCCGTATTAAGGCCTATACGGCTCAATGTAAACCTAATTTTTTTATGCAGGACCAACTTCTCGACCATATTCCCTCGCTCGACCTGGCCGATTTCCGCTCCGGCGACCCCGCCCGCAAGGCCAGTTTCGTGCAGCAGCTGGGCGAAGCATACCAGAACATTGGGTTCGTAGCCCTGAAAAACCACGGCCTGAACGACGAGCAAACCCGGCAGCTGTACGCCGACGTGCAGGCGTTTTTTCAACTGCCCGACGCCGCCAAGCAGCGCTACGAAAACCCCGCGCTGGCCGGCCAGCGCGGCTACATCAGCAAGGGCAAGGAGCACGCCAAGGGCCGAAATACCGGCGACCTGAAGGAGTTCTACCACGTGGGCCAGGTGGTGGAAGACGACACCGACCCCATCAAAAACGAATACCCCGGCAACATCTGGCCCGCAGAAGTGCCGGGCTTCAGGGACAGCACCTTTGTGGCCTACCGCACCCTCGAAAGCGCGGGCCAGGACGTGCTGCGCGCCATTGCCCTGTACCTGGAGCTGCCCGAGAACTACTTCGACGACAAAGTGAAGCACGGCAACAGCATTTTGCGGCCCATTCACTACTTCCCCATCGAAGACCCCGACGCCGTGCCCGCCGACGCGGTGCGCGCCGCCGAGCACGGTGATATCAACCTGATTACCTTGCTGATGGGCGCCAGCGCCGACGGCCTGCAAGTGAAGCGCCGCGACGGCCAATGGATTCCCATCACTGCCCTGCCCGACCAGATTGTGGTGAACGTGGGCGATATGCTTCAGCGCCTCACCAACGGCGTGCTCAAAAGCACCATTCACCGGGTGGTGAACCCCGCCCGCGAAAAAATGAACACCTCGCGCTACAGCATCCCGTTCTTCATGCACCCGCGCTCCGAAATGAGCCTGGCGGCGCTGGAACACTGCGTGACGCCGGACAACCCCAAAAGGGAGGCTGACATCACAGCCGGCGAGTTTCTGAACGAGCGGCTGATTGAGCTGGGGTTGAAAAAGAAATAAAGGAGCCGGAGAATTTGTAAGAACGTCATGCAGAGCGCAGCGAAGCATCTTGCTCGGAGTTTGTAAATCAATCGTTTGACGATTATGATTACTTGTGCGGGCGAGATGCTTCGCTGCGCTCTGCATGACGTACTCCTGGCCCCGCATGACAGTTCCAACGCCCCCCGCTGCCCCGCCCCCTGATGCGCCGGTTTCGCTCGCGCCGCCCCCGCGGCGCTCGGGCAAGCGGACGCGGCGGGTGCGGGGCATTATTTTTTTGAAGGACGTAGCGGTACTGGCGCTCACGGCTTTTGGCGGGCCGCAGGCGCACCTGGCCATGTTTTTCCGGCTGCTGGTAGAAAAGCGCCGCTACCTGAGCGCTGCCGAATTGCTGGAGCTTCAGGCGCTGTGCGCGCTGCTGCCGGGGCCCACGTCGACGCAAACCATCACCGTTATCGGCTTTCGGCTGGGCGGGCCGAACCTGGCCTACCTCACCCTGCTGGTCTGGATAACGCCGGCCGTGGCCCTGATGACGCTGGCCGGCCTCACCCTCAGCCATCTTGAGTCGGCCAGGGTGGCGGCGCTGGTGCAGTTTGTGCAGCCGGTGGCCGTGGGCTTCGTGGCGTTTTCGGCTTACCGCATCGCCGAAAAAGTTATTCACACCAAAACCTCGGTGGCGCTGATGGTGGCCGCGGCCATGCTGGCCTACTTTTTCCAGCTGCCCTGGATGCTGCCGCTGCTGCTGCTGGCCGGCGGGGCCGTGACCACGGCGCGCTACCGCAAGCACGCCATCGTGCAGGAGAAAAAACCGCTGCGCGTGGAATGGGCCAATTTCGTGCTGTGGTTTGGCATTCTGGTGGGGGCGGCCGTGCTGGGGCACTACACGCAGCTGCGGCCGGTGCGGCTGTTCGAGAATTTTTACCGCAACGGCTCGCTGGTGTTTGGCGGCGGGCAGGTGCTGGCCCCGCTGCTCTACGCCGAGTTCGTGGAGTTCAAGCACTACCTCACGGGGCCCGAATTCTTGTCGGGGCTGGGGCTGGTGCAGGCCATGCCGGGGCCTAATTTTTCGATTGCGGCCTACATCGGCGCGCTGGCCATGCGGCCCGCCGGGGGCACGGGCGCGCAGGTGCTGGGGGCGCTGGTGGGCACGGCGGGCATCTTTTTGCCGGGCACGTTCCTGATATTTTTCGTCATCCGCTTCTGGGACCGGCTGCGGCAGTACCGGGTGGTGCAGGCCTCGCTCGAAGGCATCAACGCGGTGAGTGCCGGGCTGGTGTGCGCGGCCACGTTTCTGCTCTATCACCCGCTGCCGTACCGCCTGCTGGACCTGCCGTTTCACCTCGGGCCAATCGACACGCTGCCGCTGAACCCGCTGCTGGTGGGCACCACTTTTCTGCTCTTGCTCTGGGAAAAGGTGCCGAGCGTGGTTATTATCATCGTGGCGCTGGCGGCCGGCGCGGTGGTGGGGTAACTGGTGCCGTGGCCGGGGAAGGCAATAAAGGGCTAAGTGCGTGCCAGATAGGCGGTTCGCGCTTCTTCGAGCTGCGCCACCAACTCGGTGCGCTGGCGCAGCAGCTCGGTGCCCACGGCCGGGGCCCGCCGGAACAGCCGCCGCGCCCGCAGCCGCCGCAGCCGGGCGGCCAGCGTGTTCCAATAGCCCAGGGCGTAGAAGCCGGTGAGGGGCAGGCTCAGGACGTAGAGGGTGGTCAGGCGCCAGTCGTGGGTGAGCCAGTGCTGCACGGCGGCGGCTTGCAGGGTGTAGGCCAGCGGGAAGGTTATCATGCCCACTACCAGCATGATGGGGGCCACGAATTCGACTTCTCTGGTGGCCCGCTTGGCTACGAAGGAGGGCAGGATGTACGGCAAGTAGTTGTTCAGCACCCCATAAAGCCAGACCGGCGCGCCGAGCACCAGGTTGAGCAAGTCGGCCACGGAGCCGCGCCGGGGGCCGTCGAGGGCGGCGTCGGTGAGGCCGTGGCGGTGCAGGCCGGCGAGGTAGGCCTGAAGCTGGGCGCGGGCGGTGGTGAGGCGCTCGGGGAAGCTGTGCTCGGCCCAGGCCAGGGCCTGGAGCAAGGTGCGGCTGAGCTGGAAGTTGTCGTAGAGCGTGTCGGGGTCATCGGCGGGGTTGAGGTGGTCGCCGAAGGTGCGCTCGATTTGCTGCACGAAGGCGTCGTCGGCCGCGTCTTTGCTCACCACGAGGCGCCGCTCCAGGGCCACCCGGATGGCTTCGGTGAGCTGGTCGGCGGCGGCGTCGGGGTCGGCGGCGTAGGCGGCGGCGTAGTCGGCCACCGCGATGGGCGGGGCCACGTTGAGCAGCACGTCGGAGCGGAACTTGCTGGGGTCGAAGTAATTGGTGGCCACGGGCACCACCTTCAGCCCCAGCCGGAAGCCGTGCCGGGCCTCGGCCCCCAGCGCGATGCGGGCGGCCCCGGTTTTGAGGGGCCGCAGCCGGCGCTCGCTCACGCTGGTGCCTTCCGGAAAAATCATGATGGTGCCGCCCTGGCCCAGGTAGTCGAAGCAGCGGCCGAAGGTGGCCTCGTTGCGGGCGGCCCGCTGCTCGGGCGTGAGGGGGCCGGTGTCGCCCGCGTCCTGGGCGCGGTAGATGGGGATGGAATTGCCTGATTCCATGATGGCCCGCACGACGGGGTTGACGAAAAACGTGCTTTTGGCCAGAAAGGCAATGGGCTGGCGGCGGTTCACGGCGGCCAGCAGCGGGTCCATGAGGGTGTTGGGGTGGTTGCCGGCCAGCAGCAGCGGGCCGGGCAGGCGCAGGCGCTCGGGGTGCCGGACTTCGATGCGCCGGAAAAAGACCCGCAGGGCGACCTGCACCAGCGGTTTCATGACGTTGTAAAAGAGCATGGGGCGGGCTACGTAAGGCCCCGAAGATAGGCGGCCGGCGGGGTCGGTGCCCGGCCCGCCCAAAAAAAGCGCCGCCAAATCTCGTTGAGATTGGCGGCGCCGGCGCTGGGCAGCGAAACGTTATTTTTTCTTGCTCTTGACTTTGAGCTTTCGCTCCTCCATTTTGGCCTTGGCTTTTTCCTTGCGCTCGCGGTCTTCTTCCATCTTTTTGCGTTTGCCGGGGTGCTTGAGGTCGAAGGTTTTGATTTTCAGCAGGCTATCGGCCTCGGCGATGGACGTGCGGGTGGTGATGCGGCCCGTGAGCGAGACCATGTCGCCCTCGTTCATTTGGGTGGTGGTGCTGTCGGTGGCCGTCACGAGGCCGGTGGGGCTGATGGTGGTGCCATTAATTAGCTTCTTCTTGGCCGTGAGCGGGTTGGTGATGCCCAGCTCGGTGAGCACGACCCGCCCTTTTTGCATGGTCAGGCCGTCTTTCAGCGAGAGGCTGGTGGGGGCGAGGCGGGGCCGCGGGGCCACACTACCGGCCCGGCGGGGCGGCAGCTTGGTTTGGGCCTGGGCCGTGGCCCCGCCCAGAATCGACAGGAGAAGAATGCAGTGGAAAAGAAATTGGCGGCTCATGGAAAAATGTAAAGTGCTATAAAGAAAAGCCTGCGCAAACGCTTGGAAAGCACAAGGTACGGTTTTTTTTAGCGCCTGGATTAATGTTGAGGTAATGTATGAGTGCAAAATAAAGGCCAGTTTTGCTGTGGTCGGGGGCTGCGGTTAGTGAGTTGTTTCTGGCCAGCAGAACCCGCAAAAATTTGGGTCAGTGGTGGTTGGGCTCGGGGCTTTGGCCGCTGCGCGAGCGGCTGCCCCGGCAGGACCGGAAAAGGGGGCATTTTACGAAAGGTGGAGATTGGGTTTACAGCGGTCCTTAGGTTCATGTACGCGGCGTGACGGGGGAACCTCACGGGACCCCTGCGGGGCGGGCCCCGGTTCGCTTGAAGCGCGAAG
>CAXTCS010000117.1:0-12802 GCA_964242365.1 uncultured Hymenobacter sp. | reverse complement strand
GCCGAGTACCGCTACCTGCGCACCATCGGGGCCGATGCCGTGGGCATGAGCACCGTGCCCGAAGTTATTGCCGCCCGCCAGCTGGGCCTGCCGGTGCTGGCCGTGTCGGTCATCACCGATTTGTGCGCGCCCGGCCACCTCAAGCCGGTGGTGCTGGCCGATATTTTTGCCGCCGCCGCGCTGGCCGAGCCGCGCCTGACGGCCCTGATAAAAGCAGTGGTCGGGCAGCTGTGAGCGGAAAACGGGTTTAGTGGGGCGGTAAAATGCCGGAATGCGGCAGGACCGGAAATACGCACGTTTTTGGGAGGGTAGGTATGACAGCCGACCTATTTCGCCAGCATTTTGGTCATTCGCGTAAAGCTCAGCACCGAGAAAATGCCGATGCCGCCCTGCACGTTGCCGTAGATGGCCGAAGGCTGGGCGAAGGGGTTGCCGTTGGCGTCGCGGGCGTCGCGCACCGACTCGCGGAAGCGGAAAAAGGCCCTGTCGGTGTGGTAGAGGGTGGCCGTGACGGTGTCGCCGGGGTAGAAGCGGTAGCTGGTGCCCAAGGTGAAGTGCTCGCCGTTGAGCAGCCGGTCTTCGACAGCGTAGTCCACTTCGGGCCGTTTCAGGAGGGCGCCGTTGGCCGGGTTGCCCTTGTGCAGCTGCAAGCGGTAGCAGTCGTCGGGCGTGGCCGGGTCGCGGAAGTTGGTGAGGAAATACGCCCGGCGCTCGGAGGGGCTCTTGTCGTTGAACTTGTAGCCGACCGAATCGATGGGCACGGGCGGCAGCATGGTGGTGGTGCTGGTGGCGTGGCGGCCCTTGGTGTCGCGCACGTCGAGCACAAAAACGTCGCCGGGCTTGGCCACCAGCGGGTCGCGGCCGATGTGGGTATGAAATTTCTCGCCCCTGGTTGTGTCCGTGAGCACCTGGTAGTTGGGCTGGAAGGCGAGCGGCACCACGGTGCCATCGGGCAGGGTGAGGGTCACGTCGACGTCGGTGGGCACTTGGGGCAGCACCGAACTCAGGTACGGCACCGAGGTGGTCACGGTCAGGCTCGGTACCTGGCCCGGTTCGAGGTAGCACTCCACGGCCAGCTCGGACGAATACGTCGGCAGCGGCACGTTGATGTCGTTTTGCAGCTTGCCGCACCCGGCCAGCCCGACGAGGGCCAGCAAAAGGGCCGCTGTTTTAGGAAAAGTCATGGGGGTGGTGGGCATGGCGTTCGGACCAGTCATCCTAAAACCGGAAGTTGTACGTGAGCGAGGGAATCACCGGGAAGAGCGACACTTGCTGGGCTTTGTAGCCGATGGTGCGGTCGGTGGCCTTGTCTTTGATGCTGTCGAAAAACACGAAATAGGCGTTGCGCCGGTTGTAGGCGTTGTAAATGCTCAGGGTCAAATCCTGGTTCAGCCGGGACCCGATTTTGTACACCACGCCGAGGTCGAGGCGGTGGTAGGGGATGAGCTGGTAAGAGTTGCGGTCGGGGTAGATGGGCACCGGGCGCGGGTCGATGCCCGTGCTCGACCCCGGAATGTCCTGCACGCCAAAGCGGCCCAGCGGCAGCGTGGTGAGGTTGCCCGAGGTGTAGATAAAACTGGCGGTGAGGTTGATGCGGGCGTTGAGCTGGTGGATTACGACAACCGTGAGGTTGTGGCGGCGGTCGTAGTTGGGATGGAAATCGGCGCCGTTGTTTACGCCGGTGGTGCCGCGCTGGGGCTGGAAATTGCGCCAGCTCCAGGCCAGCGTGTAGCCAATCCAGCCGGTGGTTTTGCCGCTTTTCTTTTCCAGGTACAGCTCGTCGCCGTAGCTCCAGCTCTTGCCAAAGATGAATTCCGAGTCCAGCTCCGGGTTCACAAACAGCTGGGCCCCGTCCTTGAAATCGACCTGATTTCGGCCCCACTTGTAGTACACTTCGTTGGTGAGCAAGTACTTGCCCTGGCCCAGCAAAAAGCTGATGCCGCCGCTCACCTGCTGCGAGCGTTGGGGCTGCACCGACAGCCGCGACGGGTACCAGATGTCGGTGGGCAGCGAGGCGCCGGAGTTCGTTACCAGGTGCACGTACTGGTACATCAGCGCGTAGCTGGCCTTCAGCGAGGTGCGGCTGTTGAGCGAATAGCGGGCCGACGCGCGGGGCTCCAGGCCGCCGTACTGGTTGCTGCCGCTGCGGAAACCCGTCAGCCGCAGGCCGCCTTCGAGCTGCAATTGGTCGGTGGCCTTGTAGTTGTCGGAAGCATAAAGGGCGCCTTCCAGGCCGGAATACGTTACGTCGGACCCGAAATTGACGCTGCCATCGCCGGAGTTGGCGTTGAGGCGGCCCACGCCGAAGCGGTGCTGGGTGAGCATGGCCCCGGCTTTGAGCACGTGCCGGTCGTTGGGCGTGTACTCAAAATCGGTGCGCACGGTGTAGTCGCGGATGTTGGAGCCGAGGCTGAAGCTGAACTGGTCGAGCTTGTTGAGCAGGTCGTACTTGTAATCGGAAACCGAAACCGAGGTGTTGGCAAACAGCCGGGGCGAAAACACGTGGTTCCAGCGCAGCGTGCCGATGGTGTTGCCCCAATTAAAATTGAAGTTGAAGCCGCCCGAGCTGTTGAACCCAAAAACGTCGCGGCCCAGGTAGCCGGTCAGAAACAGCTGGTCGTTCTCGCCGAGCGTGTAGTTGGCCTTGGCGTTGAGGTCGTAGAAATAGTAGTCGGGGATGGGGCTGTAATCTTCCTTGTGCTCGTTGGCCCGGTTGAGGGCCCGCGTGAAAATGTCGAAATACGTGCGGCGGCCCGACACAATGAACGAGCCTTTGCCCTTGTTGATGGGCCCTTCGTAGGTGAGGCGCGACGAAATCAGGCCGATGCCGCCGGTGGCGACGTAGTGCTGCCGGTCGCCCTCGCGCAGCTTCACATCGACCACCGACGAGAGCCGCCCGCCAAATTGGGCCGGAAAACCCGACTTGTACAAATCCACGCTCTGCACGGCGTCGGAGTTGAACACCGAAAACAGCCCGAACAAGTGGTTGGGGTTGTACACCAGCGCGTTGTCGAGCAGCACCAGGTTCTGGTCGGCCGAGCCGCCGCGCACAAACAGGCCGCTGGTGCCTTCGCCGCCGCTCTGCACGCCCGGCTTGAGTTGCAGGGTTTTCAGGATATCGACCTCGCCAAACAAGGCCGGCAGCAGCTTGGCCTCGCGGATGCTCACGTGGTCGACGCCCATTTGGGTGGTTTTGAGCTTCTGTTCCAGCGTCGCGGCGCCTTCCACCACCACTTCGCCCAGCTCGTTGCCGCTCTCTTCCAGGCTGAAGGCCAGGCGCTGGTTGCGGGTCAGGTTCAGGTCGCGCTCGGTGGGCTGGTAGCCAATGGAGGCCACGACGAGGTGGTGGCGGCCCGCCGGCAGACTCAACAAAAAGCGACCGAGCGAGTCGGCCGCCGTGCCGGTGTTCAGGGCGGGCACGGCCACGCTGGCGCCGGGCAGGGCCTCGCCGTGCCCGCCCCGCACGGTGCCGCTAATGGTGAATCGCGCAGCCTCCTGAGCACCAGCCAGGTGCGGCCAGCTCACTCCTAACAACAACAGCAGCAAGAGGCAACGCGTAGCAGAATAAGAAATCATACGGCATTAATCGGACGAAGGGCAAAGGTAGCGCCCTCCCCAACGCGCGGCACAGCCGGATAGTTTGCCAGCCCCGGGCCGCCGCGACAAGGGGCTTTTTCGGGTCGTGGTGCGTTGGCAATCAGCCGATAAAAGGTTGCAAGGCTTGCGCAATCTGGGCAGCGGGCACCACGCCCGCCTGCCGCCACACCGGCTGGCCCTGATGAAACAATATCAGGGTCGGGATGCTCTGCACGCGGTATTGCTGGGCCACGGCCGCGTTGCGGTCCACGTCAATCTTGATAATGCGCAGCTTGCCGCCGTGCTCGGCCGCCACCTTTTCCAGAATGGGGGCCATCGTTTTGCAAGGGCCGCACCAGGTGGCGTAAAAATCGACGAGCACGGGCATGCCGGGGCTGTTGATGAGTTCGGGGAAGGACTTGCGGGGCACGGCAGTAACAAATAAATTAAAGTAAGTACACACTACGCGGCCCCAACCAGTCGGGGCCTGCGAGCTAAACGAAAAAAGTCTGGCGCACAGCCAGACTTTTGGTGCTTTCGGATAATAAAAATCTGGGTAATAAGTAGCTAATTAACCGCTCAGCTACTTGTTAATAATTGTCACGTCGTTGCCAACTTCGGGAAATACAAACCGGCCGCCGACGGCTTTCACGCCTTTCACCCGGCACTCCCAGGTGTAGCGGCCGGGGGTGGCGGCGGCGGCTTCGCCGGTTTCGGTTTTGAAGTACTCCGCGTCCGACGGGTCGGTGGGGAACAGCACGTCCACGCCGGTCTGGCCTTTGGTCAGCTCCTTCACCAACAGATAATCCTTGCCGGTGCGCTCGCTGTGCACCACAAAAGTGGCCGTGTAGGGCCCCAGCTGGCCGTATTTATCCAGCACGCCCATTTTAATTTGCGCCGTGGTGCTCACCATCCACGTTTGGGCGTGCGCCTTGGGCGCCGCGCTCAGCAGCAGCAAAACCACGAACGCGCCCATTGCTCGCCGGGCCAGAGAGGGCTGTTTGGGGGTGAAAAAAGGGTGTGCGGTAATAGTAGTCATCACGGTCAAAAAAGTAAAAAGGTGAAAACGCTAATTAACAAAGGCCAGTAAAAGAATGCAAATAAGCGCATTGCTGGACAAGATAACACGTTCGCAACAAATCCGCAACTTGTGCCGCCCTAACGTTGTTTTGTCGTGCGACAAAGCCTACCCCAAAACCGCCTTACCGCCCATGCCCAGGCAGCGTTCGCGGGCCGCCCGCCAGCCCGTTCCCGATTTATTTTTTGCCGACGGGCCCCGGTGCGGCCTCTGCGAGCGCGCCGTGCAGGCCACCTCGCGCCACCACCTGGTGCCGCGCGAAGAAGGCGGCAAGCACGGCCCCGTGGTGGCCCTGTGCCAGCCCTGCCACAGCAGCGTGCACCGCTTCCTCAGCAACCGCGACCTGGCCCGGCGCTATGCTTCCGTCGAAGCGTTGCGCGAGGCCGACGAGCTGCAAACCTACCTGCGCTGGATTCGGCGGCAGCGCGTCGAGCGCCTCGTGAACCGGCGCGGCCGCCATTAAGGCCAGCCTGAAAATGATTTCGTGGTAAAAATTTCGGCGCAATTTTGCGGCATGAACCGCTATTTCGTGCCCTTCGCGCAGCTTCGGCAGCAGCCCACCATCCTGGTTGATAGCGTGGGCAACGGCGCGGCGCTCACGCTGGCGCACTGGCGCGCCGCCCCCACGCCCGACGCGCTGCGCGACGACACCAGCGCCGGCGCGGTGCTGCGGGCGCTGCGCCACCCGGCCACGCCGGGCCTGGCCGCAACGGCGGTTACGGCCAACCATTTCGATGTCGACGGTTTCGTGGGCGTGTGGAGCTTGCTGAACCCGGAGCTGGCGCTGCGGCACGAAGAACTGCTGCGCCTAGTGGCCGTGCTGGGCGATTTTCGGGAAATGGACTGGAAGCACCCCTTGGCTGACCACGCCCTGCAACTCGTAGCCTGGCTGAACGCCGAGGAAAAAGCCCGCTTCTACGAGCCGTTCGGGGCGCCGGCCCGCCGCCGGCGCGAAGACGAGGCTTCGGCCGAAAAATTCGAATGGTTTTTGCCGCGCTTCGCGGATATTTTGCTGAATCCCGAAACCGGCCGGGCAGCCTGGGAGCCGGAATACCGGCGGGTAAAAAAAGCGGCTGACGTGATGCACGGGCCGCCGACGAGGCTGCGGCGCTACCCGGATATTGGGTTGGTGGTCGTAAACACGCCGGAACCCCTGCCATACTACGCCCTTTTCGGCCCCACCGCCGGCTACGATATCGTGCTGAGCCTGTACGACGGCGGGCGCTACGAATTGGAATACAAGTACACGACCTGGATTGACCTCGAAAGCCGCCCCACCTTGCCCCGCCTCGCGCTGGCCCCGCTGGCCGCCCGGCTGAACGCGCTGGAAACCAGCCGCCAAACCTGGGCCGCCGACGGCCTCACCGACACCGGCCCGCTGCTGCGCCTGGCCGGCAACCGGCTCACCAAAGCCCAGCGCTACGCCGACCCCGATGGCCGGCCGATACACGCCTCGTCCCTCGCGCCCGCCGCCGTGGAGCGCGAAACCGTGGCATTTTTCAGCGCCGGCTACGCCGGCGTCCGTCCCAAAAAGTACTGGACCTGGGCCGAAGTGAAAGCCGCCTCGTCATAATGAGGCCTTTTCGGGTCCGCGTTACAAGCCCACCACCCGGATGGTGCTCACGCCGCCCGCGCCCTTGCGCACGTTGATTTGGGTGCTCACGCGCTCCTTCAGTGCCTCGACGTGCGAAATGATGCCGATGGTTTTGCCGGTGCCTTGCAGCATTTCGAGGGCGGTGAGGGCCACGTCGAGCGCGTCGGGGTCGAGCGTGCCAAATCCTTCGTCAATGAACAGCGTGTCAATCTGGGTTTTGCGGCCGGCCAGCTCGCTCAGGCCCAGGGCCAGGGCCAGGCTCACCAGAAAGCTCTCGCCGCCCGAGAGCGAGTTCATCGAGCGGGTGCTGCCGGCCTGGTACTCGTCGAGAATGAGCAGGTCGAGGTGCTCGGCGGGGTTGCGCAGGATGCGGTAGCGGTCGGTCAGGCGCGTGAGGTGGCGGTTGGCCAGGTCCACGAGGCGGGCCAGGGTCAGGCCCTGGGCAAACTCGCTGAACTTCTTGCCGTCGGCCGAGCCGATGACTTCGGCCAGCTCGCGCCAGCGCCGGGCTTCCTGCTGCTGCTTTTCCAGCGCCGCGGCCAGGGCGGCGTGGCGCTCCAGGCCGTTGCGGTGGCTGCCGAGGCGCTCCTGCCGCTGCCCCAGCTGCTGGTTGAGGTGGGCCAGCTGGCGGGCGTGCGCGGCCAGCTGCTCGGCCAGCGCGGCCAGGGGCTCGGGCGTGAGGGCGCGGCCTTCCTCGGCGTGCAGCTGCTGGGCGGTTTCGGTGAGGGCATGCTGGGCGGCGGCCACGGCCTGGTCGTGCCTGGTAAGCTGCTGGGTGAGGCGCTGGGCCACGTCGTCGGGCAGCAGGCGCTCGGCCAGGGCGGTGGGCGCGGGCGGCAGGCCGGCGGTGCGCAGGCCGCCCACCAGCGCGGCGTAGCGCGTGTCGCGGGTGTGGGCCTGGTCGGCGGCGTCCTGCTCGCGCTGGCGCAGCTGGGTTTCAGCGCCGCTGAGGTCGGCTGCGTGTTTTTGAAGCTGCTGCTCGGCCTGGGTGAGCTGCTGCCCGGCGCGCTCGGTAGCGGCTTCCAATTGGGCGCGGGCCGCCGCCACGTCGGGCCCGGCAAAAAGCTGCTCCCGCTCCCGCTTCAGTGCCTTAATGGCCTCGTGTTGCCCCAAAAGAGCCGTTTTCCGGTCTTGCAGCCAGTTGTGCAAATCAACCTTTTCCTTTTCGTCTTTCTCCAAAACGGCCGCCGCCGTGTCAATTTCTTTCTCCGCCGCCGTCCGGGTCTGCTGCTGTTGCTGAAACTCGGCGCCCAAATCCTTCAGCTGCTTCACCAGCTCCGGCCCGTTCTCGCCTGTGAAATCCAGCCCAAAGCTGCTGCTGAGGCTGACAATCTGCTCCCGCATCAGCGGCTGGCGCTCCTGCGCATCGGCCAAACGGGCGCGCACGCTCGTCGCTTCAGTGTTCAATTCCTGTTGCTGACCGGCGGCTTGCTTAATGCGCGTCTCGGCATTATTAAGCGCGATAGTAAGGGCGTTTTTTTGCTGGTCAAGCTCCCGCAGCTGCTGGTTCAGCGCCCGCACCCGGGCGGGCGCTTCGGTTTCTTCCGCCTCACTGAGCGGCGCGGCGCCGCCGGGCTGAGTCTGGCCGCCGCTGTTTTCCAGCATACTGGTCAGCGCCTGTACCCGGTTGAGGCGGGCATTTAGCAGACGAATGCGCTGGCCCATTTCCTCTTCCCGTGCCTGGTCGGCCCGCACGGTTTCGGCGCTCACGCCCAGCGCGCCAGCGGCGTACGGGTGCTCAAGCGCGCCACACAGCGGGCAAGGCTGCCCGGCGGCGAGGTGCTCGCGGGCTTCTTCGTGGTTCAAAATAAGCAGGTGGGCTTGCAGCAGCCGGCGCAGGTCGAGGTGGGCACGCTCCTGGTCGGCGTAGTGCTGGCGCAAGCCCCGCTCGTGGTGGTGCAGGCGGGTGAGCCACTGGTCGCGCCCGGCCGTAGCGGCCTGCTGCTGAACGTGCAGGGCAGCCAGCTGCTGGGTGGCGGCGGCGGCATCGGCACGGCCCTGGCGGGCGGCGGTGTCGGCGGCGGCCAGGCGCAGCGCTACGGTGTTTCCGGCTTGTAGCAGCTGGTCCAGCTCCGCGCGCAGGTGCGCCCAGTCCTGAAGGCTGCCCGTGAGCACGGGCAGCGCGTCGCTCAATTCGGCGAGCGCCAGGTGCCGCGTCAGCCACTCGCGCACCTGGCCCAGCTGCTGCTGCAGCGCACGCAGGCGGGTGCTGGCGGCGTCGGTGGTGGCTTTTAGCTGCTTGCAGCGCTCGTTTTTCTCGTCGTATTCCTGCTTGTCTCTGCCCAGCTGCTGCGCGGCGGCCTGCACCTGGGCATCCCGTATTTCGGCTTCGCGCAGGCGGGGCTCCTGCTCGCGGCGGGTGGCGGCGGCCGTGTCGCGGGCTTCGGTGGCGGCGGCGCGGGCGGTGTGGGCGGTGGCCAGCGCCGCTTGCAGCCGCGGCAGCTGCTGGCGCAGGCGCTCCGTTTCGATGCCCAGTTTCTGGTGCTGCTCGTCGGCCTGGCGCAGCAGCGCCCACGGCGTCTGAAAGGGGAGGGCCTGCTCGTGCCGGGCCACGCGCTGGCGCACCGGCGTCAGCGTTTCGGCCTCGGCCGTGAGCTGGTGCAGGCGCGAAAGCCCGCGCTGCTGCTGCCCGGCCAGCTCGTCGAGGCGGCGGCGCCAGGCTTGGGCTTCGGTCAGGCGCTGCTGCTCGGCGGTGGCGGCGTGCAGGTGGCGGCCCAGTTCCTGCACGTCGGCTTCCAACTCGGCCACTTCGTCGGGGCCGAGCAGCACCACGCCGGCCAGGCCGGCGCGCAGGGTTTCCACGCGCAGCGTTTCCTGCTTGGCGCGCTCGTAGGCCGCTTTCGAGATGTCGGAATACTTGCGCGTGTCGGTCAGCTTTTCGAGCAGCTGGGCGCGCTCGCCGGCGGTGGCTTTCAAAAACTTCGTAAACTCGCCCTGGGCCAGCAGCACCGACCGCAGAAACTGCCGGTATTCCAGGCCGCTGATTTCGGCCACCCGGCCGGGCACCCGCGATTTATACGATTCCAGAATGGGCCACTTTTCCTCGCCCGCCCCCGTCGGCTTTTCGCTCAGCTCCATCCTCGATTCCTGAAGCGGGCCGTCGGCCCGGCGGCGGGCGCGGTGCTGGCCCCACTTGGCCCGGTATATTTTGCCTCCGGCCTGGAACTCCACTTCGGCCCAGCTTTCGCCCGTGCCGTGGCTCATCACCTGCTCGGGGCCGCTGCCTTCGTGGCGCGGCACCTGCCCATAAAGCGCCAGCGTGATGGCGTCGAGAATGGTGGTTTTGCCCGCCCCCGTGGGCCCCGTAATGGCAAACAAGCCCGCGTCGGACAACGGACTGTTGCCGAAATCCACCTCGTGCTCACCCCGTAGCGAGTTCAGATTAAAAAAGCGGACGCGGAGAATCTTCATGCCTGGGCCATTCCTTCCAATAATTCATCAAACGCCGCCAGCAGCTCGGCGCGCCCGCTTTCCGGCTCGCTTTCCAGCCGCTGCGCAAAAACTTCCCGCTCCGTAAAATCGTGCAGGCTGGGCGTGAGCGGCGCTTCTTCGTGGCTGGTTTCGCCCAGCGGCCGCAGCTTCACCAGCCGCAGGTGGCGGCGGGCCAGTACCTCCACCTGCCGGCGGTCAAGCACCTCAATGACTTTGAGCAGCGCCTCGGCCACTTCCAGCTGCGTGAGCTCCGAGCGCACTTCCACATCGGCCCAGGCGGGCAGCAAAAACCCGGTGTTATCGTACCCCACCAGCAAGCCAATCACCTCCTCCAACGTGCCGTGGAAGCGCAGCAGCCGGCGCGTGCCCGGCACGGCCAGCGCCGCCAGCACGGCCAGCTTGCCGCCCGCAAAGTCGAGCAGCAGCACTTCCTTGCCGTGGTCAATCTCCGAAAACGACAGCGCGATGGGCGAGCCCGAGTACCGAATGTGCTCACGCCCGCCCACCCGCTGCGGCCGGTGCAAGTGCCCCAGCGCCACGTAATCGAATAGTTCCGGAAAATGCTCGGCCGTCACCTGCCCCAGGTTGCCCACGTGAATCGTGCGCTCCGAATCCGACGGCGCCGCCCCGGCGGCGTAGAGGTGGCCGGTGGCCAGCACCGGCAGCCCCTGCGCCTTCAGCTGCCACACCTGCTCCACCTCCGCGATGCGGGCGTAGTGGTCGGCAATGCCCTGCTTGAGGCGGGCCTCCCGCTCCTCGGCCGTTTCGCCGGGCACGGAAAGGCGCACGTCGCGGTCGCGCAGGAACGGCACGGCGCACACCACCAGGCCGGGCCGGCCGGCGGCATCGTTCAGCACCACCACCTGGTCCTCAAAGCAATCGGGCACGCAACCCACCACGTGCACCCGCAAATGGCGCAGCAGCCGCGCCGGGGCGTTCAGGGTCGCGGGCGAGTCGTGGTTGCCGCCCACCACCACAATGTCGCGGCAAGCCGTGCCCTGCATTTGCAGCAGAAAATCGTAGTACAGCTCCAGCGCCTGGTTGGCCGGCGAGCCGCTGTCGAAGATATCGCCGGCTACCACCAGCACTTCCACGGCCTGCTCGCGCACGGTGGCCACCAGCCAGTGCAGGAAGTGGCGGTGCTCGTCGGTGCGCTCGTGGCCGCTGATGAAGCGCTGGCCGAGGTGCCAGTCGGCGGTGTGAAGGACGCGCATGGGGGTAGAGTTAATCCCAAAGATACTTTGGCCGTTGGCTGAGAACCAAAATGCCCCGGCAGGAGGCTGCCGGGGCCGGTTAGGGTCTATACGTTGGACACAAGTGAATTATCCGCGCCGCTGTTTGGCCGGAAGTTTGGCCGTTTTTAGCATTTCATTCGCTTTAGCCAGTTTGGCGGGGAAAAGCACCTTGTCGCGGTACTGCTCCAGGGAAGCATCGATGCGCACGATGGGCACTTTGCGGTTGTTGAGGTCTGCTACCGTTTTCATGATGGGGTGAGTTGACCCTTGGGTTAACTATTGCTTCGGGTCGTACTTCGTATTATATCCTGGGTTTATCTCGGGACGCAGTGCGTTTGGATAATTAAAATCTGTCTTTATGTTTACCGATGTCTGTTTTACCAACTTGAAAATTTGGTAAGGATTTTCAATGGCATCCCAACTGTCGTAAAGCTTGGTTGTATTTCCATCATCAGTTTGAGTTCTACCGCTAAAAAATCTAATTGTTCCAACATTATATATCCGGTCAATAAAATTGACGGTGACTTCTATATCAGAAATTTTGTCGTAATCAATAGTTTTAAAATCGGTTCCAACAAATCCTGTGCGCATCATAACTCTTTTGTCTGAACAGGCATAAACTGTGTTGGAAAATGAAAGTATTCTTTTGAGAAAAGTGTAAAGACCTTGAATTAGAGGAATAATACCGAATAGCCAAAAAAATGAGAATGAGTTATTGTTACTTTCTGCGCCGAAGTTTCGTGTTGTTAGTACCCATATAACTCCGAATGCGACAGCAAGGATTCCTGCAAAAACGCCTGAGAAAATGTATGGAATGAAGTTTGGTTTGCCGTGCCAAACAATCTCTTCATTATCATCCTTGATACTTTCAAAATCAGGCAATAAAGATTTGTCGATTTTCGAAGTCATGATGGTTTAGATGTTATGCTATAATTGTTCCCAACAGATGTACTACTGCTAGTAATAAATTGCACGAATAGCGTTTCTGTGCTTAACGCTAAATAAGGAAGTGGGGCCAAGCAAATCTTTTGCTGTCCTTGCCGCTTCTTGCATCTCAAGTCACTCCAGGCGCTAATGCACCGCCTGCTTCTGAAAGTCCGTCACGGCCTCGCCCAAATCCAGCACCTCTACGCCCGGCAGGGCGTTTTGCACGATGCTGGCCCCGGCGGCCGAGCGGTAGCCGCCGGCGCAATGCACCAGCACGGGCTTGTCGGTGGGGATTTCGTGGGCCCGCTCGCGCAGCTCGGGCAGCGGGATGAGCAGGGCATTCTCAAAGACCGGTATTTTGGCCTCGGCGCGGTTGCGGATGTCGACGATGGTGAAGTGTTCCGGGTGTTGGCGCACGGCTTCCACGTCGACGGTAGGAGTGGTGGCCGGCAACGACAGCGGCGCGAGCAGCGCACCTTTAACGTTGCCTTCGTAGCCGATTTTGGCGGTTTTGCGCACCACGGTATCGAGCGCAATCTGCGAATCGGCCAGCAGGTAGAACGACTCTTTGGGGCCCACGACCGAGCCCAGCCAGGTTTCGAACTTGCCGCCGTCCTGCAAGTTGATGGCGCCGGGCAGGTGGCCGGCGCGAAACTGGGCGGCGGGGCGGGTGTCAACAATCAGCACCTCGGGCACCAGGGCGGCGCTGCTGCCAGGGTGCGGCACGGCCCGGATGCTGTCTTCGAAGCTGGGGGCGCCCTGCTTGTTCAGCTGCACGTCGTGGCCGAAGTATTTGGGCACGAAGGGCTGGTCTTCGAGCAGGACCTTGATGAACTCGGCCTGCGACATGGGTTGGAGGGCGTAGTTGGTTTTTAGCTCTTTGGCAATGGTACTGTCGAGGTCGAGGCTGGTGGTTTTGCCGCAGAGCGAGCCGGGGCCGTGGGCCGGGTACACCTTGGT
>CAXTCS010000116.1:0-12809 GCA_964242365.1 uncultured Hymenobacter sp. | reverse complement strand
CCTTGAAGGGCCAGTTGTAGCCGCTCACGTATTTGCCAAAGCGGATGAGGTCCGCACGGCGATGCCCTTCCCAATACAGTTCCCGGGCCCGCTCGTCCAGGATGTCGTTGAGCGTTACGCTGCTCAGCGCGGGGGCTCCCGAACGGGCCCGCACCTCATTAACTTGGTCCAGCGCCGAACCCGAAGTGCCACCCGAAGCACCGCGCAGCAGTGCCTCAGCGTACATCAGCTTCACATCGGCCAAGCGGAACATGAAAAAGTCGGTATCGGCAAACGTGGCCGAGGGGTCCGAACCGGCCGCGCCAGTAGAGGTTACGTTGCGGAATTTTCGAATCAGTACCCCGTTACTGAACTGGCTCAGCGTGTCTACACTGGTGCTCTGGCCTTTGGTAAAGAACAGCTGCCGTGCGTCGGAAGTACCCGTAGCGCCACCCGGAAACAGATTCACCAGCTGCGGCTTGGTGCGCAAGCCACCCCAGCCCGCGCTGATACCGGCCGTTTTGGGGTCGATGGCCCCACCCACCGGGGCGTGCACCAGGTAGGTCATACCGCCGTAGCTCTGGGTGTTTATCCCATCGAAGGTGATGGTAAAAATAGACTCGTTGGCCGATGTTTTGTCATTGTCGGCCAGGAACAGGTTGGCATAAACCGGTGCCAGCGAGTAGCCGCCTTTGGTCAGCACCTTATCGGCATAGACAAGCGCATCGGCCGAACGGTCAGTGCCGGTGTATACTTTAGCGTTGAGATAAAGCTTGGTCAGCAGCGTCCAGCACAAGGCCTTGTCGCCGCGGCCGTACACGGCGCGGGGTGCCAGCAAGTCAGAGCCCGAATCCAGGGCTTTTAGCTCCGACTCCACGTAGGCGAACATGTCAGCGCCCTTCTTGTAAGGCGGCACGTTGCTGATAACCAGCGCGTCGTTCTCGGTGATGAAAGGCCCGCCGCCAAACAAGTCAATGGCGTGCCAGTAGCTTAGGGCGCGCAGCAGGCGAGCCTCGGCGCGGTAGGTGTGAATGGTCACGGCGTCCTTCTCCGTGATGCCGCGCTTGGTCAGGTTCTCGTCCGAGGTCTGCTTGATAAACTCGTTGCAGAGGCCGATTTGAAAGTAAATCCGCTGGAAAGTAGCCCGCACGAATTCGTTGTCGGCGTTCCAGGTGTTGGTGTTGATGGCGGGCAGGTTACCATCGTTCCAGCCGAGGATGGCCTCGTCGGTCGTGATTTCTTGTAACTGCCAGTACGTGCGGATGTAATTCGAGAAACCCCCGTCGATACCCGAAATATCGGAACCGCCGTTAGGCCCTTCCTGCCCGGCCACCGCATAGGTAGCGTAGAGGCGGGCATTCAGTTGGGCAATCTTGGCGGGGTTGGCGTACAGGATATCCGGATTGCTGGCCAAAAAATCCGGGTTTTGGTTCAGGTCCTTGGTACAGGATGTGGACAAGGCCGAGAGGCTGGCTGCTAAAACCAGCAACCCTAAGGAACGAGTGAAATTGTTGCGCATAACAAAGGGAGGTGGGGAAAATTAGATGCCAACATTCAGGCCGACGGTGAACGTACGAGGCCGGGGGTAAATCGTATTGTCGATGCCACCGTTATTTCCAAGAGTAGTTACTTCAGGGTCAATTCCCTTGTACTTGGTCACGATAAACACGTTCTGAACTGCGAAGGTCAGGTTTAGGTTTGAGCCTTTCCGAATCAGACTGCCGAAGTTGTAGCCCAGTGTAGCGTTGTCCATGCGCAGAAAGGAAGCATTCTCCACAAAATAATCCGACAAGTATTGTGCTGCAACGAAGCGCGTGTTCAAGACATCCCGGCTGGAATTGCGCACGAAGCCATTGGTCGAGTTGTCGTAGAAAGACTGGGAGAGTACGTTGTTGTACACGTAGTTGCCCAGGTTCGCGCGTAGCGAGAAGGCCAGACTCAATTTCTGGTAGCCAATGTTGGCACCGGCCCCCAGAATGTAGTCGGGTCGGGGCGACTTGTAACGGTACAGGTCTTTGCTATCGCTGACGCCGTCTTTGTTGCTGTCCACGTACAGGCCCTGTAGGGGCAGGCCATTGGGGCCATATACCTGCTGCTGCACGTAGAATGCCTGGGTGGGGTAGCCCACCGTGTTTATCTGGATGTTGTTGCCAACGCCCCCGTGAATGCCCCCCGTTGGCTGGCCAATGTCGCTGTTCGAATCTGAAAGCGTCAGCTTGGTCAGGCGGTTGCGGTTGTAGGTTGCGTTGGTATTGACCGTGATGTTCAGGCGGTCGCTTTTCACCACGGCCAGGTTCAGAGCTGCTTCGACCCCTTTGTTGGTGAGTGAGCCGATGTTATAGTTGCCGGCGTTTGAGACACCCGCACCCACCTGGATGTTGGTAAAGTTGAGCAGGTTTTTAGTGTCGCGCTGATACACATCCACCGAGCCATACACGCGACCCCCGACGAAGCCGTAGTCCAGGCCCACGTTATAGGTAGTAGTCGTTTCCCAGGTGATGCCGGGATTGAAGGAGTTTGGGCGCAGCGTCTGTACGAAGTGCGGCGTCCCGTCGGCGTTATACCCCAACTGGTAGTACGAGCCTTGCTGGCTCAGCGCGAAGCTGCTCTGGGAGGGGTAAAACTCACTAACGCCATTCGTCAGAATATCCTGCTGACCGGTCTGGCCGTAGCCCAGGCGCAGCTTCAAATCTGAAACGGCCGTGTTGTCTTTCAGGAAGCTTTCGCCCTTGATACGCCACGCAAAGGCGCCAGAAGGAAAGTAACCTACCCGGTAGCCCTTCTGAAAGCGCGAAGTTTCGTCGCGGCGAATGGTGCCCGTGAACAGGTATTTGTCGCCGATGTTGTAGTTCAAACGGCTATAATAGCTGAGCAGTACATTGACTTTAGTGATTGAAGAACCGCCCGTATTTTCATTAGCCGGGCTTTCTTTGATTAGGATTTTACCATTTGGGTCGGTAGACGGAAACGAGTGAAACAAATTTTCGAAGCGCTGGTACGAGTAGCCAGCGAGCAATTCCAGGCGGCCGGGGCCAATGGTGCGCTCGTACTTGCCATAGGTTTCCAGTAGGCGGTTGTTCAGGCCCTGCTGGTACACATTGTACTGACCGGCTGTATTATTAACACCGTATTTGCGGATGGATACAGCGGAAGTAACAGGCAGGGCGACGCTGCCATTGCCACGCTGCACGTCGTAGCCCAGGTTGAGGTTGGCGCTCAGGCCCGGCACGTGGGGGATTTTGTAATCCAGCTGCAGGTTGCCGAGGCTGCGCTTCACCGTGCTGCGGTCGCGGGTTTGCTCAATCAGAGCCACCGGATTGAGGGGTGAAAGACCATTGAGGGCACCTTTGGAATCCACAAACTGGAAGTAGCCGCCGTAGGGCGCATAAAGGGGGCCAGAAGAATTAACGGGTTGGGTCGGGTCATACGATATGGCATTGCCCACCGCGTCCTGGTTCGAGAAGTTATTGTCAATCCAGGAGCCGCGCACGTTCATATTCACCCGCAGGTTGCCGTTGAGCAGCACGGGGTTCAGGCTCAGCGAGCCGGTGTAGCGGTTCAGGTCGTTGCCCTTGAGCAAGCCCTTCTGGTCGAGGTAGCCCAACGAAGCGCGGTAAGGCAACTGGCCAGCGGCGCCGCTAATGCTCACGTTGTTGTCGGCTGAGTAGGCATTGCGAAAAATTTCCTTCTGCCAGTTGGTGTTCGCGTTGCCAAGCGTGGCAACTTGGGCGGCGGTGCCGCGACCGGGCGTCTTCGCCAGGGTGCGCAGCTCGTCGGCCGAGAGCACATCGGCGTATTTGGCTACGGTAGCTATTGACTGCTGGGTCGAGACGTTTACGTGAATCGGCTCACCAATCAGGCCCTTTTTGGTAGTCACAATAATCACCCCGTTTGAGGCCCGCACCCCGTAGATGGCCGTCGAGGAAGCATCTTTCAGCACCGTGATGCTTTCGATGTCGTTTGGGTTAATCTGCGTCAGCGGGTTCGAGCCGCCGGCGATGTTGGTGTTATCCACCGGTACGCCGTCAATCACAATCAGCGGCTGGTTGGAAGCATTCAGCGACGAGCCGCCCCGAATCAGAATCTGTGAGCCCGAGCCAGGGGCGCCGCCGCCGGTTGTAATCTGCACGCCGGCCACTTTGCCCTGCACCAGCTGTTCGGGGTTGGTAACCTGGCCTTGCACAAATTCCTTAGACGATACCGTGGTGATGGAACCCGTCACGTCCTGGCGGCGCTGGGTGCCGTAGCCTACCACCACTGCCTCGGACAGTTGGGTAACGTTTTCGGCCAGGCCGGCCGTTACCTCAACGTTTTGGCCGGCCACTACCGTCACCGGGCGGCGCACCGAGTTGTAGCCGACGAACGACATGACCAGGGTGTGCGGCCCGGCCGGCACGTTCTGGATATTGTAAGTGCCGTCCACGTTAGACGAGCTGCCCAGCGAAGTGCCTTCGATGAGCACGGTGGCGCCGGGGATGCCTTCGTTTTTGCTATCGGTAACGCGGCCGCTCACCGAACCGGTTTGCGCCAGGGCTACCGAAGGGAAAACAAAGCCCGCGAACAATAGCAATAACAGTAGTTTCGCTAGATAGGGGTGTTTCATGGAAACAGAAGTGATAAAAAGTGAATGGTGGGAAAAATTGGTTATTGGGCTCGCAAGTTACCGCAAATTAATATTCGTTGCCCGCGATAGCATGGTCCTTATTTTTTTTAGCACAACAACGGCGATATAACAAATCAAGGACGATTCCTAATTTTTTGAATAAATTTTTTGTTTCAAACCGCAAACGTTTGTTGTTTTGTAATACGTTGCAAACAAGATGGTTGGCTTTTTGAGTAAAAAACCGAATTTCGAGCAAAAATGCGTTCATGTTGGCTCTTTTTCGAAAATTAATGCCGTAGGTAAGGGAATCCTCACTCACTTTTTTGCAAGTTTTTTTTCAGCAGAGGCAGACTTTTCTGATTCACGCCCAAATACTTGCCCTTTTTGGAATCCCGTAGCCAGCATACCAGCCCAAATGACGAATGGTTCCTGGCCATGCGCCCGGTTGTTTCACTTTTTTCGGCTGGAGTGAGCAACCAATCACCGATGGTAAGCGCGGGGGCAAGGATGAGCTGGGCCGTTGCCTTTCGGTTAGGCTTGGCACACAAGGCGCAAGGGCGCGGCGCCCCCTGGTTGCCTTATTATCGACCGGCAGCTACCTTGCCGGGCCACCAACTCCTCGTTACTTTTGGTTTTCCTTTAATTATGAAAAAGCACTTACTGCTCTTTCTTTTGCTGCTGGGCGGCACGCTGGGCGATGCGGCGGCCCAGGTGCGGCCCGGCGCGCACAAGCCCGTGCCTGCCGGGACCAAGCCGGCGCCTGCCGGTGCCAAGCCGGCGCCTGCCGGGGTCAAGCCGGTGTCTGCCGGGGTGCACAAGCCCGTGCCCAAAACCAAGGGCAAAGCTGCGGAAACCAAGGGCGTCGTGAAGCCACCGCCCACGTACAGCCCCATCGTGACGCAGCGAGCGAGCGAAGAAGAAGCGGCCCCGCCGCCCGTATTCGTGAACAAGCTCAAGCTGAAAAAACCGGTGCTCGTGTACTACCAGGAGGCCGCGCCGGGCATTTCCGTGCAGCAGCTCATCATTGCCGAAGAGTACCTGGGCCTGCTCAAAACCCTGAACCTGGAGCAGCTCATGGCCCGGCGCGAGGTGTTTGTGGACGGCTTGGGCAACCTGACCCTGCCGGGCAGCGACGTCAGCAAATTCCGCCTGCTGGGCACCAGCGCCATCGCCGAAACGACGCGCAGGCCCGCGGGCGACGGCCGCAGCTTCTACTCGCGGCTGAAGGTGCCTTCGTCGGGCTTTTTGTACGTGGTGCGCGAGTCGGCTGAGGAATACCGCCATTTTGTGAAAGGGCCGCAGCAGAAGGGTGCGCTCCTTGATTTTCAGGTGAATGGCTTGCCGGGGGTTGATTCGGTGCGGGCCGTGTACACGCTGCGCAAGATGGACTCGTCCGAGCGCGGCGCGGGCAGCGGCGAAACCATTCGATGAAGCGTTCCGGAATGGGCCTGTTGAAAACACTTGTTTTTCCGGTCGTGCTGGCCGCAGCGGTGGGGCCGGTGGCCGCGCAAAGCGTGCTGAAAATTACGCGCGTGCCGGCTGCTACGCCGCCGGCCGACACGCTTTTTGTGGCCGGCTCCTTCAATGCCTGGAACCCGCACAGTGCCGCTTATCGGTTGACGAAAAACCCCGACGGCAGCTACCAAATCAGCCTGCCCGCCAGCCTGGGGGCCATTGAATATAAATTCACCAGGGGCAGCTGGTCGACGGCGGAAGCCGGGGCCGACCAGCAGCCCCTGGCCAACCGCAAAGCGGACCTGCGGCAAACGAGTGAAGTAACAAACGAGGTGCTGGCCTGGAGCACGTTGGGCGCTGCCGCACCCAAAAAGCCCACGGCTTCGTCGCAAGTACACCTCATCAGCGCGGCTTTTGCTATGCCGCAGCTCGGGCGGCGCCGGCGCGTGCTGGTGTACCTGCCCGCCGACTACGCCCAAAAACCCAAGCAGCGCTACCCCGTGCTTTATATGCACGATGGCCAGAACGTGTTCGACGAGGCCACCAGCTTCAGCGGCGAGTGGGGCGTCGACGAAACCCTCGACCGCCTGCGCGCTGCGGGCCAGGACCCGGCCGGCAGCATCGTGGTGGCCGTCGACAACGACAGCCAGCACCGTGCCGACGAGTACATTCCGTGGCGCAACGCCGAAATAAAAGCGGGTGGCCAAGGCGGCGCCTACGTCGATTTTCTGGCCCTTACCCTCAAGCCTTATGTCGACGCGCACTACCGGACCCGGCCCGACGCGGCGCACACCGGCGTGGCCGGCTCCAGCCTGGGCGGGCTGATTTCGGTGTACGCGGCCCTGAAATACCCGCGCGTGTTTGGCGAGGTGGGCGCGTTTTCGCCGGCGTTTTGGGTGTGCAACGACTCGCTGCGGGCGTTTGCCAAAACGCACCCGGCGGCGCCCACGGCCCGGTTTTACTTCGTGTGCGGCCCCCAGGAATCGGAAACCATGCTGCCGCTGATGACGGCGTGGCGCGACGAGCTGCGGGCCGAAGGCGTGCCGGCGGCCAACCTATCGTTTCACGCGCCGGCCGACGGGCAGCACCGCGAATGGTTCTGGCAGCGCGAGTTTCCGGCGGCCTACCAATACTTGTTTCGTCCGGCCTTGAAAACCAACGCTTCAGCCGCGAAACCGGGTAAGAAATAAATTGAAACGGCCGTTGCGCTTTTTGTGATATTGCTGGTGTTGGGGACGTTTGTTTGGGAGGCTCGCATTAATTTTCGTTTACGGTTGCCGAAATTTTAAGAATAGCGCGTTATCTTTGCGCCGCGCTTTTAGTAAGCACATTTCTAATATGACGTTGCATCGTACTTCCCAGGCTTGGTGGTGGCAGTTCCGAAACATCGGACCGGATTGCCTGTGCGCCTAGCGAAGTCACCTTTGATTTTGCTTTTGACCACAACAAGCCCGGCCCCTCGCCGGGCTTTTTTTATTGCTCTTTTCTTTCCCAAATACCTTCCGCACAAGCTAAAGCTTATGCTACAACTTACCACCCGCGCCCGCCGCCTGCTGGCCGATACCGTAACCCCCGTGGGCCTCTACCTGCGCTTGCGCGACCAGTACACCAACTGCCTGCTGCTGGAAAGCGCCGACTACCACGGCCAGCAAAACGCCTTCAGCTACCTGGTGTGCGAGCCGCTGGCCACGTTTGAGCTGCGGCGCGGCGGCGAGCTGCGCCAATCGTTTCCCGACGGCACGACCACCAGCGAAACACTAGCCCACCCGCGGCTGGCCCTGGCGCGGCTGCGCGAGTTCGCGGCGGCTTTCGCGCCCGATGCGACGGGGCCCAAATACCCCTTCATCAGCACCGGCCTTTTTGGGTACATCGGCTACGAAGCCGTGCAAAGCTTTGAGGACGTGGCCCTTGATTCGGCCAAAGTGCCGGCCGGCGATATTCCGCTCATCCGCTACGGGGTGTACCGCTACGTCATCGCCTTCAACCACTTCCGGCAGGAGCTGCACTTGTTTGAGCACGGCGTGGCCGGCGAAAACCCGGCGGAAACCGACGGCCTGGCCCGCCTCGAAAACCTGGTGCGCAACCCCAGCGTGCCGAATTTTGGCTTTGCCACGGTGGGCGAGGAGCAGAGCAACCAGACCGACGAGGAGTTTCTGGCGCGGCTCGCGCAGGGCCAGGCCCACTGCCGGCGCGGCGACGTGTTCCAGATTGTGCTTTCGCGGCGGTTTCAGCAGGGGTTTTCGGGCGATGAGTTCAACGTGTACCGGGCGCTGCGCTCCATCAACCCGTCGCCGTATCTGTTTTATTTCGACTACGGCGACTACAAAATCTTCGGCTCCTCGCCCGAGGCGCAGGTGCTAGTGCAGGGCCGCGAGGCCAGCCTGTTTCCCATCGCCGGCACCTACCGCCGCACGGGCGACGACGCGGCCGATGCCGCCGCCGCCCAACGCCTGGCCGCCGACCCCAAGGAGAACGCCGAGCACGTGATGCTGGTGGACCTGGCCCGCAACGACCTGGCCCGCCACGGCACCCAGGTGCAGGTGCGCACGCTGCGCGAAATTCAGTTCTATTCGCACGTCATTCACCTCGTTAGCAAGGTTACGGCCGAGCTGGCCGAGGGCACCGATACCCTGCAAGTGGTGGCCGATACCTTCCCGGCGGGCACGCTTTCCGGCGCGCCCAAGCACCGCGCCATCCAGCTGATTGACGGGCTGGAGCCCACCGCCCGCGGCTACTACGGCGGCTGCCTGGGCCACCTGGGCTTCGACGGCAGCTTCAACCATGCCATCATGATTCGCTCGTTTTTGAGCACCGGAAATCAGCTCTATTTCCAGGCGGGCGCGGGCGTGGTGGCTGCTTCGCAGGTGCAGTCGGAGCTGGAGGAAGTGCACCACAAGCTGGGGGCGCTGCGCGCCGCCTTACAAGCTGCCGCTGGTATCATTTAACAATTATCAATTAACATTTAATAGGTGTTTAAACGACACGTGCGAGCATAGGTAATTTAGTGAACAGCAATTGGTAGGAGCAATCCTCGATTGTTAAATGATAACTGTTAATTGTTAAATGCCATGAAAATTCTCGTTCTCGATAACTACGATTCCTTCACCTACAACCTGGTGCACCTGCTGCGCGAGCTCGGCCACGGCCCCGACCTGACTGTGACGCGCAACGACCAGCTGACGCTCGAAGCCGTGGCGGCTTACGACGCCATTCTGCTTTCGCCCGGCCCCGGCCTGCCGTCCGAAGCGGGGCTGATGCCGGCCATTATTCAGCGCTATGCTTCCAGCAAGCGCATTTTGGGGGTGTGCCTGGGCCACCAGGGTTTGGCCGAAAGCTTTGGTGCTGAATTGTATAACATCCCCGCCGTGCTGCACGGCGTGGCCAACGAGGCCGAAGTAACCGTGGCCGAAGAGCGCCTTTTCGCGGGCCTGCCCAACCGGTTTCAGGTGGGCCGCTACCATTCCTGGGCCGTGCGCCCCGAGTCGGTTCCGGCCGAGCTGGAAGTGACGGCCCGCGACGCCAACGGCGAAGTGCTGGCCTTCCGGCACCGCCGCTTCGACGTGCGCGGCGTCCAGTTTCACCCCGAAAGCATCCTGACCGAGCACGGAGCCAAAATGCTGGAAAACTGGCTCAGCTAATCAGTGAAATCACGGTTAATTAGTAAAAATCAGCGATTTGAAACAGATTCTCACCAAGCTTTTCGACCACCAGCCCCTGACCCACGCCGAGGCCCACGCCGCCATGCGCCAGCTGGGCGAGGGCGGCGCCAACCCGGCCGAAACGGCAGCTTTTCTGGCCGTGTTCCGGATGCGGCCCATCACGGTGGCCGAGCTGGCCGGCTTTCGGCAGGCGCTGCTCGACCTGAGCCGCGACCCCGAGCTGGGGACGAACGAGGTGCTCGACATCGTGGGCACCGGCGGCGACGGCAAAAACACGCTCAACATCTCAACCCTGGCCTGCTTCGTGGTGGCCGGCACGGGGGTGAAGGTGGCCAAGCACGGCAATTTTGGGGTGTCGTCGGTGTCCGGGGCGTCCAATGTACTGGCGCATTTCGGGTACGATTTTGAGGCCGGCTCCGACCGGCTGCGGCGGCAGCTCGACCGGGCGGGCATCTGCTTTTTGCACGCGCCGGCGTTCCATCCGGCCATGCGGCACGCCGGGCCGGTGCGCCGCGAGCTGGGCCTGCGCACCTTCTTCAACATCCTCGGCCCGCTGGTGAACCCGGCCCGGCCCGCCGCGCAGCTGCTGGGCGTGTTCAACCTCGAATTGCAGCGCGTCTACCATTATTTAATGCAGCCCACCGGCACCCGCTACGCCGTGGTGCACGCCCTGGATGGCTACGACGAACTGGCCCTCACCGGCCCGGCCAAGGTCGTGTCGTCGTTTGAAGGGGAGCGGCTGCTCACCGCCGAAACCCTGGGCCTGCCCACTTGCCTGGCCACCGACCTGGCCGGGGGCAGCACCGCCGCCGCCGCCGCCGAGCTGTTTGAGCAAGTGCTGGACGGCACCACCACTTCCGCCCAGCGCAACGTGGTGACAGCCAACGCCGCCCTGGCCCTGCAATGCGCCCGCCCCGGCCTCAGCTGGCCCGAGGCCCTGGCCCAAAGCCGCGAATCATTGGATTCGGGAGCCGCAAAACGGGCCTTCGAAACCATGCTATCAATCAATTCTCAATGAACAATGAGCAGTTATCAATGAGCAATGAAGAATGAGAAAAAATTTCAACGTGACATTTCTTTTCTCCAGTAAAAACCCCTCATTCTTCACTGCTCATTGTTCATTCCTCATTCTTCATTCCTCATTAAGCGAAGCGTCATGTCCACCATTCTCCACGCCATCGTGGCCCACAAGCGCCAGGAAGTAGCCGCGCGCCGCGAGCTGGTGCCCGTCAAGTTGCTCGAAACCAGCTTGTATTTCAAGTCGCGGCCGCTGTCGCTGCGCAAGTATTTGCTGCGCGAAGGCAGCAGCGGCCTCATTGCCGAGTTCAAGCGGAAATCGCCTTCCAAGGGCTGGATTAACCAGTATGCGCCGGTCGAGCGCACCACGCTGGGCTACATGCAGGCCGGCGCGGCGGCTTTGTCCATCCTCACCGATGCCGAGTTTTTTGGCGGCAAAAACGAGGACCTGACCACGGCCCGCCGCTTCAATTTCTGCCCCATTCTGCGCAAGGATTTCGTGGTGGACGAATACCAGATTATTGAAGCCAAGAGCATTGGGGCCGATGCCGTGCTGCTCATCGCCGCCGTGCTCACGCCCGCCGAAATCGACTTGCTGGGCCGCCTGGCCCGCTCGCTGGGCCTCGAAGTATTGCTCGAAGTGCACGACGGCGAAGAGTTGGCCCGCTCCGCCAATGCCGACGCCGTGGACCTCATCGGGGTCAACAACCGCAACCTGCACGATTTCAGCCTCAGCCTCGACACGTCAATGGAGCTGGCCGCCGCCATCCCGCCCGAATTCGTGAAGGTTTCGGAGAGCGGAATTTCCAGCGCCAACGCCATCGGGCAGCTGCGCGAAGTTGGCTACCGGGGCTTTTTGCTGGGCGAAGCCTTCATGCGCCACGCCCGCCCCGAACGCGCCTGCGCCGCGCTGGTGCAGGAAATCGGCGCCTTGCCCAAGTTCGGGGCCGTCGTTGCCTAAGCTAAAAAAATGAAAACGCCCCGTCCCAACCTGCCCGATTTTGCCTTTGCCGCCGGCGTGCCCGGCGCAACCGGCCAGCCGCAGCCCCACGGCCAGCCCGCGGCCCCGTCGCGCCTGCTGGTGAAAGTGTGCGGCATGCGCGACGCCACGGCGCTGGCCGACGTCGCCGAGCTGGGGCCGGATTTTCTGGGTTTCATTTTTGCGCCCCGGTCGCCGCGCTTCGTGGGCGAGGCGCTGGCGCCCGAGCTGGTCCGCACCCTGCCGCCGGCCATCTGGAAAGTGGGCGTTTTTGTTGACGAGACCACCGACCACATTCTCGCCACCGCCCGGCGGTTTGGCCTCGCCGCCGTGCAGCTGCACGGCCACGAAACGCCGGCCCAATGCGAAGCCCTGGGCGATGCCGGCCTGCTGGTAATGAAGGCATTTCCGGTCGGCCGCGCGGTCGATTTCGCGGCGCTGCTGCCCTATGTGCCGCATTGCGACTTCTTTCTTTTCGACACCAAAGGCGCCGCGGCCGGCGGCAACGGGGCCGTTTTCGACTGGCATTTGTTGGCTGGCTACAACCTGCCGGTGCCGTATTTCCTGGCCGGCGGGCTGGCCCTGGAGCACGCCGCCGGGCTGGCGGCGTTGCGCCTGCCCGGCCTGGTCGGCGTCGACTTAAACAGCGGCTTCGAAACCGCGCCGGGCGTAAAAGATGCTGGCCGGGTGGCACAAATGCTGAAGGCGCTACGACCGGGAAAAATGAAGAATGAGGAATGAAGAATGAGGAATTCACCAACACCTCCTCATGCTCCCGTCCTCAATTCTTCATTCCTCATTCTTCATTCCTCATTATTTCCAATGACAACCTCCTATCAACAGCCCACGGCCCGCGGCTATTACGGCGAATTTGGCGGGGCTTTCGTGCCCGAAATGCTCTATCCCAACGTGGAAGAGCTGCGCACGCGCTACCTGGAAATCATGGCCGACCCGGATTTTCAGCTTGACTTGCAAGCGCTGCTGCGCGACTACGTGGGCCGGCCCACGCCGCTGTTCGAGGCCAGGCGGCTTTCTGAAAAATACGGCACCCGCGTTTTTCTGAAGCGCGAAGACCTGTGCCACACCGGCGCCCACAAAATCAACAACACCGTGGGGC
>CAXTCS010000115.1:0-12850 GCA_964242365.1 uncultured Hymenobacter sp. | reverse complement strand
TCGTAGCTGCGGTTGAGGCGCACCTGGCGGGGCAGCTCGCGCGGGTTGCGCCAGGCGGTGTCCGAGCGGGTGCTTTCGAGCATCCGGTAGGTGCCGTGGCCGATGTAGAGGTGGCGGTCGAAGTGGTTGCGGGTCCACCATTCGAGCAAAATGGGGTAAGGCACGAGGCGGAAGCTGGTGCTCCAGTACAGCTGCGGCACGATGTAGTCAATCCAGCCCTTTTCGAGCCACAGCCGCGAGTCAGCGTACAAATTGGCGTACGACGGCTGCCCGGCGCGGGTGTCGGAGCCCAGCGGGTCGGCCGATTTGTTCATCCAGACGCCGAAGGGCGAGATGCCGAACTTTACCCACCGCTTGGCCGATTGAATGCTGTCGTGCAGGTCGCGGATGAGCACGTTCACGTTCTGGCGGCGCCAGTCGGCCAGCTTTTCGATGCCCTCGGGGTTGAAGTCGCGGAAGGCGGCTTCGTCGTGAAAGACCTGGCCGGGCTCGGGGTAGGGGTAGAAATAATCGTCGAAATGCACGGCGTCGATGTCGTAGCGCCGCACCACGTCCAGGATGACGCGGGTGATGTGGGCGCGCACCTCGGGCAGGCCGGGGTTGTAAAGCAGCTGCCCGCCGTAGCGCAGAAACCACTCCGGGTGTTGGCGGTAGGGGTGATTGGCGGCCAGGCGGCGCGTCACCGAGTCCATGGTGGCGCGGTAGGGGTTGAACCAGGCGTGAAACTCCATGCCGCGCCGGTGGGCTTCGGTGATGAGGAAGGGCAGGGGGTCGTCGCCCCCGGCCGGGGCGCGGCCCTGCACGCCGGTCAGCCACTTGCTCCAGGGCTCCAGGTTCGACTTATAAAAGGCGTCCGACGCGGGACGGATTTGCACGAACACGGCGTTGATGCCGGCGCGCTGGCCGGCGTCGAGCAGGCGGCGGTACTCGCGGCGGTACTGCTCGGGCGTTTCGCCGCGCTGGTTGGGCCAGTCGATGTTTTCGACGGTGGCAATCCACAGGCCGCGCAGCTCGTGCTTGGGCGGCACGCTGGCCGTCGCGGCCGAATCGGCCCCGGTTTGGGCCTGGGCCGGCGCGCCGCTGGCGCCCCACCCGATGATTAAGAGCAAGAGAAAAAGGCGGCCAGCGGCGAGGGTACGGAGCATCAACTAAAATCGGCAACGCGGATAAGGGCCGCAAATTACGCCGTCCGGCCGTAGCGCGGTTTGTCCGTGCGCTCGCCGCGCCCCGGCGGCTCCTTACGAGCCCGTCAGCTCGGTGTCGGTCAGGGGCTCGTCGGGCCCGCCTTCGAGGCCGTTGGTTTGGCTGGCGTCGCCGTAGTCGCCGCGAATGCCGGCGCCGTCGCCCATGTTTTCCTGGGTGCTTTCGGGGATGGGGGCCGATTTGGCGGGGCCGGCGTCGGGCGCGGCGCTGGTGGTGGCGTCGCGTTCGGCGTCTTGGTCGGGTGTGGTGCTGGGGCGGGCCTGGTCGGGCCGGGGGTCGGTGGGGTTTTGCTCGGGCGTGGGCATAGGACCGGAAATAGGCGGTGAAAAGGGGGGGTAAGGGGCGGGCTTCGGCGCGTTCGCGGCCGGCCCGCGCTGGGGTTTACGGCGGCCGGGCCGCACGGTTGGGCGGGGCCAAGTGCGCGGCGTTCGCCAACTTGCGGCCTGGTTTCCTTCGCCAGCCTCCAACCGCCCGCCGTGTCCGATTCCGCCCCCGACTTCTACCACGAGAAACCCGACGGCGCGCTGGTGTTTTTCGTCGAGCACCCCGACTTTTACCAGCCCAGTCTGGTCGAGGCGGCCCGGCGCGAGCTGCGCCGCCGGGGCGTGGCGCCCGCCGTGCCCGCTCCCGCCGAGCCGCTGCCATCGCCCGTGCCGGCCCGCCCCGGCCCGAACTCCGCCCGGCTGGCCCTGCTGGTGGCGGCCGGGTTGGCGCTTTGCCTGGTGATTTTGTATTTCGTCAGGCAGCCCAGCCGCCCGGCGCCGGCCGTGGTGGCCGTGCCCGCGGTGCCCAAGGCCCCGCCCCACCTCACCGAAGTCGCCACCTCGGTCATCCCCGATTACGGGGCCGCCGTGGTGCGGAGCGTGCAGCAGCAGGTGCAGCGCATTCCGGTGGCCGAGCGCACGGCCGCCGCCCAGGCGGGCATGCCGCTGCACCAGTACCGCGAGCTGGCCAAGCGGTTCTGGACGGCCGAAACCCAGACCGAATACGTCATCGAGCAGGCCCGCCAGGGCAAAGCCGGCCCCGCGCTGCCCGGCCACGTCGAGGCCGCGCAAGCCGCCTGGCAGCAGTGGAACAAGGCCACGCTCTACGGCTACAAGTTTAGCCCGGCCATGGCCAACCACCTCGATTTGATGACGCGGGCCGCCCGCCAGCAGCAGGAAGGCCTGGCCGATTTGCTCATCGTGGCCAACAACCCGCAGCCCTTTGAAAACGCAAAAACCAAGCAGCGCGCCGCCGATGTGAGCGACCTGCTCGCCGGCCTGCTGCCCAAGTCGCCCGTCACGGGCCAGCCCTACCAAACCATCGTGCGCCACGTGCGCTTGTAGCGCTGCCCCTCTCCTAATAAGGGCCTATTTCCGGTCGTAGGGGCGGCGCCGGCCCCGCCCGCCCCCGTCCCAACCACCACCACCACCACCCCGCTGTCGGCCCATTTCATATTTCATGGAAGAGGAAGCACCCGTCCCCGACAACGCCCCGGCGGCCAGCTCCACCGCCGCGCTGGCCGCGCAGCTGTTCGCCCAAAAAACCGAAGCCGAGCTGCTGTACCTCGCCCAGAATGCGGCCCGCTACCCGCCGGCCGTGGGCGCCGCCGCCACGGCCGAGCTCGGGCGCCGGGGCCTGCTGCCCGAGCCCACCAGCCCGGCTCCGCCCGTCGCCCCCGCCGCCCCCGAAGGCTGGCCCGATTTGGCGGGGCAGCTGCTGCGCGGCCTGTTCATCCCTTCGCGCCGCTTCCTGGCCACGCCGCTGCTGCTCGACCTCAACCTGCTGGTGTTCGGCCTGATGGTGCTCAGCGGCGTGTCCGCGTCCGACCCCACCGGGCACCAGCTCGTGCGCTGGGGCTCCAACGTGTCGGGGCTCACGCTGCACGGGCAGCCGTGGCGGCTGCTCAGCTGCCTGTTCGTGCACGCCGGCCTCTCGCACCTGCTGCTGAATATGTTCTCGCTCTGGCTGTTGGGCCTGCTGGTCGAAGACCGCGTGGGGCCGCTGCGCCTGCTGCTCGTGTACCTGGCCTGCGGCGTGGGCGGCGGCCTGGCCAGCCTGTGGTGGCACACCGACGGCATCAACTCGGTGGGCGCCAGCGGGGCCATTTTCGGCCTCTACGGCCTGCTGCTGGCGCTGTTGATTGGCAAAAAGCTCGTCCTCGACAAGTCCGACCGCCGCGCCATGCTGGGGCTGGTGCTCTACCTCGTTTTCAGCAACCTCCTCTCCGGCCTCACCGGCAACATCGACAACGCGGCCCACCTCGGCGGCCTGGCCACGGGCCTGCTGCTGGCCGGCCCACTGGCCTTCATCGGGCTGAAGCGCGGGGCCGCCAGCGGGGGCGAAGCGGCCTAACGCCGTTTGAGCTTTGGTGAATAGAATTAAAAATGAAGAATTAAAAATTAAAAGCCTAACCGTCAGATTTTTAATTTTTAATTCTTCATTTTTAATTTCCCTAAAAACGGTACACCAAATATGAAACTGCTGTAAAGCGCCGCAACCGGGCCTCACCCCGAACTTTTGGGCATATTTCCGTTTATCCCAAAGCAAGCCCGGTCACGGCGAGCAGGCCAACTGCCACGCTTCAAGCCGCCTCGCCCGCCACGACAGCTTCCTCGACCCCGTCCCCGGCTAACTCTTCATCGTCCCCCGAATTCCCACGCCCATGCAAGCCCTCCAACTCGACGCCGTCAACCAGCCGGCTGTCGTTCGCACCATTCCCGCACCCGTGCCCGCCGCCGGCGAAATCCTGGTGAAGCTCCACGCCGCCGCCCTCAACCACCGCGAGGTCTGGATTCAACAAGGCCAGTACGCCGGCATCAAGCTGCCCTGCACCCTCGGGGCCGACGGCGCCGGCGAAGTGGCCGCGCACGGCGAAAACGTGCCCGCCGACGCGCCCGCCGTGGGCGCCCGCGTCCTCCTCAACCCCGGCCTGCGCTGGGGCGCCAACCCCCGTGCCCAGGCCAAAGACTTCGTGGTGCTCGGCATGCCCGACCCCGGCACGTTCGCCGAGTACATTACGCTGCCCGCGCGCTACGTCCGCCCGCTGCCCGCCCACCTGAGCTTCGGGCAGGGCGCCGCGCTGCCGCTGGCCGGCCTCACCGCCTACCGGGCCGCCTTCAGCCGCGCCCAGGTGCGGGCCGGCGAGCGGGTGCTGATTACCGGCGTGGGCGGCGGCGTGGCGCTGCTGGCCCTGCAGCTGTGCGCCGCCCGCGGCGCCGAAGTCTGGGTCACGTCGGGCGCCGACGCCAAGCTGGCCCGCGCCCAAGCCCTGGGCGCCCGCGGCGGTGCTAACTACCACGCCGATAACTGGGCCAAAACCCTCGTGCAGCAAGCCGGCGGCCCCTTCGATGTCATCATCGACAGCGCCGCCGGGCCCGCCTTCAACACTTTGCTCGACGTGGCCGCGCCCGGTGGCCGCATCGTGTTCTACGGCGCCACGCTCGGCGCCATCCCCCAACTGCCGCCCGCCAAAGTCTTCTGGAAGCAGCTTAGCATCCTGGGCTCGACAATGGGCACCGAGCAGGACTTTGAAGAAATGCTGGCCTTGGTCACCGAAAAGTCCATCGTGCCCGTCGTCGACGAAGTGTTTCCCCTGGCCGAAGGCGAAGCCGCCCTGCGCCGCCTCGAAGCCGGCGCCCAGTTCGGCAAAGTAGTGCTGCAAATCAGTTGAAAGCAGCCCCGGAAAGCAGCCCCAAATAGGCTGATTTTCCTCGACCCAAACAACCGCGAAATATGCTTTCCAGGGAATGAAAACGCTGTTTTTAGGGTTAATAAAGCAAGCCGCTCACCACCTCAAATCCGGCTTGTCTTCACCATGAAATCTGCTGCCGAATACCTCGAATCCTACGTGTTTGAAGCCCGCCGCCCACGCCGCGAATTGCAGCCCGTGGTGGCCCACGCCGACGCTCTGAAAGCCATCGAGCAAGCCCTGGCCGACGCCGATAAATACAAGTACCTATTGATGCGCGCCCTGCGCCACCACGCCAGCGACACGGCCGCCGCGCTTTCGCTTCCTGCCCAAGAAGCACCAGTACTGCCACTATATCCCAGCCCGGAGCGCCTGGCGGCCTAAGGTCTGACGTCAACGCAAGTTGCGGCCTCCGCAACGCAACCCCAGCGAGGCCAGGATTCCGCCCCGAAAACTAGGTGGGCCTTTGCCCGGCGCTTCAGCGCCGGGACTATGGCAGGAGGTATTTGCCTGGGGCTTTAGCCCTGACTGTTCCAGCCCCCAGCAAGGGCCAAAGCCCAAAAAGACACTGAACTCCTGCTCCCGGCGCTGAGGCGCCGGGCAAAGCAGACGCGTCCAGTTTAAGGTCAAGGACCGGCTTGGGCGTTGGCCTTGCTCGCTAACCCTTTCCTGCTAATGTGCACCCGGCCGGGCCTTTCCTGGTCCCAATAAGCCGCAACGTGGGCGAATTACCCGGCGCCTACCTGCCGCCTGGCTATCTCCGCCGCCAAGGCCGCGGCCTGCTCCCGCAGCTCCGGCACCGCCGTCGACTCGAAATAGGCCGGCCGCCGGGCAGGGCCCACCGCGAACAACGCCGACGAGGCCGCGCCCTCCGCATCCAGCAGCGCGCCGTGCGCATCCGTGCGCATGCCCAGGTCGAGCGGGTCGGGGGTGAGCTGGCCGGCTTCGCGCAGGCTCACCACCAGCGGGTCGGCAATGCGGCGGTAGCTCAGCAGCGGGCCCGCGCAGGATACCACGTGCTGGGCCGTGTGCCAGCAGCCAGCGGTGTCGTGGGGCCGCACGCGCACCCGCAGCCGGTCGCCATCGGGCCGGATTTCGCGCACCGTGCCCACTTGCAATTGCACCAGGCCCGCCGCGGTGAGGGCGGCCACCGCGGCGGCATTTTGGGGCGGGCTGCGGTGGCGCGTCACGGCCCACAAGCCCGCCAGGTGCCGCAAAAACCGGCGCTGCTCCCCCAGCGGCCACGCGGCCCAGATGCGGGCCAAATCCGGCCGCAGCGCGTCGAGTACCGGCCGCCAGTCGATGCCCTGGGCCGCCGCTGCCCGCACTTGCCGCCTGAACACCGCGACCACGCCCGCAACCGTGGTTTCGGCCGCCATCTCGGCGTAAAAGCTGGGGTAGGGCGCCGTGGCCGGGCCGTGCGCGGCGGGCCAGCGCCCGTGGCGCGACACCACCGTTATCGGCGCGCGGTGGCCGTCCTGGCGCAGGGCCAGCAGCACATCCACCGCCGTCAGCCCCGAGCCGATGAGCAGTACGTCTTCGTCGGGGCCAATGCGGCGCAGGTTGCCGGCCACCCAGGGGTCGGCGTGGTAGCCGGGGTGGGCGAGGTAAGCCAGGTCGGGCCCGGTGGGCGGCGGGGGCGGAAAATTGCCCAGTGCCAGCACCACGTAGTCGCTCCCGATGGCGGTGCCGTCGGCCAGCCGCACCGCCCGGCGGCCGTCTGGCAGGAGCGGGGCGGCCACGGCCGTGGTGGCGTGCCACCGCACGCCGCCGGGGCCATCGGCGGGCAGCAGTGCGGCCGCTAGCTCCTCGTGCAGGTAGCGGCCATAAGCCGAGCGCGGGGCAAATTCGGGCATTCCAGCCGCGCTTTCGGGCTGGCCTTGCAGCCAGTCGGCAAAATGGCCGGGCGCGTCAGGGTACAGGCTCAGGGCGCCGGGGCGCACGTTGAGCAGGTATTCGGGCCGCCGGGCCGTGTAGGCCAGCCCCGGCCCCGGTACCGGCCGGGGCTCAATCAGGTGTATTTCGGCCCGCGCCAGGGCCGGCTGCCGCCGCAGCTGCAACACCAGCGCCGTGCCCGCGAAGCCGCCGCCCACAACGGTGATAACGGGACGGGCAGAGTCAGTCACAGGGCGGTGGGTGGGTGGGAACGGCAAGGGTGGCGGGGGTGGCAGCCGGCGGCAATCGCCCCGGCGTGGGGCCGCCCCGGCTTGCGCAAGCTAAATAGTTCAAGCTACATACTGATGTTACGCAGTTGCTGCGGAAGCCGGCGGTTTTGTTTCTGGTTTCTGGTTTCTGGTTTTCCGCTGGTAATTAACCAGCAACGAGCAACCAGAAACCAGAAACCCTTGCCATGGCCAGCGGCGTGAAGGCCCTGCGTAACAGCAGCTACATGTACTGCCCCGGCACCAGATAATTCTGCACGTAATCGGCAATGCCGTCTTCGAGCCGGGTGAAAGGCCGGTCGTAGCCAATGCTTCTGAGCTTGCTCATGTCGGCCTCGGTGAAGTACTGGTACTTGTCGCGAATATCCGCCGGCGTGTCCTTAAACTGAATGTCGGCCGTGCGGCCCAGGGCCTGAAACGTGTTCAGGGCCAGGTCCAGAAAAGTGCGGGCCTGGCCGCTGCCGAGGTTGTAAATGCCCGAATCTTTCCGGTGGTGCAGCAGGAAATAGCACACCTCCACCACGTCCTTCACATACACGAAGTCGCGCATCTGCCCGCCGTCGGGGTAAGCCGGGTTGTGCGATTTGAACAGCATCATCGAGCCCGTTTGCTGAATCTGGTTGAAGGCGTGGAGAATCACCGACGCCATGCGCCCCTTGTGGTATTCGTTGGGCCCGTACACGTTAAAAAACTTCAGCCCGGCCCAGAAATAGGGCTTTTCGGGCTGCTGCAAGGCCCAGTTGTCGAAGTCGTTTTTCGAGTCGCCGTAGGGGTTCAGCGGGCGGTAGAGCGGAAATAGCGCCTCCTCGGCATCGGTGTAGCCCAGCGTGCCGTCGCCGTACGTGGCGGCCGACGAGGCGTACACCAGCGGCAGGTTGTACTGGCAGCAGGCCCGCCACATCTGCTTCGAATAGTTCAGGTTGAGCACGTCGAACACGGCCGGGTCCATCTCCGTGGTGTCGGTGCGCGCCCCGAGGTGAAACACAAATTCGACCTGCCCGTGGTGGGCGTCGAGCCACTCAAAAAACGTTTCCCGGTCCACGTACTCGCGCAGCTTTTTGCCCTCGATGTTGGGCAGCTTCTTTTCGATGGAAAAATTATCCACCACCACCACGTCGTTGAAATTGGCGGCGTTGAGGCGGGAAACAAGGCAGCTGGCAATGAAGCCGGCCGCGCCGGTGACTACTATCATAAGGGGCGAATTGGGGACGGGCGCAAAGGTAAACCGGCGCGCCGGGCCGTGGGCCACCGGGCCTACCTTTGCCCCATGCGTTGCTTGCTGCTGCTTTTACCCCTTGCGTGCCTGGCAGGTTGCCAGTCTGAGCCCAACCACGCGGCCACCGTGCTGGTACACGACGACTTAGGCCGCGCCCTGGCCCTGCCCGCGCACCCGCGCCGGGTGCTGGCCCTGGCCCCCAGCCTGACCGAAATGCTGTACGCCGTGGCCGACACCGCCACCATCGTGGCCCGCACCCCGCCCGACAACTACCCCGCCGCCGTGTACCAAAAACCGGTGGTGAACAGCTACCCGCTGGACCTCGAAAAGCTCGTGCTGCTGCACCCCGACGTGGTTTTTACCCTCGAAGGCATCACTTCCGTCGACGACGCCCAGCGGCTCCAGGGCCTCGGAATCCCCGTTTATTACCAACGTTACCGCCGCGTAGAAGACGTATTTCGGGGCCTCGACGACCTGGGCCGCCTGCTCGGGCGTGCGCCGCAGGCCCAGCACCTCACCGACTCGCTGCGCCAGCAGCTGAAGTCGCTCGCGCCACCCGCCGCGCCGCCCGCCGCTAAACTCCCCAACGTGCTGGCCATCACCTGGCAAGACCCCATTTACAGCTACGGCCAAAACACGCTGTTTACCGATGAAATCCGCCTCGCCGGCGGCCAGAACGCCGTCCGCGAAACCTTCCCGCAGCCCTACCCGGCCCTCACCCGCGAATACGTTCTCCAGCTGAACCCCGACGTGCTGCTCGGCGGCAGCTTCGGGAAGCTGGACAGCACGTTCTTCAAAAACTACCCCGAGCTGCGCCGCATCAACGCCTATCAAACCCGCCGGGTATTCCCCATCACCGGCGACCTCATGGAGCGCCCCGGCCCCCGCATAGTGGAGGCGGTGCGCGAGCTGCAAACGCTGCTGAAGGAAGTCGAACCCAAGCCGCCCGTTTCCGCCCGCTGATGTTGGTTCGTCGCCCTGTTTTGTGGTTGGCTTTGGGCGTAACGCTTCTGCTGGCGCTGCTCGTGCTGGGCTTGCGCGTGGGCAGCTACGCCACTTCGTATCCCTTTATCCTGAACACGTTACGCCACTACAACCCTGCCGACCCGGCCCAGCTGGTGCTGGTGCAGCTGCGCCTGCCGCGCCTGCTGCTGGCCCTGCTGGCCGGCGCCAGCCTGGCCGTGAGCGGCTACCTCCTCCAAACCCTGGTCACCAACCCACTCGCCGACCCCTACCTGCTCGGCACGGCTTCGGGGGCGTCGCTGGGCGCCATCGCGGTGTACGTGCTGGTGCCGTCGCTCACGGCGGCGGGGGTGTATTTGCCGCCGGTGGCGGCGCTGGCGGGCGCCTTCGCGGCCACGCTGCTGGTGGTGGCGCTGGGCACCCGCCGCGGCCGGATATTGCCCGCGCCGCTGCTGCTGGCGGGCGTGGCGGTGGGGGCGCTGGCCTCGGCGGTGGGCAGCCTGCTCACGTTCCTGGCCTCGCCCGAGGGCAGCCTGCGCAGCGTGGTGTTTTGGGCATTTGGCAGCTTCGAGCGGGCCGGGTGGCGCCTGCTGCCGTACCCGGCGGCGGCGCTGGGCATCAGCCTGTTCGTGCTGGCCTTTCTGCAAAAAGACCTCAACCTGCTGCTGCTGGGCGAAGAGCGGGCCGCCGCGCTGGGCCTGCCGGTGGCGCGGCGGCGCTGGCTGCTGGTGCTGCTGGCGGCCGGCCTCACGGGCGGCGTGGTGGCGCTGTGCGGGCCGGTGGGCTTTGTGGGCTTGCTGGTGCCGCACCTCACGCGGGGCCTGCTGGGCACCACGGGCCGGTACAATTTATTGGTCTGTGCGGTGCTGGGCGGCGATTTTCTGCTGGCGTGCGACCTGCTGGCCCGGCTGCTCTACCCGCCCGCCGGGCTGCCCGTGGGCCTGGTCACCGCCCTGTTTGGGGTACCCTTCTTCGTATATTTGCTGCGGAAAAAGAGTTTCTAGTTGCTTGTTGCTGGTTTCTGGTTGCTTAGCCCATCAGGCTGGCTTGTATCCGAAACAAGAAACCAGGAACCAGAAACCAGTAACTACCTATGATATACGTCTCCCGCCAGGAACATTTCAACGCCGCCCACAAGCTGCACAACCCCAAGTGGAGCGACGAGCGCAACCGCGAAGTGTTTGGCCCCTGCGCCAACGCCAACTGGCACGGCCACAACTACGACCTCATCGTGACGGTAAAAGGCCAGCCCGACGCCGATACCGGCTTTGTCGTTGATTTAAAGGCCCTTTCCGACCTGCTGCGCGTGCACATCACCGAGCAGGTCGACCACAAAAACCTCAACCTCGACGTGCCTTTCATGGCCGGCCAAATGGCCAGCACCGAAAACCTGGTCCTGGCCTTCTGGCAAATTCTGGAGCGCGAGCTGCCGGCCATCACCCAGGCCCGGCTGCATTGCGTAAAGCTCTACGAAACGCCGCGCAACTTCGTCGAATACTACGGGGGCTGATTTCATTTAACAGGTATCAATTGACATTTAACAGATGTTGGTTGCAGCGCCGGAGGCCGTGCGAAAGCCGCTTTTTGGTTACGCTGGGTGTTAAATGGTAATTGCTAATTGTTAAATGTAAAGAATGAAATACTACCTCATTGCCGGCGAGCGGTCGGGCGATTTTCATGCGGCCCACCTCATGCGCGAGCTGCGCGGGCAAGATGCCGACGCCCAGTTCCGGTACTGGGGCGGCGACCAAATGCAGGCCCAGGGCGGCGAGCTGGTGCGCCACTACCAGGACCTGGCCATCATGGGCTTTGTGGAGGCGGCCACCAGCATCCTCAAGTTTCGCGGGTACCTGAAGCAGTGCCAGCAGGATTTGCTGGCCTACCGGCCCGATGTGCTGATTCTGGTCGATTACGCCGGCTTCAACCTGCGCATGGCCAAATTTGCCAAAGACCACGGCATCAAGGTGTTCTACTACATATCGCCCAAAATATGGGCCTGGAACCAGGGCCGCGTCGAGCAGGTAAAAACGCGGGTAGACAAGATGTTCGTCATCCTGCCCTTTGAGGAGGAATTCTACCAGAAATTCGGGTACGCCGTCGATTACACCGGCAACCCCACCGCCGACGCGGTGGCCGAATTTCAGCCCGCGCCCGATTTTTTTGAGCGCAACCGCCTCGATTCTGCCCGGCCCATCATCGCCGTGCTGCCGGGCTCGCGCAAGCAGGAAATCGAGGAGATGCTGCACGAAATGATTGCCATCCTGCCCGGCTTTCAGGAATACCAGTTCGTGGTGGCCGGCGTCACCAACCTCGACCCCAATTATTACCGCCATTTTGAGCGCAACGGCATCCGGTTCCTGTTCGACCAAACCTTCGATTTGCTGAGTCACGCCAGCGCCGCCCTTGTCACCAGCGGCACCGCCACGCTCGAAACCGCCCTGTTTGGCGTGCCCCAAATCGTGTGCTACCGCACCAGCACGCTCAGCTACGCCATCGGCAAAATGGTCATCAAGGTGCCCTACATTTCCCTGGTCAACCTCATTGCGGGGCGCGCCGTGGTCAAAGAGCTGATTCAGGGCGATTTCAACGCCCGCAACCTGCTCGACGAGCTCAAAACCATGCTGACCGACGCTGGCTACATGGCGCGCCTCAAAGCCGGCTACGCCGAGCTGCGCGAAAAGCTGGGGCAGCAGCAAGCCGCCAAAAAAACGGCCGAGCTAATGGTCAAGTACCTGAAAACCGCCTAACCCTGCTGATTTAGGGCCGATTTCCGGTCGGAAGAAGCCGTTGCTCCCGGCCCGGTGCCCCTGTCGAAAAGTTAATTTTATCCGGTGAAGCGACTTCCTGAAAGAACCAGGTTGCGCGGCTAGGCTCGATATTATGCGCTGGCGAATCCAGATAATCAGTACCTTTAAAAGAAACAACTGGTCAGCCCGTCAGCTGCCTGAGGCGCCCCGGTTTCTCAGAATTTTCTGCTCTTCCCTAAATCAAGTTTTAGATGAAGCAAGATTCCCCGCGCCAACCGCAGGCCCAGTGTCCGACTGTTTTTTCCGTAGTCGGGCGGGGCCTCGGCCGGGCCGGAACCTTATTGCTGCTGCTACTGAGCGTGTCGCTGAGCACCAAGGCCCAGCAGCGGCCGGCACCCCGGTTTTTTCAGGCCGATGATGACAAAGCCCGCGCCGTGGCGTCGCCGCTCGCGGCCGCCCTGTTTCATTCGCAGGCCCTGACGCTGGACGTGGCCGGCCTGCGGGCTGCCCTGGCCACGGCTCCTTCAGAAACCAGGGCCGGAGCGGCGCCGTTGGTGCTGGCCTTGCCCTTGCCCAACGGCACCACCGGCCGGTTTGCCCTGCGCGAGGCCCCGGTGCTGGCGCCCGAGCTGGCCGCCCGGTTCCCAACTATCAAAACCTACGCCGGCATCGGCCTCGACGACGCCTCGGCCGTGGTGCGCCTCGACCTCACGCCGCGCGGCTTCCACGCCCAGGTGCTGGCGGGCGGGGGTAATACTTTCTACATCGACCCCGCGAGCCGGCGCGATGCCCGGCACTACCTCAGCTTCTACCGCAAAGACATGAACCGGGCGGCGGCCGGCGCGGCGCCCGCCTGCGGTTTTGGCCCCGCCGCCAACCGGCTGGC
>CAXTCS010000114.1:0-12851 GCA_964242365.1 uncultured Hymenobacter sp. | reverse complement strand
GCCAGCCGCCGCAGCGTGGCCACCCGCACCTTGAAAAACTCGTCGAGGTTGCTGCTGAAAATGGCCAAAAACCTCAGCCGCTCCAGCAGCGGCACGGTGGCCGTCTGCGCTTCTTGCAGCACGCGGGCATTGAAACGCAGCCAGCTCAGGTCGCGGGAAAGGGTTTTCATTTGACAATTAACATTTAACAATTAACATTTAACAGTTGGCAATGAGCAATTTGTAAATGCAGGCTACTGGTCTGCTCTGCCCTTCTGGCTCTGCTAACTAATTGGCCGGCAAATCATTTACCGCGGTTCTCCCATTGCTCATTGTTAAATGTTAAATGTTAATTGTTAATTGTTAATTGACATTCCGCGGGTAGTCGTAGAAGTAGAATTCGGCGTTGGCCTTGCTCACTTCGGCCCAGTGGTCGCAGTCGAAGCGCAGGCAGACCACGGCGGCGGTGGGCATCTCGTTGAGGGCGGAGGGCGACAGCTCGTTGGCCGTTTCGGTGATGGTGGGGTTGTGGCCCACGAGCAGGGCCGATGCTGCCGAATCGGGCAGGCCGTGGATAATGGCCAGTAAATCGTCTACCTCGGCGCCGTAAATGCCGGGCTCGACCACGATTTTCTCGTGCGGATACTTCATTTCGCGGGCCACCAGCACGGCCGTGCTCATGGCCCGCACGGCGGGCGAGCTCACCAGCAGGTCGGGGCAAATCCGGCGCTTGGCCAGGGCCTGGCCCATGGCGGGGGCGTCGTCGCGGCCCCGGTCGTTGAGGGGGCGCTCCTGGTCGCTGAGCTCATCGAAGCTCCAGCTGGATTTGGCGTGGCGGAGGAGGTACAGGGTTTTCATAAAGGCGAAGCTAACGGCGTTTTGCTTACCCTGGGCATTAGCAAAAGGTTATGCCCGGGCACCGGGCCCCAATCTTTCGGGGCCGACCAGCGGGTTGGCCAAACGGTTGGGCGGGTTTTCACGCCGGGGCTGGCGGGGCTAATCGCGGTGTTCGGCAGTGTGCGAACAGGCCCGGCGTGCCAGGCGCAATGGGCAGCGCGGGCACGGCCCGGAGCCGCTGCAAAGACGCTTATTGTAATTAATAATTTATATATTTATACTTAAATAATCTACTTGATTTTTCCGATGCCTTATGAATCCGTTGAAACTCCTGGCCCTGGCTGGCGTGCTGCTGGCCAGCGGCCAAACGGTGGCGCAAAGCTGCCAGAACTATTACCAGTTCAAGAACGGCGCCGTAATTGAAATGACCATTACCAACAGGAAAGGCAAGGTAACGGGCAAGCAAATCATCAAGCCTTCGAACGTGCACACCGTCGGGGGCGCGCTCACGGCCACGGTCAACACGCAGTTCGTCAACGAGAACGGGAAGGAGCTGAACAGCTCGGTGTACCAAGCCAAGTGCTTGGGCAATAAGATTGAGGTCGACATGCGGATGTCGATGCCGCCGTCGCCGCAGGGCAGCCCAACGGGCTCGGCCGATGCCACCCTGACCGGCGACTACCTGACCTATCCGGCCACGCTCGCCGTGGGCAGCCACCTGCCCGACGGCAACGCCCAGCTCACCATGAACAACGGCGGCATCGCGGCCACCAGCACCATTGCCATCACCAACCGCCAGGTGGTGGGCAAAGAATCGGTGACCACCAGCGCCGGCACCTGGGACTGCTTCAAAATCACGGCCCACACGAAGCTGGCCGTGGCAATGGGCCGCCTCAACCTACCCGCCATGAACCTGGACACGACCGAGTGGTACGCCCCCGGCTTCGGGCTGGTGAAAACGGAATCGGAACACGGGAAAACGGAGATTACCGCGATTCAGTAAGTGGGCGCCGTCCGCTTCACCTTTGTGCAAACATCAAGCGACGAGCAAACCACATGAGAAGAATCCGCATCATGGAACACATCACCCTGGACGGCGTGATTCAGCACGACGACAACGACGGATTCGCGCACCCCAATTGGACGACCCCCTACCGAACGCCGGCGGGGTTAGCGGCCGTTGTCGAGGCCTATGGAAGTCCCTTCGACCTGCTGCTGGGCCGCCGTACCTACGACGCCTGGGCCGGCTTCTGGCCAACGGTCGGGGATAGTCCGATGGCGAACGGGCTGAATGCGGCGACGAAATACGTCGCGACCCACCGGCCGGATAGCCTCGAATGGGGACCGGTGTCGGATTTAGGCGCGGACATCATGGAAGGCATTCGCAGCGTCCAGGCTACGGACGGCCCGGACTTAATCGTCTGCGGCAGCTCCACGCTGACGTCCGTGTTGCTCGAGCAGGGATTGGTCGATGAGGTGGTGCTGCTGGTCTACCCGGTGTTGCTGGGCCAGGGCAAACGCTTGTTTTCGGAGAGTGCCTACCCGTGCGAACTCGCGTTCGTTAGTTCACAAGTGACGTCCACGGGCGTGCTGCTCAACACGTACCGGCACGTGGGAGCGCTGCGAACCTAAGGCTGTTGTTCGCCTTCGCCACAAGCTCACTGCGTAAAATGGCTAGCCAGACTACTTCCGAAACAGCTTCGTAATTGTCCGTTATCCGTTGGCCGCTGGCCGGCACTGAATCGGCTCAGCAATTCGCGAGCAGCCCGGCCCCGGAACATCAGACAAAAGCAGCGCCGGACAACGAATAACGGACAACTCTAGCAAAGCACGCCGCGTCAAATGCGACGACCCGAAATAGGCCCCAAATACCGAGGCCCCGCGCTAATGAGCAGGGCCTCGGTATTTGGGGCCTATTTCGGGCCGTTGCTGCGATAAACTATTCCTTCTCGAAGCGCTGGCGGGAAACCTCGGCGCCGTTGCCGATGGTGACGAAGTACAGCCCTTTGGGCAACGCGCCAACCTGCACCTGGCCGCGGCCGTCGTAGCGGGCCTGGGGCATTTCGCGGCCGCGCAGGTCGTAGACGCGCACGGCGTACTGGGCGGCGTCGGCGCCGGCCGGCAGGGCCAGCGTCAGCACGTCGGTGGCGGGGTTGGGGTAAAACGAAGCCCGCGTGGCGGTGGCCGTCCGGCCCGCGGCCGTGGCCCCCGGCGACGTGAGGATGGAAGCCCGCGGGCCGCCGGCCGCAAATACGGCGTTCATGCGCGCGCTCTGGCCGGCCGAGAACATGTACATGCAGGCGTCGTCGGTGTAGTCCATGTAGTTCATGCTCATGTCGCCCGAGTTCGAGCACGACACGTGCGGAAAGGCCGGGCAGCCGTAGTTTTCCGCGCCCTGGTTGGGGGTGTCGGCCACCTGGTCCGAGCCGGTGCAGGCGCCGTTATCATCGCCCCAGATGTGGCGCAGGTTCAGCCAGTGGCCCACTTCGTGCGTGGCGGTGCGGCCCAGGTCGTAGCTGGCGGAGTAGGTGCCGCCGGGGTATTTGGCCCGGCTGCCGAAGGCCGAGTACAGAATCACGACGCCGTCGGTGCTGGCCGCGCCGCCCGGAAACTGCGCGTAGCCCAGCAGGCCCTGGCCCAGGTTGCAGGCCCACAGGTTGAGGTACTGCGAAGAGTTCCAGGCGTTATCGCCGCCGCGCTTGGAGTTTTTCACGGCGTCGTTGGTGCTCCACGACGCCGTTTTGGTGAGCTTGTGAATAATGCCGGTAGTGGCGCCGCCGGTGGGCGTGCGCGTGGCCAGCACAAATTGCACGCTCACGTCGGCGGCCAGGCCCGCGTAAATGGCCGGCGTCTTGCCAGCGTCGGCGTTCAGCTTGCGGTAATCTTCGTTCAGCACCGCAATCTGGGACTGCACCTGGGCGTCGGAAATGTTCTGGGCGGTTGTACTGTAGAGCACGTGCACCACCACCGGAATGGTGATAATGGTGCCAGTGGCCGCCGTGCGCCGCAGGGCCGGGTTGGCCAGCAGGCGGCGCGTGTGGGCCTCGATGGCCGCCATGCGCTGGGCCTGGGCGGGGTCGGCGGCCAGCTGGGCTTGCAGCACGTCCATCGTGCCGCAGGCGCGGCGGGTGATGGCCACGGCAGCAGGGCCGGTGGGCCGGGCCCGGCCTTCCTGGGCCTGGGCGAAAAGCGGGATGGCACAGCCGACAATGGCCAGCGCCGAGGTGTAAAGTTTGTTCATTGCTTGGAAAGGAGGGGTTAGAAATTTAGAATAATTAAAAGCTGAAACTGAAATTACGAAATGTTTTCATAAAAAAGGAGGCCATTAGGTGATAATGTCATAATCATGTAGCGGCGGCAAACAAAAAAGCCGCGCCGTCGTGAATTCTTTCACGACGGCGCGGCCTTCCGCGGGCAACTTATTGAGCTGGTTAACGCTGGCCCCTAGAACAGGAAATCGAACCCCACGAACACCAGTTTTTCTTCCCCCACCGAGTAAGTCGCGTTGATGACGGCCTGCTTTAGAATGTCGACGTAGACGCCCCCGCCAAAGCCGCTGTGGAAGGCGTTGACGCCGGAACGCACGTCGTTTTCGGAGTACACACGGCCCAAATCGGCCAGCCCCAGAATGCCCAGCTTGCCCGGAAAAAGGTAGGCGTTGAAGTTGAGCAGCTGCAAACGCGCCTCAAAGTTGGCATACACGCTGCTGCGGCCGGCGAAGCGGGTGCGGCGGTAGCCGCGCAGGTTGGTGGTGCCGCCCAGCGTGTTGGCCTGGTAAAAGCGGTAGTCGCCGAAGTTGTGGGCCACGCCCAGCCGCCCGGCGTAGGTAATCTGAAACGGCAGGTTGGGCGTGAGGTAGGCCCGGACTTCCGAGCTCAGCCGGCCGTAGTTCAGCGTTTCGCCGTTGAGCTGGAAATTGTATTGAAACTCGTTGTACCAGCGAATGCCGATGCGCGGGTTTTTGGGCGACGAGCTGGCGTCGAGGTTCAGGTACAGCAGCCCGCCGAGGTACTGGTTGGTCTGAAAATCGGACGCCCGGATGCCGAAGCGGGGATTTTCGTAGGTCACCTCGCCGGCTTTGCTGGTGAGGCTGTCTTTGATGACCGTGCCGATGGGGCTCTGCTCGACCCGGAACTGCTCGTAGCGCGGGCCAAAACCCACCTTGAGGAAGCTAAACAGGCTGCGTTCGAGCGTGGGCGCCACCGCGAAGCTGTTGAAGCGCACGCGGTAAGCCGAGTTCACCGTGCGGTTGGTCACCGCGTTGCGGCTTTCGTCTTCGGCGGCCAGGTTGGCGGTGTTGTTGCCGATGCCGAAGAAGTTATACAGCAGCTGCGGGCCGTAGTACTGCGCGGCGATGTGCAGGTCGTTTTTGCCAAATATGCGCGTAAACTGCCCGGTGTATTTGAGGTTGTAGGCGCCGTTGCGGGCCGGGGCAAAATTGGCCGCCAGGCTTTGCTCCGACGAAAACGGTTCGCGGCGGAAGCCGTAGCGGCGGTGCGTGATGCCGCCGCCCAGCAGCAGGCCGTCGTCGATGTTGTAGCCAAAATACAGGGCCGGGCCGGTGTAGTTCAGGCGGTAGTCCTTGAGGTCGAAGCGCTTGGGGTGGTCGTAGCGGCTCACGTCCACGCCGGGCTCCAGGCGCAGGCGGGCGTCTTTGCCGGCGACGATGACGTTGCCCGTGTCGGCGTCGTATATCTGCACGCGGTGGCGCATGCCGGCCACGTTGCTGCGGTCGTTGATGGTGTCGCGGCCGGTGCCGGCTATCAGGCGGATTTTGATGCCCTTTTTGGCCGCGCCCTTCAGCTCGTACACGTCGCGGCCGCCAATGCCGTAGATGCGCAGCTCGTCGGTCACCTTGTGCTCCAGCTCGCGGTCGTAGAGCACCTTGGTCACCTTGCCTTCTTTCGTGATTTTGCGCACCGTGAGGTGGGTGTTGCCGTTGGCCAGGCGCTCGACCACAAACTTCTCGTTCTTCTGGGTGCCGCGCACTTCCACGATGTGGGCCACCACGTCGGCATACTTGGCGGCCAGGTCGGGCAGCAGCTCGCGCCGGCTTTTCAGCTTGGCCACGATTTCCGGGCCGTGCAGGGCGTATATCTCCTTGGGCCACTTCTCGCGGAACGCCTGCTCGATAACGGCATCGGTCAGGTGCTCCTTCATGTAGCGGGCCTGGGCCACCCACTGCTCGCGCGTGACGCCGGCCATAAACGTGCGGTCGTTGCTCAGCGCCGTCTGGTTCAGGCCCTTATAATCGGCGTAGTCGTAGCCAAAGTTCTGAAAGTTGCGCACCGCAAACTTGCGGCTGATGAGGTAGGGCAGCACACCGTCGCCCTTGAAGAAGGCAATGTCGCGGTCTTCGGGCACGGCGGTGTAGGTGCGGTTGCCGGCCTTGTCCTTCACCTCGGCCCAGCGCCACTGGTCCTCGTGCCGGTCCCAGTCGCCAATCCACATATCAAACAAGCGCGAGCGGGCAAAAGCCACCTGGTCGATTTTGTCGTCGTTGTCTTCGAGCAAGTGCTCCAGCACCTTGTCGGTGCTCACCAGGTTTTTGGCGTAGTTCAGGCTCGCCACGTTGCTCTGGTCGTCCTTGGCGTCTTCTTCCAGGGCGGCCGGCACGTTAGCAAACGTGCTGTAGTACTGCCCCAGCAGCGGGTCCTGCGGAATGTAAACCGGCACCGGATTGGTGTGCAGAATGCCGGCCGCCGTGGCCAGCGGCGGCAGCACAAACGACGCGTACGGGTGCTGGGCCGAAATCTGGTCCTGCAAAATATCCTTGGCGAAGCCCGTACGCAGGGCCTCGGGCAGCACGGCGGCGGGGTCTTTGTCGATGCCGCGCAGCGAGAAATTGTGGCCGGCGTCGTTGCGCACCTTCAGCGAAGCGGTTTGCTTGCCGCCGCCGGTTTTGTAAGGTATCAGGCCGCCTTCGTCGTGGGCCAGGTCCAGCAGCGGCAGCTTCACGGGCGTGGCCCACTCCTTGCGGTAGTGCTCGCCCAGCAGCCAGTTATGAAACTTGCCGTGCTTGTCGTAGCTGGGGTTGATGGCCACCACCACGCTGCTGTCGCGAAAATCGGGCCGGTTCGTGGGCACGGCCGGCGCCACCAGGGCGTCCTTGTCCTTCTTTTTCTGTTTGCCCACGGGCGTGGTCGGCGCGGGCGCCCCGGTGGCCGCGATGCCGCGGGTCGTCTTGGCATAAAGCGCCGTGCGGAACACCAGCCGGGCGTTGTCGCCGTTGCCTTCGGGCACGTAGTATTCGGTCCACACCTGGCCGTCGTCGTAGTAGTTCACGCGGGCCCAGCCTTTTTCCTTGTCCGAAAACAAGGCGTTGCCGCCCGAGCCGGGCTTCACGTGCTGGGTTTTGCAGCCCGAGCCGCTCACGATGCAGTGCGTAGTGCCTTCCTTAAAGTATTGCAGGTTGTGCTCGTGGCCAGCCGCGTAAATAACGTTCGGATACTTGTTGAAAATATCCATCAGCCCCTTTTTATAGGCCTGGTAAGCCGGATAAGCCAAATCCTGGCTCACGCCGCCGTATTTGCGGGCAAACGGGTAAATGGAGCCAATAATGGGCAGCGGCACAAACGCGTACTTAAACACGATGCTGAGCGGAAAGAAATGGTCGCCCAGCGTGAAATACCCGCCGTGAATGCCGTCGGAAAACAGCGGGTGGTGGCCCACCACCATGATGTTCTTGTCCTTGTTGCGGGCAATAATGTCTTCGAGCTGGGCCATGAAATCGGTTTCGTCCTCCACGCCGCAGCCGCCGCCGGCGCCGTAGGGCCGCTCGGTGCGGTTGGTCAGAAACCACTGCGTGTTCACCGTAATCAGCACCAGGTCGTCTTGCAGGCGCACTTCGTAAGGGCCGGGGCAGCCGTTGCCGGGCGTAATGAAGTCGCCGGTGTAGGAAAAGGCGGCCGAGTCGCTGGCCAGGTAGTTTTCGGCGTAGCGCTGCTCGCGCATCACCTGGTCGAAGCCGCCTTTGAGGCCCTGTTTCCAGTCGTGGTTGCCCGGAATCATGTATTTCTCGCCCTTGTAGTCCCGCAGCACGTCGAGCTGGTCGCGCAGGCGGCGCTCGGCTTCCTTGCGGTCGTAGGCGCCTTCTTCGGGCATGCCGTACTCGTACACGTTGTCGCCGAGGTAGATGGTGGTGCTTTTGGCCCCGGCTTCCATGATTTTTTTGCGCAGAAAATTCAGCGACGGCTCGCCGCCCTTGGCCTTGGGAATGGGGTTGCCCACGTCGCCAATCAAAAACACCGAATAGCGGATGCGGCTGCTGTCGGGCGGCAGCTTGGACTGCCAGCCCACGCCGCCGCGCCGGTAGTTGGGGCGCGAAAGGTGCGGGTTTTGGTACGATTCGCCCTGGGCCAGGGTGCGCAGAGGAAACGCCAACACCGCGCAAAGCAGCAACAGCGCGGGTTGAAAGCGAAAAAGTTGGGGCATAAACAAAGAAATGGGGTGGGCGCAGAAATCCCGCCGCGAAGGGCTGAAACAAATTTACGACCGTCGCGGGACCGGCCGGGTAGCGCCGTTACGCAAAGCCCTACTGTGCGGTTAAGCCGGCCGGTTTTAACTTACATCCCGCGCTTCGCGTTGAAAGCCGGCGCGCCCGCCGGATGAGCCGGCTTAACTTCGCCCGTCATGAAAGAAATTACCCCCGAAGCCATCGAAACGGCCGCCGCCCCCGCCCCGGCCGACCCGACGGAACCCACCGATAAAGACGCGCCGCCAGCCGCCGCGCCCGACGGCAAGCCGCCCAAAGCCAAAGCGTCGGCCCTGGTGAAAGAGGCCGAAGCCTACATCACCGCGCTGTTTGCCAAGGAGCTGGGGCCCCGGCTCACCTACCACTCCATCCGCCACACCGAGGCCGTGGTGAAGGAATGCCGCGCCCTGGCCCCCGCCGCCCACCTCGGCCCCGACGACACCGAAGCCCTGCTGCTGGCCGCCTGGTTTCACGACGCCGGCTACCTCGACGTGTACGAGGGCCACGAATTCCGCAGCATGGAGCGCGCCGCCGCCTGGCTCACCGAGCGCGGTTTTGGGCCCGACCGCGTGCGGCTCGTGAGCGAGCTGATACGGGCCACGCGCCACGGCGCGACGCCGGCAACCGAGCTGCAAAAGCTGCTCGTCGACGCCGACATGAGCAACCTGGCCCGCGACGACTTCCGCTCCCGCGCCGAGCTGTTGCGCACCGAATGGGAGCTGGTGCTCGGCAAAACCCACTCCAACCTCGATTGGGCCGAGTTGCAGCTCAATTTCATGCTCGGCCACAAGTACGTGTCGGAGGCCGGCAAGGAGCGGTACCGCAAGCAGTTCAAAAAGAACATCGAAGAGCAGCGCGACCAGCTCAAGAAAACCGAAAAGAAGAAAAAGAAGAAGACCCAGGCGCAGAGCGAAACCTTTGCCGAGCCCAAGCGCGGCATCGAAACCATGTTCCGCACCATGTACGGCAACCACATCAAGCTCTCGGCCATGGCCGACAAAAAGGCCAGCATGATGATTCAGCTCAACGCCGTGCTCATTTCGGTCATCATCACCTACCTCGGGGCCAAAATGGGCAAGGCCGGCGCCCTGGGCCCGCTGATGAGCGGCAACCCCGTCCTGCTCATTCCGGTGAGCATCTTGCTGGCCACGGCCCTGGGCTCGGTCACGACGGCCATCCTCTCGGCCCAGCCCGACGTCACGGCCTTCAAATGGCTCAAAAAAAGCCCCGAAATCGCCACCAACCGCCGGGTGAACCTGCTGTTTTTCGGCAACTTCACCAAGCTCAGCCTCGACCATTTTCAGGGCGGCATGCGCGAGCTCATGCGCCAGAAAGACGCCATCTACACCAACATGATAACCGACGTGTACTACCTCGGCGAGGTGCTCTCGCGCAAGTACAACCTGCTGCGCACCAGCTACACCATCTTCATGGTCGGGCTCATTCTCACGGCCCTCTCCTTTGCCATCGCGCTGCTGTATAAGTCGTAGGGCCGGGCGACAGATTCACAGACTTGCGTTATCTTTGCTTGGCAAAATCGCAACATGGACCTGTAGCTTAACTGCATAAAGCAAGCCTCTCCTAAGGGCTAGAGTACAGGTTGGATTCCTGTCAGGTTCACCACGTTAGGCTGCCCACATACAGCAGCAACTTTGAAACCCCGCACTGAATTGCCTTTATGGGCTGGTCAGTGCGGGGTTCATTGTTAATAGGCCGTGGTCGTATTCCCAATGGCAATTGGGGCATAGGATGAGGATATTCTCCGGTCCTGAAACCACTTGCACCGCCTCCGAATCAGGAAATGAATTGATGGGGAGTTTGTGGCAATATTCCACATGTTTGTCGTATGTACATGCTTGGCATACCCGGGGGCGGTGCGCGTTGAGCAGCCGCGTAATGCTGTTGAGGTAGCCCCGATAATAGCTGGGGTGCCTGATAGCGTCCTTCGCTTTGAGCTGCGCCACGGTGAGCAATCGATAATCGGCCTTGCGCTTGCCGTGGGCCGCGCAAAACTGCCGGTCGGCGGGAATCAGCGTGTCGCAGGCAGTGCATTTGCGCGTCAGCCGCCGTTTGGGAGCCTGTTGGTTGGTGTGAATGGCCGCGTGTGACCGGGAGCAATATTTGGGATTCGCCGTTCGGACTCCGCAGTGCAGACAGTTATTCATGGCTCAAATTACTGCATATTGCAGCCTGCTAATTTCCTTTCTTGTATGAAAAGCCTTTTTCTACCCTTGCTGGTGGGCACCAGCCTGTTATTTTCCCAATGCGCCAAGACCCCGGAAATAGCCGCCCCCAAGGTGGATTACGACCAGAAAAGCGCTGAAATTGTGCAAGCCGTAAGTCCGGCCGTAGTGGGCGACTGGACGCTGCGCCGGGTGCACATCACCGCCCAGCCCCGCAATAGCGGGCAACAGGAACTGGGAATAGTGCGTGACACCACTTTTGAAAACTTTGCCACGCTCTCTATTCAGTCGGCACCTTCGCGCCACTCCTTGCCCGACCTGCGCTATGCCAATTTCACTGGTTTCTTGCACTACAAGACCAAAACCTATCCGATTCAATTCGAGCTCAGTGCCAGCAGCCAGCGCCTTATTTATGACGAAGGCCCGCAGGCCATCCTCCTGTTTAGGTATAATTTTCCCGATGGCTCCCACCTTCCCGAGCCGGAAGAGATATTTTTGCAGTACAACCTCGGGTTAATAGGCGACAACTTTTATCTGGAGGTAGTGCCTGGTCAACCCAACACGATGACCTGGAGCGATGGCCGCCACGGCATCAACAAAATTGAGTTAGTGAAATAACATCCTGCCCCATCTGCATGCGCAAATTGCGGTCAGATGACGCGTTTTTTGACCTGGCAAAATGCCCATTGTGCCTTCTTGGTGCGGTGGGCATTTTGTTGAATGTTCCAAAAGAGCGCTAAGCTTACGACCCCACTGTATTTTGCCGCATGAATCACCTACTGCTGGCTGCCCTCCTGGCCCTTCCTGGCGTCACGCTCGCCCAAAAAGCCACTCAACCCGAAAACCTCGTCCCGTACGCGCACCCGCTGGTGGGCACCCAGAAGATGGGCCACACCTACCCCGGCGCCACCGTGCCCTTCGGCATGGTGCAGCTCTCGCCCGATACCGACACCATCAGCTACGAGCTGGGCGGCAAGTACAACCCCGACATTTACAAGTACTGCGCGGGCTACAACTACGACGATAAAACCATCGTCGGCTTCAGCCACACGCACTTCAGCGGCACGGGCCACTCCGATTTGGGCGATTTCCTGCTCATGCCCACCACCGGCCCGCTCCAGCTCAACCCCGGCACCGCCGACCGGCCCCAGAGCGGCTACCGCTCCGCCTTCTCGCACCAGAATGAAGTAGCGGAACCGGCTTACTATAAGGTGAAGCTCGACGACCACAACATCACCGCCGAGCTCACGGCCACCACCCGCGTGGGCTTCCACCAATACACGTTTCCGGCCAGCGAGCAGGCCCACATCATCCTGGATATGATGGCCGGCATCTACAACTACCCCGACAAAAACGTGTGGAGCTACGTGCGCATCGAAAACGACTCGCTCGTGACCGGCTACCGCCAAACCACCGGCTGGGGCCGCACCCGCACCGAGTACTTCGCCCTGCAGTTTTCGAAGCCCTTCAAAACCTACGGCGCGAAAAAATACGACGCCAAGGAAACCTACCGCGGCTTCTGGGGCCGCTTCGACCAAACCAAAAACTGGCCCGAGCAGGCCGGCCGACAGTTGCGCCTGTACTTCGATTTCAGCACCACGGCCGGCGAGAAAATCAAGGTCAAATTCGCCCTCTCGTCCGTGAGCGCGGCCGGCGCGCTGGCCAACATGCGCGCCGAGCTGCCCGGCTGGGATTTCGACCAGACCCGCCGCGCCGGCCAGCAGCGCTGGCAGCAGGAGCTGAGCAGAATCACCATCCAAACGCCCAACCGGGCCGATAAGGAGAACTTCTACACGGCGCTTTACCACGCCTGCCTCAGCCCCACCATCTACCAGGACGCCGACGGCCAGTACCGCGGCCTCGACCAGCAAACCCACCGCGCCGAAGGCTTCGTGAACTACACCACCTTCTCGCTGTGGGATACTTTTCGGGCCCTGCACCCGCTCTTCAACCTCATCCAGCCCAGCCGCAACGCCGACATGGTGCAGTCCATGCTGGCGCACTACGACCAGAGCGCCGAGCACATGCTGCCCGTCTGGAGCCACCACGCCAACGAAAACTGGTGCATGAGCGGCTACCACAGCGTCTCCGTGGTGGCCGATGCCGTGCTGAACGGAGCCGTGCCGCCCGCCCAGGCCGAGCGCGCCCTGGCCGCCTGCGTGGCCACCGCCCGCCACCGCTGGTACGACGGCCTGGCCGACTACATCGACCGCGGCTACGTGCCCAACGAGCGCAGCGGCACGTCCGTCTCCACCACCCTGGAGTTTGCCTACGACGACTGGTGCATCGCCCAGCTCGCCCAGAAACTCGGCCACGCCGACCTCTACCAGGAGTTCAGCAAGCGCGCCACCAACTGGCAAAACGTGTTCGACCCGCGC
>CAXTCS010000113.1:0-12853 GCA_964242365.1 uncultured Hymenobacter sp. | reverse complement strand
CAGAACGACCAGCTCCTGCTGAACTCCCCCAGGACCGGAAGGTAGCAAGGGTAGGTGGTTGTAGCGGTGCGATTTTGGCTTGCTTTTTTTTGCCCTTTCTGGTCGGCCCCGGTGCTGCTCTGTTCCGCAATTTTGGCGGCCGGTGAGTAGCTTTGGGGCCGATTCTTTATAATGAGGAATGAAGAATGAGGAATGAAGAATGGGCGGTGTTGCTGCCGGTTCAATTTTTATCATTCCTCCTTCTTCATTCCTCATTCTTCATTATTTCAGCATGAAATTCTTCATCGACACCGCCAACCTCAACGACATCCGCGAAGCCGTGGAGCTTGGCGTCCTCGACGGCGTGACCACCAACCCGTCGCTGATGGCCAAAGAAGGCATCCGCGGCATGGACAACGTGATGGCCCACTACCGCCAAATCTGCGAGCTGGTCGACGGCGACGTGTCGGCCGAAGTCATTGCAACCGACTACGACGGCATCATCCGCGAGGGCGAACAGCTGGCCGAGCTGCACCCCAACATCGTGGTGAAAGTGCCCATGACCAAGGAAGGCGTGAAAGCCATCAAGTACTTCTCCGACAAAGGCATCAAAACCAACTGCACCCTGATTTTCACCGCCGGCCAGGCCCTGCTGGCCGCCAAAGCCGGCGCCACCTACGTCTCGCCCTTTGTGGGCCGGCTCGACGATATCGGCCACGATGGCTTGCAAGTGGTGGAGCAAATCGTGCAGATTTTCAGCAACTACGGCTACCCGACCGAAGTACTGGCGGCCTCGGTACGCCACGTGCCGCACCTCATTCAGTGCGCCGAAATTGGCGCCGACGTGGTCACCTGCCCGCTCAGCGTCATCACCGCGCTGCTCCAGCACCCGCTCACTGATAAAGGCCTGGCGACGTTTCTGGCCGACCACAAGCGCGTCAATTCTTGACGCTTAATTAGGAATGAAGAATGAGGAATGAAGAATTTTTATTGTTCTAATTCCTCATTCTTCATTCTTCATTCCTAATTGAAATATGTACATCATCAAAGTAAAAGGCAAGGCCAAAATCCCCGACTATATTCAGCTGCGGGACGAAGCCTTCGTGCTTATCGCCTATTTCCGGGCCGACCGGCCGCTGAAAGACCTGCACCGCTACGGCCTCGAAGGCAAGGAAATGGAGCTGGCCGCCGTAATCGCCGAGCTGGAATTTGGAAAATTACGGCCCTTAACGCTATAAATCACGGATTTTTCGGATTTAAGCGGATTTCACGGATTTTGTGGACGATTCACGGCGCGGCGCGAGCTCATAAATAACGAATTCAATTAGCCAAGGCACAAGTCAACCTTGATTAGGACACAACATAAATAAAAAAATCGCCTTAATCGTCCACAAAATCCGTGAAATCCGCTTAAATCCGAAGAATCAGTGATTGAGAATGTTATTGAGCTGCACGATGCCACGATAATGCAGGAGCAGCAGGCGGTGCTGCAAGGCGTGTCGTTTTCGCTGGAAAAAAGTGCGTTTGCCTACCTCGTGGGCCGCACGGGCGCGGGCAAGTCGTCGCTGCTGAAAACGCTGTATGCCGACCTGCCTTTGCAAAGTGGCGTGGGCACCGTGGCTGGGTTTTCCCTGGCCAAATTGCCGGCCGGCAAAGTGCCGTATTTGCGGCGGCGCCTGGGCATTGTGTTTCAGGATTTTCAACTACTCTCCGACCGCACGGTGGCTGAAAACCTGATGTTTGTGCTCAATGCCACCGGCTGGAAGGGCAAGGCCCGCAAGCAGCAGCGCATCAGCGACGTGCTGGGCCAGGTGGGGCTGAATGGGGCCGCCAACCGCATGCCGCACCGCCTTTCCGGCGGCGAGCAGCAGCGCATCGTTATCGCCCGCGCCATGCTCAACGAGCCCGCGCTGCTGCTCGCCGACGAGCCCACCGGCAACCTCGACCCCGATGTTTCGGCCAGCATTATGCAGCTATTTGGCGAGATAAATAACGCCGGCACCGCAGTTTTGATGGCAACGCACAATTTTCAATTAATTGAAAAATACCCGCACCGCGTGCTGACCTGCAAAGACGGCGAATTGCTGGATTCGGCCAAGAATTAATGAAGAATGAGGAATGAAGAGTGAGGAATTATTGCCCGCGGATTCTTTTTTCCTCATTGCTACTTTCTAATTAAAAATGACAACGGGGCTGTCGATATTAATTCCGGTTCATAATTGGAATGTAAACGAATTGGTGGCGGCGCTGGTAACGCAACGTGCCGACTGGCCCGGCCCGGTCGAGATTGTTTTATTCGATGATGGCTCGCGCGAGGAATTTCGGAGGCTGAACCGGCCGCTGGCCGCGCAGCCCGACGTGCGCTACCACAATTTATCTCAGAATGTCGGCCGCGCCGCTGTTCGCAACCAATTGGCTGCCGCGGCCCGCTACGAGTGGCTGCTGCTGCTCGATAACGACAGCCTGCTGCCCGATGGGCAGTTTTTGGCCCGCTATGCCGCCGCCCTCGGCCGGGCGCCGGTGCTTATTGGAGGCACCTGCTACCTGCCCAACCCGCCCGACGACCCGGCCTTGCGCCTGCGCTGGCTGTATGGCCGGGGGCGGGAAGCGCGGCCGGCCGCGCTGCGGCAGCGCGCGCCGCACGAGCAGCTCACCATTAATAACGTGCTGTTGCAGGCCGGCATTCTCACTGATTTTCCGCTTGATGAGCAGCTGCGCGGGTACGGGCACGAGGACACGCAATTCGGTGTGGCGCTGGCGGCGGGCGGCGTCGTGGTTTTGCACCTCGACAACCCGGTGCTGCACGCGGGCCTGGAGCCGGCGGCAGCCTTCCTGGCCAAAAGCGAGGAAGCGGTGCGCAATCTGGCCCAGGTTTTTCGGCAAGACGGGGCCGGCGCGCCTTCCCGCTTGCTGCAAACGGCCCTGCGCTTGCGCAGCTGGGGCGCCAAACCTCTGGCACAAGCCGTGTTAGCCCTGCTTGCGCCCCGGCTGCGGCGCAACCTGCTTTCGGCCAGGCCGCGCCTGCGGGCGTTCGATTTGCTGAAACTGCATTGGCTGCTCCAGGTTTTGTAGGGGCGGTGCGCCGCCACATTACTGGCCCGGTAGCGGAAACCCAGCCTGGGCTACCCGGCGTCGCGGCTATCTTTGAACGACCTTTTTTACGCGCTTTCGTTGATTCTTCCGGCTCCACCCTCCCCCATTCACTTGCTCGATTTGGCTGCCGAGCACGCAGCCATGCAGCCGGCACTGGACGAGGCCCTGCGCGAGGTGCTGGCCGCCGCCGCGTTCATTCAGGGGCCGGCGGTGGGCCAGTTCGCGGCCGAGTTGGGTGCGTACCTGGGCGATGCCCACGTCGTGCCCTGCGCCAACGGCACCGACGCCCTCACCCTGGCTTTAATGAGCCTGCAATTGCCGGCGGGCGCCGAAATCATCGTCCCCGCTTTCACCTACGTGGCCACGCTCGAAGCGGCAGCGCTGCTCGGCCTGCGCCCCGTGCTGGTCGATGTGCGGGCCGATACCTTCAACATCGACCCGGCGGCGGTGGCGGCGGCGCTCACGCCGCGCACGGGCGCCATCGTGGCGGTGCATCTGTTTGGGCAATGCGCCGATTTGGAAGCCCTGCGGGCTATTTCTGCCCGGCACGGCGTGGCTTTGATTGAAGATAATGCCCAGGCCATCGGCGCCACGTTCCGGTTTGCCAGCGGCGAAACGGCGTTTGCCGGCACGGTGGGCGCGGTCGGCACCACGTCCTTTTTTCCCTCCAAAAACCTGGGTGCGATGGGCGACGGCGGCGCCCTGCTCACCCGCGACCCGGCCCGCGCCGCTCTGCTCGGCCAGCTCGCCAACCACGGCCAGGACCGGAAATACCACCACCAGCACATCGGCCTCAACTCCCGCCTCGACACCCTGCAAGCCGCCCTGCTGCGGGTGAAGCTGCGGCACCTGCCCGCCGCCACCGCCGCCCGCCAGGCCGTGGCCGCCCGTTACGACGCGGCTTTGGCCTCGGTGCCCGGCCTGCAAATTCCGGCCCGCGACCCGCGCAGCACGCACGTTTTTCATCAATACACCCTGATAGTAGACGAAGCCAGCCGCCGCGACGACCTGCGCCACTTCCTCAAAAGCTGCGGCGTGCCCACCATGATTTATTACCCGCTGCCGGTGCACGCGCAGCCGGCTTATGCCTACCTGGGCTACCGGGCGGGGCAGTTTCCGGTGGCGGAACGGCTGTGCGAAGCGGTGTTGTCGCTGCCCATTCACCCGCTGCTGACGGGCGAGCAGGTGGAATATATTGCCGACAGCATTAGCAAATGGGCGGAATAACCGCAGTACTTTTGTTCACCATGAGTGAACCAGCCCTGGCCTTACGTGTATAACATTATCGCCCGCCGCACCTTGTTGGCTTATTGTGGTCTTTATCCGGGGGCGGCCGTGGCGCTGCAACTGTGGTACGCGGAGATGCTCAACGAAGATTTTGCCAATTTCAACCAATTGAAAACGGCCTATCCTTCGGCCAGCCTGGTTGGCGACGACCGGGTGGTTTTCAACATTATGGGCAACAAATACCGGCTGGTCGTGCGCTTCGTTTTCGCTTATAAAGCCATCCAAATCAAATGGTTTGGCACGCACCGCGAATACGACCAGGTTGACGTTGCTACCATTCAATTCCGTCCGTTATGAAACTTCGCCCGCTGAAAACCGAGCAGCAATACGATGAGCTGTTGCAGTGGCTCGATGAGGAGTTTGACCGCCAGCTGCCGCCCGATAGCCCCGATGGCGAAAAGGTGCAGATGGCCTTGCTGCTGGTGAAAGCGTACGAAGACGCGCATTATTCCGTTCCGGCGCCCGACTCCATCGCGGCCATTCAACTCAAGATGGCCGAGCAGGGCCTCAAACCCAAGGACCTGGTGGGCCACATCGGGGGCAAAAGCTACGTCTCGGCCATTCTGAACCGGCGCAAACCCTTGACGCTGGCCATGGCGCGCTTCTTTCATCACCAACTGCACATTCCGGCGAGTGTGTTGCTGGCGTAGTGGCATTGGTTCGGTTCGCCATTTGCGGCGTGGGCCACATTGGCCGCCGCCACGCCGCGCTGGTGGCGCGCCACGCAGGAGCCGAAATAGTGGCCTTAATTGACCCCCGCGCCGAGTTGCGGCCCGGCCTCGCCGCCGAGTTTCCCGGCGTGCCGTTTTTCCTTTCGCTCGAAGAATTTCTGGCCAGCGGCCCGGCGGCCGACGTGCTCACCGTGGCCACGCCCAACGGCTGCCACGCCCCGCAGGCGGTGGCGGGCCTGCGCCACGGCCTGCACGTGGTCATCGAAAAGCCCATTGCCCTCACCAAAGCCGACGCCGAAACCATCGTGCACACGGCCCTGCAAACCGGGCGGCTGGTGTTTGGGGTGATGCAAAACCGCTACTCGCCCCCGGCCGCCTGGCTGAAGCAAGTGGTGGACGAGGGCCGCCTGGGCCGGGTATTTCTGGTGCAGCTCAGCTGCTTCTGGAACCGCGACGGGCGCTACTACCGGCCCGGCGGCTGGAAAGGCACCCAGGCCCTCGACGGCGGCACGCTCTTCACCCAATTCAGCCATTTCGTCGATTTGCTGTACTGGGTGTTTGGCGATATTACCAACATTGCGGCCCGTTTCCGCGACTTCACCCACGCCGGCCTTACCGAGTTTGAAGACAGCGGCCTCGTCACCTTCGACCTCGTGCGCGGCGGCAGCGGCACGCTCAGCTACAGCACCGCCGTGTGGGACCGCAACCTCGAAAGCAGCCTCACCGTGGTGGCCGAGCGCGGCAGCCTGCGCATCGCTGGCCAGTACATGGACAAGGTGGACTACTGCCACCTCGAAGACTACACCTTGCCCGCGCTGCCGCCCACCAACCCGGCCAACAACTACGGCCCCTTCCAGGGCTCGGCCGCCAACCATGTTCAGGTCATCGAAAACGTGGTGGACACGGTGCAAAAACGCAGCTTCGCCACGACCAACGCGCTGGAGGGCCTGAAAGTGGTGGAGATAATTGAGCGGATTTACGCGCTGCGGTAGTTTCGGCGGCCCCCCAAACAATTAATTTTAGGATTTCCGCAACAACCCCTTTTTTAGCCCCAGCGGGGCGGCCCGTCGGTAGAAAACCGCGGGAACGGACCGAGGAAGCCCCGGCGGGGCGACCCACCAGCAGCACGGCTTTGGGGTCGCCCCGCTGGGGCTAGCGAAAAGCAACTTTGCGGAAGGGCTGAATTTATAACACCGTAAGGAAGAAGTAGCTGTTTGATACCCAGCGGGCCATTGAGTTACAGCGGTTCTCAAGGGCGTATACTGGCCGATGCCGCGGAGGGCGCCAAAGGCGAGCTGAGCTGGCGGGTTTGGGTGGTGGCGCTGCGGCTCGGTTACGCGGGCGGTGGCCCATGTTCGCTTAGAAATCGGGTTAGCTGGCGCCGTAGCGACCGGTAATGCCGAAGAGGCGGTGGCAGCCGTTGGCGTGGTGGCTTACTTTGGCGGGAAGGCGTGGGGTGCGGGTTATTTTATTTGGCCAACCTTTTTGATTTACATTCTCACTTCTAATCCATTACTTAAATCTATTGTCCGGCTAAGGAACAATACTCACATTACTCATTATATCATAGTTATTTTATATTATTCTATTTCATTAACTTCCTGTGCCGGATGCAGCCCGGGGCCTTGAGGCAGCCCGGAATACTGCGCGCTGCCGTGTTGAGTTGCTCACTTTTTACTGCTATGAGCCTATATCATCTTATTTACCAGAGTCAGTCGCTAGTTCCTTTCGAAGAGTCGGAGCTTGCGGCTTTATTGGACCAGGCCCGTGCCAACAACAAGCGCCACGGCATCACGGGCATGTTGCTCTACACGTCCGACGGACGCTTTTTGCAGGTGCTGGAGGGCACACGGGACGCCGTGCGGCAGCTCTACTACCAGCACATCGCGGCCGACCCGCGCCACTACAATTGCCGGGTGTATGACGAAGGGCCCTGCCCGCACCGCTGCTTTGCCGGCTGGAACCTGGGCTTCCGCGAAGCCCAGGCCTACGAGCTGCGCACGCTGCTCGGCTGCGTGCCGCCCGACACCCCGGCCCTGCTCATTCCCCGCCCCCGCACCCGCTTAGAGCTTACCGAGCTGCTGGCGGCGCTGGTAACCAGCAGCGAAGCCGCGCCATTGTTGCCGGCGCAGCCGCGCTAGCGCGGTTTTCCAGTCGGGGTACGCGTGAGGGGAACACAAAAGCCCCCAGCCCCCCTTTCCCAGGGGGTATTTCGGGTCCTGGCCCGCGCCTGGTATCTTTGCCGCGATGCCAACCCGCCCCACTTCTTACCCGGAGGCCGCGCCCGCGGCGCCGCTCGCCGCCCCGGTTTCGTTTTTGGCCGTCACCGCCCGCGAGCTGCTCGACCGCTACGGCTCGGGCCCGCTCGACGAGCTGTCCGACCTCGTGGTGGTGGTGCCCACGCGCCGGGCCGTGGTGTACCTCAAAAACGAGCTGGCCCTGGCCCTGCCGGTGGGCGCGCCGCTGTGGGCCCCGCGCGTGGCGGCCATGGAAGACTACATGGTGGAGCTGGCCGGCGTGCAGATTGAGGAGCCCATCGCCCTGCAACTGCTGCTCTACGACATCCTGAAAGGCATCGACACCGGGCTCGACTTCGACCGCTTCGTGGGCTGGGCCGGGCTGCTGCTGAGCGATTTTTCCAACCTCGACCAGAACCTGGCCCCCACCCACCAGGTGTTTGAATACCTGAGCCAGGCCAAGGCCCTGGAGCGCTGGGACCTCGACGCGCTGCCCGAAAAGAGCCAGGCCGCCGCGCACTCGTTCAGCTTCTGGGACCAGCTCGAGCGGGTCTACCACCAGCTTCAGCGGCGCATGGCCGCCCAGCGCATCGCCTACCCCGGCCTGGCCTACCGCCGCGCCGTGGAGCGCCTCGAAAAGCAGCTGCAAGACCCCGCCGCCCCGGCGCCGGCCCGCCACGTGTTCGTGGGCCTGGGCAATTTGTCGAAGTCCGAAGAGACGCTCATCCGCCTGCTGCTGGGGGCCGGCCGGGCCGAAGTGCGCTTCGACGCCGACCCGTTTTACCTCGAAGCCGGCTCGCCCAACCGCGCCGGCCAGCACCTGCGCCGCTACTTCGAGCACTGGAAATTGCCGCTCGACGCCATGGGCGGCGGCGTCGAGTGGCTGCGCGGCCAGCCCCACCACGTGCGCTACCTCGGCGTGGCCAACCCCAGCATGCAGGGCAAGCTGGCCGGCCAGCTCCTGGCCGAAGCCCGCCGCCAATACCCCGACGCCACCGTGGCCGTGGTGCTGCCCGACGAAACCCTGCTGCTGCCCGTGCTCCACGGCCTGCCGCCCGATGAAGTGCCCGACTACAACGTGACCATGGGCCTGAGTTTTCAGGCCACGCCGCTGTTCAACCTGGTCGATTTGCTGTTTGAGGTGCACCTCACCGGCATCCGCGAGGGCAGCGCCGAAACCGGCTACGGCGTGCCCCGCTACCACCACCTGGCCGTGAGCAAGCTGCTCGGCCACCCCTTTTTGCGCCGCTACCAGCAGTGGCTCGACAAGCAGCCCGACCAGCCCCAGTACCACGGCATCCTCGACCAGGTGTGCCGCGAAATCGTGCGCCTCAACGCCGTGCTGCTGCCCGCCACCGAGCTGCTCAAGCTCGGCGCCCACCACCCGCTCATCGAGGCCCTGTTCAAAACCTGGGACAACTGCGACGACATCATCCGGGCCTGCCACGCGCTGATTGACTTGCTCAAACAGGTGTATTCGGACAAGCAATCGGGCATCGAAGCCGAGTACCTGTACCTGTTTTACACACTGATAAAGCAGCTCGATTCGGCCTTCGACTGCCGCGTGCAGCGGCTGTCGGTGCGCTCGTTCCGGCGGTTTCTCTACGAGCAGATGGGCCGCACGCGCCTGCCCTTCAGCGGCGAGCCCCTGGCCGACGTGCAGGTGATGGGCCTGCTCGAAACCCGCGCCCTCGACTTCGACCACCTCATCATCCTCAGCTGCAACGAGGGCGTGCTGCCCGCGCCCAAAAAGCAGCAGTCGCTGTTTCCCTACGACGTCCTCACCGAGTTCAAGCTGCCCACCTACGCCGACGCCGAGGCCATCACGGCCTACAATTTCTGGCGCCTGCTTCAGCGCGCCGCCCGCGTCGATTTGGTGCACGTGCTGCCCGGCGCCGAAGGCATCCGCAGCGGCGAGCGCAGCCGGTTTCTGCTGCAATTGCAAAACGACCTGCTGCCCCAAAACCCGCAATTAACGCTGGAAGATTTGACGGTGGAGGTAACCTCACCCCCCGGCCCCCTCTCCAAAAAAGAGGGGGAGCCTGACGACGCCAGCAGCATTTCCGGTGCCCCCTCTTTTTTGGAGAGGGGGTCAGGGGGTGAGGTTCACGTAGCGGGCGACCTCATCCTCGAAAAAGACCCCGAAATGCTCGCCGCCCTGCGCGGCGTGCTGGAACGCAACATTTCGCCCTCGCGCCTCAACGATTTCCTGGCCTGCTCCCTGCGCTTTTACTTTTCGAAAGTGGCCCGCTTCCACGAAAACGAGGCCGTGGAAGAAACCCTCGAAGCCAGCAGCTTTGGCACGATGGTGCACGAGGCACTCGAAAACCTCATGCGCCCCTTTCAGCAGGAAGCCCGCTCGATTACGGCCGCCGACATTCCCGGCCTCGTGCAGCAAGCCCCGGCGGAAGTGCAGAAAGTCCTGCGCCAGGAAGAAACCGAAAAGCACGCCCGCGCCGACGAAGGCCTCAACCACGTGTACGGCCAGGTGGCCACCCGCCTGGTGGTGCGCCTGCTCGAAAGCCTGCCCGAGCAGCCCGGCGTGCTCCCCCTCCGCCTTTTTGGCCTGGAAGCCGAGTTGGCCGCCACCGTTTTCGTCGACGTGCCGGGCCAGCCCGCGCGGTTGGCCGTGCGCCTGTTTGGCTACGCCGACCGCGTCGACGAGCTGCCCGACGGCCGCCTGCGCGTGGTCGACTACAAATCGGGCCTCGTGAAGCGGGCCGACCTCCAGCTGCGCGGCCACCGCGACCGCCTCAGCCCGGCCGAAGCCACCGAGCGCCTGCTCGCCGAAGCCTCCTCCAGCGCCGACAAAGTGCGCCAGCTCTGGCTCTACCGCCTCATGCTGGCCCACACTGCCCGGCGCGACACCGCCGAAACCGCCATCCTCTCGCTGCGCAACATCGACGAAGGCCTGCTCTCCGCCGACCTGAGTTTCCTCACCGACAATGGCCAGGATTTCGTGGCCGCCTCCGAAGCGCTGGTGCGCCAAATCGTGCTGCGCATCCTGGACCCCGCCGAGCCCATCCGCAAAACCGACAACTTCACCAAGTGCGAATACTGCCCGTACCGGGGCATTTGCGCCCGGTAATTGGCTTTTAGCGGCTAGCTATTAGCCGTTAGCTTTTCTACTTTCACACCTCTAATCAGAAGCTAACGGCTAATAGCTGTCAGCTAAAAGCTCAATAAAAATGGACGAATTCATGCAAGCCGCCATCGACGAAGCCCGCCTGGGCCGCTCGCAGGGCGGCATTCCCATCGGCTCGGTGCTCATCCGCGCCGGCCAAATCGTGGGCCAGGGCCACAACAAGCGCGTGCAGGAAGACTCCGCCATCAAGCACGGCGAGATGGACTGCCTCACCAACGCCGGCCGCCAGCGCACCTACCGCGACACCGTCATCTACACCACCCTCATGCCGTGCTACATGTGCGCCGGCACCATCGTGCAGTTCAAAATCCCGAAGGTTGTCGTGGGCGAGTCGCGCACCTTTGGCGAGTCGCGCGCTTTCCTCGAAAGCCACGGCGTGGAAGTGGTTGACCTCGACCTGCAAGAATGCGTAGACATGATGGACGAATTTATCGCCGCCGAGCCCGCGCTCTGGAACGAGGACATTATGGAGCTGTAGCCGCTTGCGCGGCGCGCCAAGCCAGTTTTTGATGCCCGCTCAGGACTAATCCAAATTAAGTCAAAGCGTTGTCATTCCGACGCAGGAGGAATCTGAGCACCGCCGTTGCCCGTTTTCACTCAGATTCCTCCTGCGTCGGAATGACAACGCCTTGGACGACCCATTTAAATAGCAGCTCGTTGCCGAATGAGCACTAAAACAGCTAAATAACCCGAAGCATCTCAAAGATATTCAACTGAGAACAAGGCTGGTGAGTGTGCACTTACAGAAAGTGAGCTAACACTCATCCTTGTTAAGCGTTTGTTGCCTTACCTTTGTTTCGCTGCTACGGAACACTCATCCTCTTCCGGGCAGCCAATTCCCACGTTCTGTTTAATCCAGATGAACTCCCACCCCTTCTGGAAACATTCGCTGAAAACCCGCAGGCCTTCGTCCTAGAAGCTGATTTGGGGTCCTCAGCATATTACAGCCGGCTAAGTCGAAAGCTTTTCGATTTGGCCGGCTGTATTTTTTCGTTCATGGTTCGCGCTGCGGGCCGGGGTGCCCCGACCGGAAATCCCCCTGATGGCGGCCAGCGCGGGGCCAAATGCGGCATGTGCCTGCTCAGGCGCTATCTTGCCGCACTCCCTGGCCCAAAAAAGTAATTCCAGGGCGTATTTCCTGCTGCTTATTCTATCCGGCCCGGGCCATGACCAGTCATTCCAAAATTGAGCAATCGGCTTTGCGGCTCTTTGCCGAAAGAGGCTACGACAGCACCTCCACGCTGCTGATTGCCCGCAGCGCGGGAGTGTCCGAGGCGCTGCTGTTCAAGTACTACCAGAGCAAGGAAAAGCTTTTTGAGTACCTCATCAAGCAGGGTTTCCAGCGCATCGTCGAAGCCAACCGCGGCATTCTGACGGAAACAAATCCGCGGGCGCTGATTGAAAACATCATCGACCTGCCCTACAAGCTGGTGCACGACGAGCCCGACTTCTGGAAAGTGCAGGACAAGGAATTTAACAAGCCGCTGGTGCAAAAATATTTTCAGCGGTTTATGAGCCCGATTGACCGGTTGCTGAAGCAAGCCTTCCTCGACCTGGGCGTCGAGGACCCCAACATGGTGACGCTGCTGCTGCTGCTGCTCATCCAGAGCCTGTGGCGCAACCTGCTGTACGAGCACGACGAAAACCTGCTGCTCATCGGCAGCCACCTCAAGCAAACGTACAGCCGGAGCATTCCGGCCCCGAAATAAGCCGCCGCGCTCAGCCACAACCCCTTGCATTTTCGCGGCTGAGCGGCCGGATAATTTCAAACCAACGCCTTTTATTTCAGCGCCTTACCGGCGTCGATGCGAGAGACCGAAAAACCGGCCCCCCAGCGGGCCGGCAAATATTCAGCGTGCTTACATCTGCCGGCGCCATTTTTGCGTTGCTACAGATGCGCTAACTCCCCGCCGCCGCTTATGCCCCACCACGCCGTTCACCGCCTGTTGCGCCCGCTGCTCGTGTGGCGCGCGCGCCACATCAGCGAGCGGATGTACATGCTCCTGCTGAGCGTGCTGGTGGGGGCCGCGGCGGGCCTGGCGGCGGTGCTGCTCAAAACGGCGGTGCACTGGGGCCAGGAAATGCTGCGCATGGGCATTTCGGAGCCCAACCGCGTGTTCGCGCTCTCGCTCTACCCGATTATTGGCATCACGCTCACGGTGCTGTTTACCAAGCTCTTCCTGGGCGGGCAGCTGGGCCGGGGCATTGCGCCCATCATCTACAACACGGCCCGCGAGGGCAGCGTGGTGCCCCGCTCCAAGCTGTATTCGCAGCTGATTACGGCGTTCATCACGGTTACTTTCGGCGGCTCGGCCGGTACGGAGGCCCCGATTTCGGTCACGGGCGCGGCCCTTGGCTCCAACGCCGGGCGCGTGCTGCACCTCGACCGGCGGCGGCGGCGGCTGCTCACGGGCTGCGGGGCGGCGGCGGGCGTGGCGGCC
>CAXTCS010000112.1:0-12874 GCA_964242365.1 uncultured Hymenobacter sp. | reverse complement strand
AGGCGTTGCGCTGGCACATCATCCGGGCGGCTATTTCGGTGGTGGTGTTTGCCACCGGGGCGTTTTTCGCCAAAGAATTTCTTTTTCACGACCTGATTCTGGGCCCCTCGCGGCCCGATTTCTGGACGTACCGCATGTTTTGCAAGTTCGGCCAGTGGGTGCACGCCCCGGACCTGTGCATTGACAAAATTGGCTTCGTGATTCAGAACCGCGAAATGAGCGGGCAGCTGACCATGCACATCAGCACGTCGTTCATGGCGGGCATCGTGCTGGCGTTTCCGTACCTGTTCTGGGAAATCTGGCGCTTCGTGAAGCCCGGCCTCTACCCGCACGAGCGGCAGAACTCGCAGGGCGCCGTGTTTTTCGTGTCGGTGCTGTTTCTGCTCGGGCTGCTGTTCGGCTACTACATCGCCGCGCCGCTCAGCATTCAGTTTCTGGCCGGCTACGTGGTCGACGCCAGCATCGAAAACCAGATTGACATGCAGAGCTACCTGAGCACGCTCACGACCATGAGCCTCTCGTGCGCCTTCGTCTTCGAGCTGCCAATGATTGTGTTCTTCCTGGCCAAAGCCGGGCTTGTGTCGGCCGAAATCATGCAGCTCTACCGCAAGCACGCCATCGTGGTCATCCTCATCATCGCGGCCATCATCACCCCGCCCGATATTTCGGCCCAGATTATCGTCACCATTCCCATCCTGCTGCTCTACGAGCTGAGCATTCACATCGCCCGCGTGGTGCGGCGCGGCGACGCCGCCCGCCTCAACGCCAAGCTGGCCCGGCAGGCCGAGCGCGACACCGCCGGCCAGTAATTTTAAGAAAAAGGAGAACCGGTCATGCTGAGCGCAGCCGAAGCATCTCGCGTGCAATAGCAAATAAATTACTTGCGCACACGAGATGCTTTGGCTGCGCTCAGCATGACTACCCTCTTAAATAAAGGCCTTTTTGAAGCCCTTACCCCACTGCTTCCCAACCATGAAACTTGCCCTCGGCTCCGACCACGCCGGCTTTGCCCATAAGGAAATGCTCCGCGCCTGGCTGAGCGGCCAAGGCTACGAAATCCAGGATTTTGGCACCTTCTCGGCGGATTCGATGGATTATCCCGACGTGGCGCATCCGCTGGCGGCGGCCGTGGCGGCCGGCGGGTTTGCCCAGGGCATTCTGCTGTGCGGCTCGGCCAACGGGGTTTGCATCACGGCCAACAAGCACGCCGGCGTGCGCGGCGCCATTGCCTGGCTGCCCGAGCTGGCGGCCCTGGCCCGGCAGCACAACAACGCCAACGTGCTCTGCGTCCCGGCCCGCTACGTGAGCGAGGAACAAACCAAAGAAATTGTATCAGCCTTCTTGAAAACAGATTTTGAGGGCGGCCGGCATCAGCTGCGAGTATCGAAAATTAACTGCTGAACCCGGCTTAGGTGAATTTCCGAGCGCCAGCCAAGTTCTTGCTCTTCAGGTCGGGATTCCAAAAAATAGTATTAAAGCATGAGGGTTGACGGAATCTGAGTACCTTTGGTTAGCCCCATGTAGCTAATTATGACTCGGCCCGGATTCTTGCTCATGTGGGTGGTAGCATTTGGGTTATTGCTGGCCTCGCGGGGGCCGGCTGCCGCCGGGCAGCCAGCACCGGCCGGCACGGCTGTTTTCCGTAAGCAACTGGCTGCCAGCCAGGCCGATACTGCCCGGTTGCGCTTGCTGAGCGCCGTATGCTGTGCGCTGCACACCGAACATCCGGCCCAGGCCCTGCCGTATGGCGAAGCGGCCGTGGCCCTGGCCCGCACGCTCCCGGCCGACGAGCAAAACCCGGGCCTGCTGCGCGGCCTCTTGTGCCTGGCCAGCTGCTACGCCAACCTGTCGAACGGCCCGCAGGCGCTGACCTTGCTTTCGGAGGCCGAAGCCCTGGCCCGCTGCCTGAACCGAACCGATGACCTGGCCCGTGCCTACATGGGCCAGGGCGCCGTCTACCACGAGCGGGGCGACTCCGCCACGGCTTGGCGGCACTACCACCGCGCCTTGCAGCTGGCCGCGCGGGCCGGCGTGATGCCCTGCACCCGCATGCGCCTGCTGGGCAACGTGGGCAGCCTTTTTTTCTTTCGCCGGCAGTTCCCGCAGGCCATGCATTTCGACTCGTTGGCCCTGGCCCTGGCCCGGCGCGACGCCGACTCGACGGCCGAATCAACGTACCTCTCCAGCCTGGCCACCTACCAGATGCGGGCGGGCCACCTGCTGCGGGTGAAGCGCCTGCTCGCGCAAGCCCTGGCCATCAGCCGGCGCCAGCACGCCGTGCGCAACCAGGCCGAGCAGCTGGTGCTGCTGGGCATGTACTACATTCAAACCGGCGAGCCCGGGCGGGCCAACGCGGCCGTGCGCGACGGCCTGCGCCTGGCCCGCCAAAGCGACTACCTGGAGCGGGCCCTCGACGCGTACAGCATTCTGGCGTCGGAGGCCGCCAAGCAGCACAAGTACCGCCAGGCCTACGACTGGAACCAGCGCTACGTGGCGCTGAACGACACCCTGAACAACCGCCAAATCATGCAAACCCTGGCCGCGGCCCAGGTCAGCTACGAAGCCCAGGAACGGGCCCGCCGCCTGCACCAACTCACCGAGCAGCAGCAGGAGCAAGGGTGGCACACCCACCTGCTGGCCGCCGCGGTGGTGGTGCTGGCCCTGGGCTTGCTGCTTTCGGCTTACCTCTACCGCAACCTGCGCCGCAACCGCTCGGCCCTGGCGGCCAACCACCGGGCCCTGAAGCAAGTGTCGGCGGAGCTGCGCAGCGTGGCCATCTCCAAAGACAAGCTGTACGCCATCGTGGCCCACGACCTGCGCGGCCCGGTCACGGCCTTCGCGGGCGCCACCAGCATGATAGACGCGTACATCGCCCAAAACGACCAGGCCGGCCTGGCCCGCGTGCCCGCGCTGGTCCGCCAGGCGGCCGATAGCCTCAACCATTTGCTCGACAACTTGCTGAACTGGGCCGTGAGCCAGACCGGGGAGCTGGAATGCCGCCCCGCGCCGCTGCTGGTGTCCGAACTGTTTGCCGAGTGCCAGGCCTTGTACCAAACCACCGCCACGGCCAGCGGCCAGCACATTACCATGGCTGCCCCCACTGCCCTGCGCTTGCTGGCCGACCGCAACATGGCCCGCACCATTCTGCGCAACCTGGTCGGCAACGCGCTAAAATTCACCCCCGCCGGCGGCCACGTTTACCTCGAAGCCGCCCCCGACCCGGACGACCCCCAAATGGTGCTCCTCAGCTGCACCGACACGGGGCCGGGCATGAGCAGCAGCACCATCACCTCGCTCATGAGCGGCCCGGCCCTGCCCGACCCCGCGCCCGCGCCCCGCGCCGCCGGGCTGGGCCTGGGCCTGGCTCTTTCCCGCGCCTTTGTGCACCGGCACGGCGGCACGCTGGTTATTCAAAGCCGCCCCGGCGCCGGCACCAACGTGACGGTGAGCCTGCCGGCGGCCAAGGGAAGGAGCTGAACAGAACGTCATGCCGAGCGCAGCCGAGGCATGACGTTCTGTTTAGCTCCTTACTATCCAGTTACTGTCCTGCTGGCTTACCAAATAACCACCCGCGTCGAATCGGGCCGGTAGAGCTTCTGGCCGGGCTTGATGCCGAAGGCTTCGTAGAAGGCGGGCACGTCGGCCATCGGCCCGTTCACGCGGTATTGGGCGGGCGAGTGCACGTCGGTGAGCAGCTGCGAGGCCAGGCTTTCGTCGCGCACGTGCATCTGCCAGCCCAGGGCGTAGCCCAGAAAGTAGCGCTGCGTGGGCGTGAGGCCGTTGATTTTCTGGCCCTCTTTGTACTGCTTGGTTTTCTTAAACGCATCGAGCCCGATGACGATGCCGCCGAGGTCGGCGATGTTCTCGCCGGCCGTGGCCTTGCCATTGATGTGCAGCGAGTCGAGCAGCGTGTAGCCGTCGAACTGCTTCACAATGCCGGCCACGCGCTGGTTGAAGCGCTGGCGGTCGGCCTTGCTCCACCACTCGTGCAGGTTGCCGCGGGCATCGAACTGGCTGCCCTCGTCGTCGAAGCCGTGGGTGAGCTCGTGGCCGATGGTGCTGGCGCCCGCGTAGCCGTACACCAAGGCATCGTCGGCGTCGGCATCGAGCAGGCCGGGCACGGCAAAGGCGGCGGCAGGCAGCACAATTTCGTTGTTGCCCGCCGTGTAGTAGGCATTGTAAGTCTGGGGAGTTAGCTCCCACTCGGTGCGGTCTACGGGTTTGCCCAGCTTGTTTAGTTGATAGCGATGTCGCCATAGGTTGGCCTGCATCACGTTTTCGGCCAGCGAGTTGCGGTTAATGGTCAGCGCCGAGTAGTCTTTCCACTTATTGGGGTAGCCTACTTTGGGCGTGATTTTATGGAGCTTATCCAGCGCCACGACTTTGGTAGGCGCGCTCATCCAATCTGCTTGCTGAATGTGGTCAGCAAACGCAGCCACTACGTTCTTCACCAGGGTGTCGTAGCGGGCTTTGGTTTCGGGCTTGAAATATTCCTTGACGAATAACTGGCCCAGCGCATCGCCCAAGGCATTTTCCTGCATGTCGAGCACTCGTTTCCACCGGGGGCGCATTGTTTTTGCCCCGTGCAGCAGGGTGCCGTAGAAGTGGAAATTTTCCTGCGCAAACAGCTGGCTAAGCGTGGGTGCAAACTCGCGGACCACCTGCCAGGTGAGATAGGCTTGCCAGTCGGCGAGCGGCTGGGTTTTCAACAGTTTGCCCGCCGTTTGGTAAAATTCGGGCTGGCCCACGATGAGGGTATCCACGCGGCTCGCTCCCATTTGGCCGAGCCAGGTTTTCCAGTCGAGGCCGGGCGTGAGCTTATCGAGCTGCGCAATGCTCATTTTGTGGTAGTTGGCGTAAGGGTCGCGCAGGGCTTCGAGCTTGCGCGACGACCTAGCCAGCGTGGTTTCCAGGGTCATTACGCGCGGCGTTGGCCCGGGCAGTGGCCGAATCCTGACCGAGCAGCCGGAACGTGTTGGCCACGTGCCGCAGGTACTCGCGGCGAATGTTCTTGGTTCGAGAGTCGGCGTTGAAGTAGTAGTCGCGGTCGGGCAGGCCCAGGCCGGCTTGCCACAAATGCACGGCAATCTTGCTGCTGTTTTTGGCATCCTGCTCTACCTCAAACCCAATCAGCGCGTTCACGCCCAGCGGAATTTCGTGGGCAATAACACCCGGCACTTCGGCCACGGTTTTCAGGCCCGCGATACGGTCGAGCTCGGGCTTGATGGGCGCCGCGCCCAGCTTATCGGCCTTCACCGAATCGAGCCCCACGGCCCAAAAATCGCCGATTTTTTGCTGGTTGCTGCCGGCCGCCGCGCTGGCCCCGGCCGCTTCGATGCTGGTCTGGCGCAGGCGGGCATAAATCTCGTCCTGGACCTCCTCGCCAATGCCCCAGTTGCTTTCCGAGGCTGGAATGGGGTGATTGTTCAGCCAGGTGCCGTTGGCATAAGTGAAGAAGTCGTCGCCGGGGGCCACCGTGGTGTCGAGGGCGGCGTGCAGGATATCGGGCTTGTCGCCGGAGCTGCTCGTTTTCAGGGAATTCGACGGGCAGCCGGTGACGAAAGCGGCCAGCAGCGGCAACAGAAACAAGGGTTTTTTCATGCGAAAGCGCGAGGTTTTGGCTTAAAAAAACAGAAATAAAAAGCATGACGCACCGCTTTTGCCCGCGTTGCTTCGCGACGACAATGTAGGGCGTAAACCGTTGCATTGCTGCTGCTTCGCTTCCAAAGCAGGGCTTCCGCATCAAACCGGCCGGCATCGCCTTTGCCCGGCGCTTCAGCGCCGGGAGCCGAGTTCAGGCATCGACCAGGGCTAAAGCCCCCAGATAGCTAGCTGCTGCACCAGTCCCGGCGCTGAAGCGCCGGGCAAAACCACGGCCTGAATTTTGGGGCGGAAGCCCTGCTCCCAAAGCAACCGCTGCGTTTCACAAAGGCGTCACAAACCGGAACAACGTTCAGATGTGCTCCACAGAAGAAGCGGCGTACCTCGAGTAACGTCAGGCTTTCGGAGTTGCCGGAGGTAATCGGGCGAAGGGGTAAACCGCGTGCGGTGCAAGCTCGTGCGCAAGCAAATCGGCACGCAAGTACCCGGCCTGCGCTGCCTGCGGGTTTTGGGGCCTTTTTGGGGCTGCGGAAGCGCGCAAAAGCCGTATGTTCAGGCCGGAATTCCTCTTCCTGTTATGTCGCTGCACCTGCTGCTCTTGCTCAACTTCGCCGCCGCGGCCTACCTCACCGGTCTCATCTGGACGGTGCAAGTCGTGCATTACCCCAGTTTTGGGCTGGTGCCCAAGGCGGCGTGGGCGGCTTTCCACGCCGCGCACACCCGCCGCATGAGCTACGTGGTGCTGGTGCCGATGGTGCTGGAGTTGGCCCTGGCCAGTTGGCTGGCGTGGGTGGGCCGCACGGCGCTGCCTGGCGGCGCGGGCTGGTGGAGCCTGGCGCTGGTGGGGCTGGTGTGGGCGGCCACGTTTTTCGTTTCCGTGCCCTTTCACAACCGGCTGGCGGCGGGCTACGACTACATCGCCATCGACGGCCTCACGCGCACCAACTGGCTTAGGACGTTGGCCTGGACGGTGCGGGCCGTGCTGCTAGGGTGGCTGCTGGTGCGGTGAGGTTCCGCTACGGCCGGCTTTTCTCCCTCGTCGCCCGAAACTCCGACCCTGCTTTCCACTGCGGGAAGGTGGTTTCGCCGGCCAGTTTTTGGCCCACGCGGAACAGCAGGCGGGCGTCTTGTTCGGCGCCGCGCAGGTCCCATTTGGGGTCGTACTGGTCGGCGGGCTGGTGGTAGCGCCGGGCGTCGAAGTCGTTGCGCTGGGTTTCAGCGAAGGCTTTGCCGTGGAGGCGGCTTTCGAACTCGCCTTTGGCGTAGAGCGAGGGCACGCCTACTTTGGCGAAGCTGAAATGGTCGGAGCGGTAGAAGCTGCCGGTTTCGGGGTGCTGGTCGGGCAGCACGTAGCGGTTTTGCTCTTTGGCGGCGGCGCGGGCGTAGTCGTCCAGGGCCGACTGGCCGTAGCCGGTGATGGTCAAATCGCGCATCGGGCCGAATCCCAGCAGCTCGTCCATGTTGATGTCGGCCACGGTGTTGGCCAGCGGAAACAGCGGGTGGGCGGCGTAGTAGGCCGACCCCAAAAGGCCTTGTTCTTCGCCGGTCACGGCCAGGAAGACGATGCTGCGGCCCGGCTTTTCCTTGGCGCGCACGAAGCCGTTGGCAATGGCCAGCAGGCCGGCGCAACCGCTGGCGTTGTCCAGGGCGCCGTTGTAGATGGAGTCGCCGGCGATGGCCGGGCCGATGCCGAGGTGGTCCCAGTGCGCCGAGTAGATGATGTACTCTTTGGGGCGGGTGGTGCCGGGCAGCACGGCCACCACGTTTTTCGAGGTTTTGAGGGTGATTTTGTTGTGCAGCGTGGTGCTGAGGCTCAGGCCCAGCGCGTTGCCGTGGAAACCGGGCTTGTTGGCGGCGGTGTAGGCGGCTTCGTAGTTCTGGCCGGCGGCGGCGAAGAGGCGCTTGGCCGCGTCGAGGGTTATCCAGCCTTCGAGGGCGAGCTTGCTGGCGCCGTGGTCGGGCGTTTGGGGGTGCAGCTTGGCGCCGCCGTTGCTGCTTTGCACCACCGTCCAGGGGTAGGAGGCGGGCTTGGTGTCGTGAACGATGAGCAGGCCGGTGGCGCCGTGGCGCATGGCTTCCTCGTACTTGTAGCCCCAGCGGCCGTAGTACGTCATGGCCTTGCCCTTGAACAGGGTGGTGTCGCTGCCCGCGTTGCCGGGGTCGTTGATGAGCACCACCACGGTTTTGCCCTTCACGTCGAGGCCGGCGTAATCGTCCCACTTGTACTCGGGCGCCGTCACGCCGTAGCCAGCAAACACCAGCGGCGAATTCTTGACGTCGACCGTGGCCTGTTCCCGCTCGGTGAGAAACATGTAGTCGGTGCGGTAGTTGAAGGTCAGGGCTTTGCCGTTGCCGCTCACGGTGGCCGTGGGGGCGGGCGTGCCGGTTATTTCGACCAGGGGCACGGACTGGAAATAGGTGCCGTTGGGGCCGGGCTTCAGGCCCAGCTTTTTGAATTCGGAAGCTAAGTAGGCGGTGGCTTTCTCCTCGCCGGGCGTGAAGGGCCGCCGGCCCTGGTACGCATCCGAAGCCAACACCTTGATGTGCTGGCCGATGAGCGCGGCCGTGATGCCGTCGGGCGGCGCGGGCACGCTGGCCGTGTCGGTGGGCGCGGCCGCGGGGCTTTTATCGGCCGAAGCCGTTTCAGAGGCCGTCGATTTTCCCTGGCAGCCGGCTAGCAACAGGCCCGCCGCGGCCGGCACCAGCCACCCGCGCAATGTGAATAAACGCATCAGTACAAAGGGTTTGCCCCCGGCCAGGGCTGCCTACAGCCGGGCAAAATGCTCGGCCGCAATCCGCGCGCCGTCGTCGGTGCAGATGCCGCGAATGTAGTACAGGAAGATGCTGCGAAACACCTCGCCGGTGTTGAAGCGCTCGGGCGGGAAAATCTGGGGGTTGAGCAGCAGGTTGAGCTGCTCCATTAATATCTTGGTTACCAGCTGGATATTGATGTCGGACCGGAAAAGGCGGCTGCGGATGCCGTCGTTCAGCAGCTGTTGCAGCTGCGGGGCCGAGTAGCTGGCCAGGTGCTCCATCACCGCCGCCCAGGTCTGCGGAAAGCCGGTCTGCAAATCGCCGTAAAACTGGCCGGGCACCCCGGCCAGCTCGCGCAGTCCCAGTTGCAGCAGGCCGTAGAGACGCTCGACAGCCGTGGGAAATTGGGCGTAGAGCGCGGCGTGGTCGCGTTTTTGGCGCTCAAGGTCGGCCAGCAGGCTGTGGTGCACCAGCGCGGCCCGGTCGGGGAACCGGACCAGCAGGGCGGGCACGGTGGTGCGCAGGGCCGTGGCCAGCAGCGCGTCGGGGGCGGCGTGCAGGCCGTGTTGGTGGAAAATTGGCATGGCCGCCTCCAACGAGAGGGCCGGAGGAGTAAAGTCGGGCATGAGCAAAAGGCAGGAAGTGATTCTAACGGGGCAACGGCCCGGCTGGTTTGGCGGCCGAATTTATCGGCTGGCGCCCAGCAGGAAGAAGAAAAGCAGCTGCGTGAGGTAGACCAGCGGCACCAGCGGGTTGGCTTTGGTGAAGCGGGCCCGGTTGAAGAGCATTTGCAGGATGCAGGCGAGGATGAACCAGTCGCGGAAGTTCTGGAGCGGAATCACATTGGCCGACCAATGCCAGAAGTCGTAGCGACCGGCCACGGGCTCCAGGCAGGCATCGAAGCCCACCATGAGCAGGGCGGCCAGGATGGTGCGGGGCAATTCGGACAGCGGCAAGTAGCGGGCCAGGTTGCCGCACAGGTACGTCAGCACCAGCCAGTTGAGGCCGATGAGCAGCGGCACGCCCACGAAGGGCGGCACGTCGAGCAGCTTGAAGCCCAGGGTGGCGCCGTAGGTGTAATGGCCAAAAAACCGGCCGGTGTTCACGCCAATAAACTCGGCGCCGAACCCCAGCAAGGCCACCGAAAGGCAAAACCCCCAGAAGCTGGCCCCCCGCCCCGGCTGAAACGCCAGCAGCAGCCCGGCGGTGAGCACCAGCGTGAGCGGCGTAAACCGCAGGTAAAAATCGGGGTTCCTGGAAAAAGCCAGCCCCACGAGACCGGTGAGGTGAAACAGCAGCACCAAGCCCTGGGCCACGCGCAGCCGGCGGGTGTTGGCGGCCGGTAGCGGCGCGGTGTAGTCAAGCATGTGGTTGAATTAAGAATGAAGAATGAGGAATGAAGAATTGTCGTTGGCGAATTCTTCATTCCTCATTCTTCATTCCTCATTAATTAAGGACGAAACGATTTTGGCCGACAGCAGGCACAGCGGAATGCCGCCGCCCGGATGCACCGAGCCGCCGCAAAAGTACAGCCCGTGCAGCCGCCCCGAAAAATTGGGGTGCCGCAAAAACGCCGCCAGCGCGTTGTTCGACGAGCTGCCGTAGAGCGCCCCGCCAAACGACGAGGTATCGGCCGCGATGCCGGGCGGGGTCCAGACTTTTTCGGCGGCAATCAGCGGCTCGATTTCAGTGCCCAGGGCCCGGCTCAGCTTGCGGAGCACGATGCGGCGGGTGTGCTGGGTGAGGGCCGGCCAGTCCTGGCCCTGGTCGTGGGGCACGTTCACCATCACAAACCAGTTTTCGTGGCCGGGCGGGGCGTCGGCGGGCGTTTTTTTGGAGGTGATGTTGACGTACACCGTCACGTCGTCGGCCACGGTTTGGTCCCGGAAAATGGCCTGAAACTCGCGCTGGTAATCGGCCGAGAAAAAGATGTTGTGCAGGTCGAGCGCGGGAAACTGGCGGGAGATGCCCCAGTAAAAAATCAGCGCCGAGGACGAGCGCGGCTGGCCGAGGGTGCGCTCGGGCGCGGGTTGGTTTGGCAGCAGGTGGCGGTAGGTGGGCACCACGTCCATGTTGCTCACCACGCGGCCGAAGTCGTACACATCCAGCGCCGTGCGCAGGCCCGTGACGCGGCCTTCGGCGGTGATGATTTCCGCCACCGCTTCGTTGTAGCGGAATTTCACGCCGAATTCCAGCCCCAGCTTCACCAGGCTCGCGGCGATGGCGTAGATGCCGCCTTCGGGGTAAAAAGCGCCGATGCCGTGCTCCAGGTGCGGAATCATGCTCAGCGTGGCCGGCGCCTGGTAAGGGTCCGAGCCGTTGTAGGTGGCGTAGCGGTCGAAGAGCTGCACGAGGCGCGGGTCGCCGCCAAAGGCGCGTCGGTGGCGCTGGTGCATGGAGCCCAAAAGGCCTAATTGGGGCAGGGCCGCCACGGCTTTCAGCGTTTCGGGGCTAAAATAGGTGCCGGCCTTGTGCAACGACTTGTGCAGAAACGTGCCCGCCGTGGCGTCGTACGCCCGGCCGCTGCGGGCCAGAAACCGCGTGACGGCCGCCGCCGGGGTGCCCAGCTTGGCCTCGATTTCGGCCCCAAATTTTCCGGCATCGGCCCAGGCCGTGAGGCGGGTGCCGTCGGCGAAAAAGTACTGGGTAATCGGGTCGAGCCGCTCGTAGCGGAAGTAATCGGCCGGCTCGCGCCGGGCCAGCCGGAAAATATCATCCACCAGCTGCGGCAGGGTGAAAAGCGACGGCCCGGCATCGAACCGGTAGCCGCCGGGCAGCGTGAGCTGGTGCATCTTGCCCCCAAACGTGGCCCCGTCCTCAAACACCGTGACGGCGTGGCCGGCCACCGCCAGCCGCACCGCCGTGGCAATGCCGGCAATGCCGGCGCCGATGACGGCCACGGGCTGTTTGGGAGCAGATTTTTTGCTTTTGAGGAAACTCATGCACTGCGAGCAGACGCTATAAAAAGAGCCGCCAGAAATAGCCCCGGAGGGGCGGCCCGTCGGTAGAAACGTATTGAATTGGAGGAGGCAAAGCCCCAGCGGGGCGACCCAACCGCTTGGCTACTCTCCCGTCCCTTCCAACTCGTTAAATAAGTATTTGTCTTCGTAAGGCACCTGAAATTTTTCAAGCAGCAGTCGATACTCTTCCTGAAAAGAATATTTGGCGTGGTGTTCCTGCTGCCGTTCGACGTACCCAATAACCGCCGGCAACTGCGCGGTTGAATATGAAAACGCGCCAAACCCTTCCTGCCAGGCAAACTTGCCCGGCAGCCATTTTTGCTCGTTGATGAATTTTGACGACGATGCCTTCACGTCGCGTATTAAGTCTGATAACGCCATATCGGGGCGCAGGCCGATGAGCAGGTGAACGTGGTCGGGCATGCCGTTGATGGCCAGCAATTTTTGGCCCCGCTCGGTGACGATGCCGGTGATGTAGCGGTATAGTCGGGCCGCGTGCGAGGTCGGAATGCAAGCGCCCCGATATTTCACGGCAAAAACAACGTGCAGGTGAATTTGCGTGTACGTATTGGGCATGGCGTGCATGGCGGGCCGGGTTGGGCCGCCCCGCTGGGGCTTTATCCGTTCAACTTGTCCTAATTCTACCGATGGGCCGCCCCTCCGGGGCTCTCAGACGGGCCTACCTGTACGGTTTTGATTCGTCTACTCCACCGCCAGCACCAGCCCTTTCAAATACGCGCCTTCGGGGTGAAACAGGCTCACCGGGTGGTCGGCGGGCTGGGTGAGGCGGTGCAGGATGCGCGCCGGGCGGCCGGCTTCGATGGCCGCCGCCAGCACCGCGCCCTCGAATAATTCGGGGCTCACGACTTGCGAGCACGAGAAGGTAAACAGCAGCCCGCCCGGCGCCAGGTGCGCGATGCCGGCCGCGTTCAGGCGCTTGTAGCCCATGAGGGCGGCGTGGCGGGCGCCCATGTGCTTGGCAAAAGCGGGCGGGTCGAGCACCAGCAAATCGTATTCGGCCGGGTGGTTTTTGAGGAAGCCCAGCACGTCGTCGGGGTAGGCGGCGTGGCGGTCGGCGTGGCGCGAAAGCTCGGCGTTGCGCTCGGTGAGGGCAATGGCTTTCTTGCTCGAATCGACGGAATGCACCAGCTCGGCGCCGGCTTCGAGGGCGTAGACGGAAAACCCGCCGGTGTAGCAGAAGGTGTTGAGCACGCGGCGGCCGGGCGAGTAGCGGGCCAGCAGGGCGCGGTTGTCGCGCTGGTCGATGAAAAAGCCGGTTTTTTGGCCCGTCTCCCAATCCACGGCAAACCGGTGGCCGTTTTCGGTGACAAGGTGTTCGGCGCCGGTGCTTTCGCCGAAAAGGTAGCCGTTCTGGGCGTTGGGCACGGCGTTGCCGGGCACGGTTTCGGCGCTCTTGTCGTAGATGGCGCGCAGCTTGGGCCCGAAAACGGCTTGCAGGGCGGCGGCTATTTCGGGCCGGGCGCGGTACATGCCCACGCTGTGCGCCTGCACCACGGCCACGTCGCCGTACACGTCGATGATGAGGCCGGGCAGGCCGT